>NZ_JAYRST010000008.1:0-62453 GCF_041920015.1 Phenylobacterium sp.
CCGAGCTGCAGACGATCGAAGGCATTAAGGAGATGAACGCGGTCGCCCGCCAGAGCATGGCGATCGTGAACCTGGAGTTCGAGGCCAACTTCAAGAAGGACAAGGCCCTGGCCGAGGTGCGCGCCACGGTCGACCTGGCGCGCGGCAAGTTCCCGCCGGACGCCGAGGAGCCGATCATCGAGGAGGCCAACGCCTCCGGCGACCCGATCATCGGCATCGTGCTGTCCGGCGGCGCGCCGGAGCGCACGCTGTTCCAGATCTCGCGCAGCCTGCAGGACCGGCTGGAAGGCACGCCCGGCGTGCTGGAAGTCTATCTCAACGGCGGGCGCGAGGAGCTGCTGGAAGTCACCATCGACCCGGTGCGGATGGAGGCCGCCAACGTCTCCCCCGGCGAACTGGCCCTGGTGATCGGCCGCAACAACCAGCTCGTGCCGGCCGGCAACCTGGAATCGGGGGCCGGCAAGTTCGCGGTCAAGGTGCCCGGCGTGGTCAACGAGCCGGCCGACATCCTGGCCCTGCCGATCAAGAAGAACGGCGACCGGCTGATCACCGTCGGCGACATCGGCGACGTGCGCCGCACCTTCAAGGAAGCGACCTACATCACCCGCTTCAACGGCCAGCCGGCGTTCTCGGTCGACGTGGCCAAGCGCTCGGGCGCCAACATCCTCGATACGGTGAAGGAGGTCCGCAAGGTCGTCGCCGAGGAGCAGAAGCGTTGGCCCGAGACGGTCAAGGTGTCCTACATCTACGACGAGAGCGACTTCATCGGCCGGACCCTGGTGGTTCTGGAAAGCGGGCTGATCATCGCCACCATCCTGGTCATGCTGATCATCGTGGCGACGCTGGGCATCCGCCAGGGGCTGATGGTGGGGGCGGCGATCCCGGCCTGCTTCATGCTGGCCTTCCTGATGCTCAACGCCACCGGGGTCACGCTCAACCAGATGGTGATGTTCGGCCTGGTGCTGGCGGTCGGCATCCTGGTCGACGGCGGCATCGTGGTGGTCGAGTACGCCGACCGGAAGATGGCCGAGGGCATGGCCAAGGAAGAGGCGTTCGCCGCGGCCGGCAAGCGCATGTTCTGGCCGGTGCTGAACGGCACGCTGACGACGCTGTGCGCCTTCCTGCCCTTCCTGTTCTGGAACTCGATCCCCGGCAAGTTCATGAGCTTCCTGCCCATGACGCTGTTCTACGTGCTGGGCGCGTCGATCTTCATCGCCTTGATCTTCACCCCGGCGCTGGGCTCGATCTTCGGGCGCAAGGCGGCGGTGGACGAGGCGCACCTGCGCGAGATCGAGAAGTCGGAACGCGGCGACCCGCGCGAGATGACCGGCTTCATGGGCTGGTACGCCCGCACGATCGATTCCCTGGCCCACCACCCGACCTCGGCCATGTTTGCGACCCTGGCGGTGATCATCCTGGTGGTCTACGCCTTCAAGCTGGAGAACAAGCCGACCGAGTTCTTCCTGCGCCAGGACCCCGAATTCGTCTCGGTCTACGTCAAGGCGCGAGGCAACCTGTCGCCCCAGGCCCAGGACCAGCTCGTCCGGCAGGTGGAAGGCCGGCTCATCGGTCAGAAGGGCGTCAATTCGATCTTCGTCCGCTCGGGGACCGCCAGCCCCGGCGGCGGGCCCAATTCGGCGCCCAACGACACCATCGGGCGGATCAGCCTGGACTTCGTCGACTACGAGGACCGGCTGAAGCTGGGCCTGGTCGGCAAGGACATCGCCAACGAGGTGCGCAAGCGCGTCGCCAACATCCCCGGCATCGAGGTCGAGGTGCGCGAGCCGCAGGGCGGCCCGCCGGTCGGCAAGGACGTGCAGGTGGAGATGCGCAGCCAGGACCCGGCCGCGCTGAACAAGGCGGCCGACATCGTCAAGGCCAAGCTGGCCGCCGACCGGCAACTGCACGAGCTGGAGGACAACCGCACCTCGCCCGGCATCGAGTGGAACATGACCGTCGACCGCGAGGCCGCCGGCCGCTACGGCGTCGACGTGCTGACCGTCGGCCAGGCGATCCAGTTCGTGACCGGCGGGGTGCTGGTGGGCCGCTTCCGGCCCGACGACGCCGACGACGAACTGGACATCCGCGTGCGTTTCCCGCCGGAAAGCCGCAATGTCGCGGCCTTCGACAGCCTGAAGATCCCGACGCAGTTCGGGCCGGTGCCGGCCAGCTACTTCATCAACCTGGCCCCCGCCCAGCAGGTGACGACCATCCAGCGGCGCGACGGCCAGCGGCTGGCGATCATCCAGGCCAACACCATCGAAGGCGTGGCGGCCAGCCACAAGATCGCCGAGTTGCGCCCCTGGCTGGAGAAGGCGAACCTGGACCCGGCGGTCCGCTGGAAGTTCACCGGCGCCGACGAGGAAGGCCAGGAGGCCGCGCGGTTCTTCGCCGTGGCCATGGCCGCCTCGCTATTCCTGATGGGCGTGATCCTGCTCTGGCAGTTCAACTCGTACTACGGGGTGCTGGTCACCCTGTCGGCGGTGGCGCTGTCGACGGTGGGGGTGCTGCTGGGCGTGGTGGTCAATATCCACCACACCTTCGACTACATCTCGGTGATCATGTTGGGGACCGGGGTCGTGGCCCTGGCCGGGGTGGTCGTCGGGCACAACATCGTACTGGTGGACACCTACTACCAGCTCCGCCGTTCAGGCTTCCCGGCGGACGAGGCGGCCGTGCGGGCGGCGGCCCAGCGCTTCCGGCCGGTCATGCTGACGACGCTGGTGACGGTGGTGGGCCTGCTGCCGCTGATGTTCCAGCTTCACCCGAACTTCCACGGCCTGCACCTGGAGTACAAGGCGCCCGGCTCGGAGTGGTGGGTGCAGCTCTCGTCGGCGGTGGTCTGGGGCCTGTCGTTCGCGACCCTGCTGACCCTGATCCTGACGCCGGTGATGCTGGCCGCGCCGAAGGTCTATTCCCAGCGCTTCGGAAAGCTGGCCGAACGCCTGGGGCTTCGCAAGCGGAGCGATCGCGGCCAGCTTGGCGACCAGGGGCCGGAAATCCCCAAGGCCGCCGAATAGGCTGGGCGGCCTCAGGCCTCGCGCGTCAGCCGGCGGCGGTTGGCGCGCACCTTGCGGCGGTAGAGCGCCACCGCCCGCTCCGCGCCCAGGTGCGGCGCGCCCGAAAACGCCCCGCGGGCCAGCTCGGCCTGGGCCGCCATCGCCGCATCGATCTTCTCGGCGACCATGCGATGGGCTTCGGCCGCAGCGCCGGCCCCGCCGCCGGCGAGCTTGAGGCTGCGCAGGGCGATGACGCTGGCCGACTCCACGCCCAGCAGGCCCATGTTCATAGAAATCCGCATCCAGGGGTTCATGCGCCGCCCTCCTCCGCTCATGACCGCACGATCTTACGCCGTACGCGTCTGCCGACGCCATAGGGCTGCGTATTCGCCGCCCTTTTCAAGCAATTCCGCATGCCGGCCCTGTTCGACGATACGGCCGCGGCGCAGGACCAGGATCAGGTCGGCGTCGACGATGGTCGACAGGCGGTGGGCGATGACCAAGGTGGTGCGCCCGGCCCGCACCTTGCGCAGGGTCTCCTGGATCGCCGCCTCGGTCGGGCCGTCGAGGGCGCTGGTCGCCTCGTCGAGGATCAGCACCCGCGGATCGGCCAGCAGGGCGCGGGCGATGCCGACCCGCTGGCGCTCGCCCCCCGACAGCTTCAGGCCGCGCTCGCCCACCAGGGTGGCCATGCCGTGAGGCAGGCTGTCTATGAACGGCCCCAGCTCGGCCGCATCGGCCGCGGCGCGGATTTCCGCCGCGCTCGCTCCGGGCCGGGCGAAGGCGATGTTGGCGGCCAGGGTGTCGTTGAAGAGCGCCACGTCCTGCGGCACCAGGGCCACGGCCCGGCGCAGCGAGGCCAAGGTCGCCTGGCGCAGATCGACGCCGTCCAGGGTGATCGATCCGGCCTGAGGATCGATCAGCCGCAGGGCCAGGCGCACGGCGGTGGTCTTGCCCGCGCCCGAGGGGCCGACCAGGGCGACAGTGGCGCCGGGGGCGGCGCGGAAGTCGACGTCGATCAGGCCGGTCGAACGCGCGTCGTGCCGGAACTCGACATCCTTGAAGACGATCTCCGCGCCCTGGCCGCTCGCAGGCGGCAGAGGCCGCGCGCCGGGCGCATCGACGATGTCGGGTTTGACGGCCTTGAGCTGGACCATCTGCTCCATGTCGATGAAGGCCTGACGGATTTCGCGGTAGTTGAAGCCCAGCATGTTGAGCGGGCCATAGATGCCGATCAGCAGCAGGATCGCCATGGTGACGTCGCCGATCCGCATGCGCCCGTGCATCACCTCGTATCCGGCCATGATCGTCATCAGCGCCAGGCCGATGTTCAGCACCAGGGCCTGGACCGCGTTCAGCATGGCCAGGGAAGAGTTGGAGCGGACGCTGGCGCGGACATAGTCGGCCATGGCGTCGTCGTAGCGAGCGACGGTGCGGGCCTCGGTCCCGAAGGTCTTGACCGTCTCGTAGTTCAGCAGGGCGTCGACCGAGAGGCCGGCGGCGCGGCTGTCGGCCTCGTTCAGTTCGCGACGGTGGCCGAGCCGCCAGTCGGTGATGCGGAAGGTGATGGCCGCATAGAGGACGATGGTCACGAAGGCGGTGAGCGCAAAGCGCCAGTCCAGGCGCAGGGCCATCACGGTCATGGCCATCACCAGCTCGACAGCCGTGGGGCCGAGGTTGAAGACCACGCTGCGGATCAGGAAGTCGGTGGAGCGCGCGCCGCGATCGATGATCCGCGACAGGCTGCCCGTCTGCTTGCCTTGGTGATAGTCGAGGCCGAGCGCCAGAGCGTGGGCGAAGGTTTCGCCCGCCGCCTTGGCCATGGTCGATTGCGAGACCACGGTGAAGATCATGTCCCGCAGGTTCGGCGCGAAGGCCGCGGCGAAGCGCAGGCCGACGAAAGCCAGGGCCAGCAGCAGGAAGTCGAAGCCGAGCTCAGCCGCCTGGCCGCCGCCCGGCGCCAGGCGGTTGATGGCCTCGCCCAAGGCGACCGGCGCGGCGACGCCCGCCAGCTTGCCCAGGAAGACCAGCAGGAGAGATGCGCCCACCCGCCAGCGCAGGCCCGGCGCGCCCGAGCGCATGACCAGCGCCCCCAGGTCGGCCATGGAGCGCCAGAAGTCGAACTTCACTGAGGCCGGCGCGATCGCGCCCGGCGCGGCCATGCGGCGGGCGGCCATGCCCGGCGTCATGGCGCGCTCACTTCACAAGCACCGTCGACTGCGCGCCGCCGCCGGGCGTCATCCAGTCGATGCGCAGGCCTCCGTCGACCGTCGTGGTGCGGAACGGCCCGGCCGACAGCGGCGCGGCAGGCGTCACGTCGATGACAACGGCGTTTTCGGTCGCATCGCCGAAGACGTCGATCTGGCGGCGGCCCGACAGCGGCTGCTGGGTCAGGGCGATGCTGTAGCGTCCCTTGGCGTCGGCGCGCCCCTCGCCCATCTTGCGGCCGTCGACATGGATGCTGAGCGCAGCGCCGGCCGGAGCGCGGCCGGAGATCACCGCACCGCCCTCGCGGTCGAAGTCCACGGCGTCGAGACCGTTCCTACCGCCCCGCCCGACCCGCAAGGCCCCGGCCCCGGCGCGCAGCAGTACGGCTTCGCCCTCCGGCGTGAGCAGGAGATAACCCTCGCTCTGGACCGTGCGGTCGCCGGCGCTCGCCGAGAGGCCGAAGATACGCGCCTGGGCCGAAACCGGCAGGGAGAGCGACCAGGCGCCCTTGTCGCCCGCATCCGCGAACACGGCCTGGCCTTGCGGCGTCGCCAGACGGACCCTGGAATTGGCGGGGGCCGAGCCCTCCAGCCGCAACGTCCCGCCGCTGGTCTGTACGCTCCTCACCATGGGGGCGGCCTGATAGCCGACATCACCCTGCCCGGCGGGTTCGGGCGAGGCGGCCGGCGCGGCGGCCTGACGCGGGCTGCAGGCCGCCAGGGCCAGGCAGGCGGCTAAAAGGCCGGCGATCAGGAACGGAAAACGGACGCTTTGCACGGGGTTGCTTGAAACTCCTCCACCCTTGGGCCTAGCTAATCGGGCTTTCCCGGCGCGGCGGCAAGCGCCCCGCGCGATTCTCCTGGAGCTTATAGGCATGGGCGATACGCGCCTCGATTCCGTCTGCGTCTTCTGCGGCTCGTCCGACGCGGCCGCCCCGGCCCTGCTGGCGAGCGCGGCGGACCTGGGGCGCATCCTGGCGCGGGAGGGCCTGGCCCTGATCTATGGCGGCGGCGGGGTCGGGCTGATGGGCGCCTGCGCCAAGGCCGCGCACGAGGCGGGCGGCCAGGTGCTGGGGATCATCCCGCACTTCCTGAAGGAGCGCGAGCGCCGGCTGGACATCGTCGAGACCGTGGTCGTGGACTCGATGCACGAGCGCAAGATGATGATGTTCGAGCGGGCGGACGGCTTCGTGGTCCTGCCCGGCGGCATCGGCACGCTGGAAGAGGTGGTGGAGCTGCTGTCCTGGCGGCGGCTGGACCTGCACGGCAAGCCGGTGGTGTTCTATAATCCCGGCGGCTTCTGGGAGCCGCTGTTCGCCCTCTTCCAGCACACGGTCGACCAGAACCTGACCCCGCCGAGCTTCATGGCCAGTTGGGCGTCGGTCGACACTGTCGAGGCCATCGTCCCGGCCCTGCGCCGCGGCGCCCCGGAAGGCGAGGATGCGGCGAGCGACGTTGCGCAACTGACCTGACGAGAGATGCTTCCTCAATGGGAGGGTGACCGCCCCTTCTCCCCCTACGGGAGAAGGTGGCCCCGCGACGCGGGGTCGGATGAGGGGGCGGCGGCGCTTGCGGTGTTGAGGCGGCTGGGATTGGTTCTGACAGAGAGGCCAAATACCCCTCATCCGTCAGGCTTCGCCTGCCACCTTCTCCCTCAAGGGGAGAAGGAAGCCCCGACTAACCTATACGGAACCGCTCCAGCAGCACGGTTTCGCCGTGGAAGTCGGTGCGGGCGTATTCGGTGAAGCCGGCCTTCCCGGCGGCCCGCAGCGAGGCGGCGTTCTCGGGATCGATCATGCAGACGGTGCGGGGATCGTCGAAATGGCCGTCCGCCCAGGCCAGGGCCGCAGCGATGGCTTCGCTGGCGTAGCCCTTTCCGTGGGTCGCCGGGATCAGCGCCCAACCCATCTCCGGCGTGTCGCCGAAGCCGGGCTCCATGGTCCGCTTGAAGTCGGCGAAGCCGAGATCGCCGACGAACCGGCCGCCGTCCTTCTCGCAGACCGCCCAGAAACCGAAGCCCATCTCGCACCAGTGGCCGACATAGCGCAGCAGCCGCGCCCACACCTCGTCCCTGCCGAACGGGCGTCCGCCGATGAAGCGGGTGACGTCCGGATCGCCCCACAAGGCGGCGCAGGCCTCGAAGTCGGCCTTGGTGTGGCCGCGCAGGATCAGCCGTTCGGTTTCAAGGACCGGGGCGCGGCTCACTTGCCGCTCACCGCGTCGCGGAAGCCGTTGACGATGGGGTAGCGGCGGTCGCGGCCGAAGGCGCGCGGGCCGATCTTCACGCCCGGCGCGGCCTGGCGGCGCTTGTATTCGGAGTTGTAGAGCAGGCGCTGCACGCGCTCGACCGTCTCTGGCGCGTGGCCGCGGGCGACGATCTCGTCCAAGGTCGCCTCTTCCTCCACCAGGCCGTGCAGGATGGCGTCGAGCTCGGGATATTCGGGCAGGCTGTCCTGGTCCTTCTGGTCGGGACGCAGTTCGGCCGAGGGCGCCTTGGTGAGGATGCGCTCGGGGATCGGGTCGGCGGCGACGCCGTAGGGGTCGTTGGCGTTGCGCCAGCGGCAGATCGCATAGACGTCGGTCTTGTAGACGTCCTTGAGCACATTGTAGCCGCCGCACATGTCGCCATAGAGCGTGGCGTAGCCGACCGCCATCTCGGACTTGTTGCCGGTGGTCAGCAGCATGAAGCCGAGCTTGTTGGAGATGGCCATCAGCGAGAGACCGCGGATGCGGGCCTGGATATTCTCCTCGGTCAGGTCCGGTGGCCGGTTCTCGAAGTGCGGGGTCAGCATTTCGGCGAAGGCGTCGACGGCCGGCGAGATCGGGATGTCGGCCAGGCGCACGCCCAGCCGGCCGGCGCAGTCGGCGGCGTCCTCCAGGCTCTCGGCGCTGGTGTAGCGCGAGGGCAGCATGAAGCAGCGGACGCGGTCCGGGCCCAGGGCGTCGGCCGCAACCGTGGCGACGATGGCGGAGTCGACACCGCCCGAAAGTCCAAGCATGACGCCAGGAAAGCCGGATTTGTTCACGTAGTCGCGCAGGCCCAGGACCATGGCGCGATAGACTTCTTCGGCGCCGAAGACCCAGTCCTCCATCGGCGCCTGGGTGCAGGCCCAGCCGGCTTCGCCCTTCTCCCAGATGGTCAGGGCGAAGGCTTCTTCGAACATGCGCAGCCGCATGACCGGTTCGCCGCCGGCCGACAGAGCGAAGGAGCCGCCGTCGAAGACCAGTTCGTCCTGGCCGCCGACCTCGTTGACATAGAGCAGCGGCAGGCCGGTCTGGGCCACGCGGGCCCGCGCCACGCCCATCCGCTCGTCGTCGGCGGTGCGGCGATAGGGCGAGCCGTTGGGGACCAGCAGGATCTCCGCCCCCTGCGCCTTCAGCTCGGCGCAGACGCCCTCCGACCAGATGTCCTCGCAGATCGGAACGCCCAGGCGAACGCCCTTCCACTCGAAGACCGAGGGCGCGGCGCCTGCCTCGAACACCCGCTTCTCGTCGAAGACGCCGTAGTTGGGCAGGTCGCATTTGAAGGCCACGCCCTTCACCTGGCCGTCGGCGAGGAAGGCCAGGGCGTTGTGCGGCCGCCGAGCCGGGTCGGCGTTGGGCCAGATCACGCCGATCAGGGCGGCAGGACCGTCGCGGGTTTCGGCGGCGAGCCGCTCGACAGCGGCCTTGCCCGCCGCCCAGAAGGCCGGCTTCATCGCCAGGTCTTCCGGCGGATAGCCGTTGATGAACAGCTCGGAGAAGACGGCGATGTCGGCGCCTTCCGCGCGGGCGCGGCGCAGATGCTCCCGGGCGAGAGCCTCGTTATGGGCGATGGCGCCCACGGTCGGATTGGCCTGGACGGCGGCGATCACGAGACGCTGAGTCATGGCTCGTCATGTAGCCTTGCGCGAGGTTGACGGCCAGCCGGGCTTTGCGATCTGCAAACGAAGAGGGCGGCCCAAGCGAGCCGCCCCTTGCAGATCAGTCGTCGCGATGGACGCGTTCGCGTCGTTCGTGGCGTTCCTGGGCCTCCAGGCTGAGCGTCGCGATCGGACGGGCCTCGAGCCGGGCGACGCCGATCGGCTCGCCGGTGTCCTCGCAGTAGCCGTAGGAGCCGTCTTCGATTCGGCGCAGCGCCTCGTCGATCTTGGAGATCAACTTGCGCTGGCGGTCCCGGGTCCGTAGCTCAAGAGCTCGGTCAGTTTCCGACGTCGCCCTGTCGGCCAGATCAGGATGATTTTCGGTCTCGGTCTGAAGATGAGCAAGGGTTTCGCGGGACTCCCGCAAAATATCCTCTTTCCAGTTCAAGAGCTTTTGCTTGAAGTACTCAAGCTGGCGCTCGTTCATGAACTCTTCGTCCTCGGAAGGACGATACTCTGGCTTTTCCGCCAACATCGTGGCCGTGCTCATAGACGCCTCACGCCCCCTAGGTACATGCCCTCGACATTACGTCGCGCGCTTATACCAAAACGATCCACCCTTTCAACGAACCTCACTCTTCGCGGGCGTTTAAGCCGCACGATTCGCGCGTTCGAGCTTTGCGATCTCAACGGCAGCACGGGTTTCGATCTCGTTCAACACACCTTCAAGGCGATCATCCTCGGTCGCGTCACGCTCGTCGCGAACCGCTTGTTTCAAGCGCTCCAGATCGCCTGCGGACACCTCGCCCGACAGCAAGGCGACCTTCACGTCTTCGAGAACGTCCAGAATGCGCCCCGCCCGGCCCACGGCCCGGCGCTTGCGCTCGAGCGGCCCGCCGACGTCCTGGAGGGCGAGGATAGTGTCGACGCTCATCACGCCGGAGACCCCGGCCGCGCGCGCCGTCTGGACTGCGCCAGCAGCCGCAGCCGGCTGGGCGACCTGGAACCCCTGGCCGCCGCCGGCCGGCTTCGCCTTGCCCGGACCGGCCGAGGGGCCGACTCCGCTTGTACCGCTGACCTTCATGCAAGGTCCTCTACCATGCTCGATCCCGACTTTCGCCGCCCAAGCTTAGGGTATGGTTAATGCCGGGCAAATTCTGCCGCCAGGACGCCAACGCCCAGCCCAGCCCGGAGTTCCTGCGTTGTTTTTCCTCACCTTTTGAGTTGGCACGGCGGTCGCAAGGCGCGAGCGAGCATTCTTTCGCCGCCGAGGTTCCATGCGCCGTCCGTTCCGCATCTTCAGCGCCGCCCTCCTCGCCGCCGCCCTGTTCGCGCCCGCGCTGGCGGCCGGCCCGGCCTTCGCCAAGTCGAGGATCAAGGACATCGTCGAGTTCGAGGGCGTGCGCGACAACATGCTGGTCGGCTATGGCCTGGTGGTCGGCCTGAACGGCACCGGGGACTCGCTGCGCAACGCGCCCTTCACCCGCCAGAGCCTGGAGGCGATGCTGGAGCGGCTGGGCGTCAACACCCGCGACGCGAACCTGAACACCAAGAACGTCGCGGCCGTGATGGTCACCGCCAGGCTGCCGGCCTTCGTGGCGGCCGGCACGCCGATCGACGCCTCGGTCTCGGCCATGGGCGACGCCAAGAGCCTGCAGGGCGGCACCCTGCTGGTGACCCCTCTGATGGGCGCGGACGGCCAGGCCTATGCGGTCAGCCAGGGCACGGTGCAGACCGGCTCGATCTCGGCCGGCGGGGCCTCGGGCTCGTCGGTCTCCAAGGGCGTGCCGACCGCCGGGCGCATCGCCGGCGGGGCCATCGTCGAGCGCGAGATCGGCTTCCAGTTCGCAAACATGGGCGAGATGCGCATGACCCTGCGCAATCCCGACTTCTCGACCGCGCGCAAGGTGGCCGACGCGGTCAACGGCCGCTTTCCCGGCGCGGCGCGGGCCGACAACCCGACCATCGTCACCGTCCGCTCGCCCGGCGGCCAGGACATGGTCTCGTTCATGTCGCAGATCGAGAACCTGACGGTCGACACCGACAGCCCGGCCAAGGTGGTGATCGACGAGGTCGCCGGGGTCATCGTCATGGGCGAGAACGTGCGGGTCTCCACCGTGGCCATCGCTCAGGGCAACCTGACCATCACCGTGCGCGAGAGCCCGGCCGTCAGCCAGCCAGCGCCGTTCAGCCAGGGCCAGACCGCGGTCGTCCCGCAGTCGGACATCCAGGTGGACGAGGAGAAGGGCAAGCGGTTCATCACCCTGCGCGACGGCGCTTCGCTGGCCAGCCTGGTCGGCGGCCTCAACGCCCTGGGCGTCACCCCGCGCGACATGATCTCGATCCTGCAGACCATCAAGGCAGCCGGCGCGCTGCAAGCCGACATCGAGGTGATGTGATGGACCTGGCTCCCGCCTTTTCCCCGCCCACCGCGCCGGTGGAGGCGCAGAACGCCGAGCAATTGGCCAAGCGCGGCCAGATCGAGAAGACCGCCAAGGACTTCGAGGCCTCGTTCCTGTCGGTGATGCTGGGCCAGATGTTCAAGGACGTCGGCGCCGAGGCCCCCTTCAGCGGCGGCCACGGCGAGGCGGCGTTCAAGTCGTTCCTGGGCGACGCCATGGCCAAGCAGATGGTGCAGCACGGCGGGGTCGGGCTCGCCGACCGCGTCGCCAAGGAAATGCTGAAGCTTCAGGGTTTGAGTTAGGAGACCAGCCATGGCGATTTCCGCCACGGACGCAGCCGACCGCGTCGACCAATTGATCGTTCTGACCGAACGCCTGACCGAGCTGATCGCCCTGGACGCCCAGGCCTTCGAGCAGCGCCGTCCCCAGGACGCGGCGGCCAATCTCGAAGAGACCTCGCGGCTGGCCAACATCTACCGCCACGAGTCGGCGCGCGTGCGGGCCAATCCGCACCTGATCGCCGGCGCGCCCCTGGCCCAGCGCACGCGGCTGATCCGCGCCACCGAGGCCTTCGACGCGGTGCTGGCCCGCCAGGGCCGCGCGCTGGAGGCGGCCAAGACCGTCACCGAAGGCATCGTCAAGGCCATCGCCGAGGAGGTCGCCTCAAAACGCGCCACCGGCGCGGGCTACGGCCAGGGCGGCGTGGCGGCCCCGGCGGCCTCGCCGACCTCGATCACGCTGAACAAGCGGGCTTGAGGGGGCTTGATGCTCCCCTTCGGGGAGCTGTCCGCAAAGCGGACTGAGGAGACTTACTGAGTCGGCGGTCCCCTCCGTCTCGGCGCTTTGCGCCGATCCACCTTCCCCAGCGGGGGAGGAACTGGTTTGAGAAACTAAACGCTTGTTTGACGGGGCGTCATCGGCCTAGTTTGCGGATATCGTCGGGCTGTTCCGGCGATCGCGTTCTCAGGGCGGGGTGAAAGTCCCCACCGGCGGTGATGGCGGCTCGCAAGGGCCGCACAAGCCCGCGGGCGCCCGGCGGCTTCGCCGGGGACAGCAGATCCGGTGCGATTCCGGGGCCGACGGTTAGAGTCCGGTTATGAGAACCGCTGGCGACGTCCCGTCGCTTCGCGCCTTGCCGCGCGAGGATCGGGCCGGAGCCTAGCGTCTCCCTGAGTCGTGGTTCCACCCCACTCAGGGATTCGACCATGACTGTCACCCACTTCGAAGTTCCCACCGCCAACGGCGCCTATCGCCTGGCCCGCATCGCTTTCGTCCAGTCCGGCTGGCACAGCGAGATCGTCGACAACGCCTATCAGGGGTTCATCAAGGAGATCGCCGGGCTCGGCTTCTCCGAGAGCGCCATCGACCGCTTCCACACCCCCGGGGCGTTCGAGATTCCGCTGCACGCCCAGACCCTGGCCAAGACCGGCCGCTACGCCGCCATCGTCGCGGCCGGGTTCGTGGTCGACGGCGGCATCTATCGCCACGACTTCGTGGCCTCGAGCGTGATCTCGGGCCTGATGCAGGTCCAGCTCACCACCGAGGTGCCGGTGTTCTCGGTGGTGCTGACGCCGCACCATTTCCACGAACACGACGTCCACCAGGGCTTCTACCGCGAACACTTCCTGACCAAGGGCGCCGAGGCGGCCCACGCCTGCGCCCAGACCCTGGCCAGCCTCGCCAAGCTCGCGGCGGCCGCATAAGGCCCGGCGCGATGCCGGGGGCATCTAGCGCCTGCCCAGGTGCAGGCGGCGCTGGACGCCGATCGCATCGAGGAAATCGGGGTCGTGGCTGACCACCAGCATCGCGCCGTCATAGCCGCGCAAGACCGCCTCGACCGCGGCGATGGAATCGAGGTCGAGGTGGTTGGTCGGCTCGTCCAGGATCAGCAGTTGGGGCGGCGCGGGCGACATCAGCACGCAGGCCATGGCCGCGCGCAGGCGCTCGCCGCCGCTCAAGGCGCCGACCGTCTGCTCGGCGGCGGCGTTGCGGAACAGGAACCGCGCCAGGGCCGCATGGGCGTCGTTGCGGCTGGCGGCCGGGTTCAGGCGCAGGAACGCCTGCACCAGGGTTTCGTCCGGCGCCAGCATGGCGGTGTGCTGGTCGAGCAGAGCCGCGGGCGCGCCGCGGACGATCCGGCCATCGGTGGGGTCCAGCCCGCCGCTGGCCAGCCGGATCAGGGTGGTCTTGCCCGCCCCGTTGGGGCCGACCACGGCCAGCCGCTCCGGCCCGACGATCCGAAACGACAGATCGCGCAGAATAGGCTCCGCCCCCGGATAGGCGAAGGCCACGGCGTCGAATTCCAGCACCGTCCGCCCGGCGGGCAGGCGCGAGGGCGGCAGGTCGAAGGCCAGGTTCCGCAAGCGCTCGACCTTGGCCTGAGCCGCCTCCAGGCCGGCGGCGGCCTCGGCCTTCTGGCGGTCGGCCAGGCGGCCCTCGCGGGCGGCGGACAGCTCGGCGCGCTCGGCCTGACGGCCCAGCAGGATCTTGGGCTCCGAGCCGCGGGCGGCGAAGCGGCGGCCGGCGGCGTCGCGGCGGGCCTTCTTCTCGCGGGCGGCCTGGGCCTCGCGCTCGACCCGAGCCAGAGCCTGCTCGGCCTGCTCTAGGCCGCGCTCGGCGGCAGCGCTCTCCTCGGCCTTGCGCTCGACATAGAGGTCGTAGCCGCCGCCATAGACCCGTGCGCCCAGGCTGGTCAGCTCGACGATGCGGTCCATGCGGCGCAGCAGGGCGCGGTCGTGGCTAACCACCACCGCACCGCCCTTCCAGCGGCCGAGGACGTCGCCGATCAGTTCGCGGGCCTCGGCATCGAGATTGTTGGTCGGCTCGTCCAGCAGCAGCAGGTCCGGCTCGTCCGCCAGCAACGCCGCCAAGGCCGCACGCGTGGCCTGGCCGCCGCTGAGGGAGGCGGCGGGCCGTTCGGGATCGAGTCCCGCCAGGCCGACCTCGGCGAAGGCGGCGTCGAGCCGGGCCGGCAGGGTCCAGTCGGCCTCGGCGAAGTCGGCCTCGGTCCCCTCCCCACACTCGATGCGGGCCAGCCGCTGCAGGGCGGGGGCCAGGCCCACGGTCTGGGCGATGCTGGCCTGGGGCGGCGGGGCGAGCGCCTGGCGCAGGACGCCGACCTTGCCGCGCACGGCGAGGCTGCCCGCGGCGGGCGCAAGTTCGCCCAGCATCAGCCGGATCAGCGTGGTCTTGCCCACGCCGTTGCGTCCGACGAGGCCGGTGCGTTCGGCGCCGAAGGCGAGGGTCAGATTGTCGAAAAGCGGGCGGCCGTCAGGGGTTCTGGCGGAAAGGCCGTCGAGCGTGAGGAAGGCGGACATAGGAAACCATGGACGGATTGGCGTTCGGGACGAGGTCGGTCTTCGTCGCGATATCCATGGTTGCGCCTCCTAATGGTGAGCCGCCGATATAGGGGCCGGCGCGCGTCGGCGCAAATCGCGGCTTTCGGATCTTGCTCAAGACTCTTTGAATTCAGAGCATTTTCTGCGCCAAACGGGCGTCCATTTCGGCGGAAAATGCTCTGGCGATGCGGCAAGGCTTGCGATCGGCCCTCTGCGAGCGAATTTGAGAGCAAGAGCCGGAGTTTCAGCGCCCGCCGGCGGGCCTATCCCATCGCTCAAGACAAGCGATGGAGTTCAAAGATGCAGACCGCATTCGACACCGACGCCGCCCGTTGGGCCGCCCTCGCCGCCCGCGACCGCAGGGCCGACGGCGCGTTCTTCTATTCGGTGCGCACCACGGGGGTCTATTGCCGCCCCTCCTGCGCCGCCCGCGCGGCCTTGCCGCAGAACGTCGCCTTCCACGCCACCGCCGGGGAGGCCGAGGCCGCGGGCTTTCGCCCCTGCAAGCGCTGCAAGCCCGACCAGCCGTCGCTGGCCGAACGCAACGCCGCGGCGGCGACGGCGGCCTGCCGCGCCATCGATGCGGCCGAGGACGCGCCGGGGCTGGAGACCCTGGCCGCCCAGGCGGGGATGAGCCCGTTCCATTTCCACCGCGTCTTCAAGTCGGCGACGGGCCTGACGCCCAAGGCCTATGCCGACGCGCGCCGGGCCGAGCGCCTGCGTCAGGCCCTTGGCGAGACGCCGACCGTGACGGCGGCGATCTACGAGGCCGGGTTCGGTTCGGGCAGCCGGGTCTACGAAAAGACCGACAGGGTGCTGGGCATGACCCCGCGGCGCTTCCGGGCCGGCGGCGACCAGGCGGTGATCCGCTTTGCGCTTGGCGAATGTTCGCTGGGCTCGATCCTGGTGGCGGCCACCGACAAGGGCGTCTGCGCCATCCTGCTGGGCGATGATCCCCAGGCGCTGGCCGAAGACTTCCAGGACCGCTTCGCCCAGGCCGAACTCATCGGCGGCGATGCGGCGTTCGAGGCGCTGGTGGCGCGGGTCGTCGGGCTGGTGGAGCAGCCGCGGCTGGGCCACGACCTGCCGCTCGACGTGCGCGGAACCACCTTCCAGCAGCGGGTCTGGCAGGCCCTGCGCGACATCCCGGCCGGCCAGACGGCGAGCTACGCCGAGGTCGCCGCGAAGATCGGCAAGCCCGCGGCGGTCCGCGCCGTCGCCCAGGCTTGCGCGGCCAATTCGCTGGCCGTCGCCATTCCCTGCCATCGGGTGGTGCGCACCGACGGCGCGCTGTCGGGCTATCGCTGGGGCGTGGAGCGCAAGCGCGCCCTGCTGGATCGCGAGGCCGCGGCGTGAGATCGGTCGACACCCGCATCGCCGGCTTCGACTGGCCGGGCGTCGAGCGCGACCTCGACGCCCAGGGTTCGGCCTTGCTGCCGGGCCTGCTCACGCCGGAGGCATGCGCGGAACTGGCCGGGCTCTACAGCCGGGAAGCCGGGTTCCGCAGCCGGGTGGTGATGAGCCGCCACGGCTTCGGGCGCGGGGAGTACAAGTATTTCGCCTATCCCCTGCCCGCCCTGGTCGGCGACCTGCGCGGGGCGCTCTACCCTCGGCTGGTCCCCATCGCCAACCGCTGGAACACCGAGATGGGGATCGGCGTGCGCTATCCGGCCGAGCACAGCGCTTTCCTGGAGCGCTGCCACGAGGCGGGCCAGGTCCGCCCCACGCCGCTGCTGCTGCAATACGGCCCCGGCGACTACAACTGCCTGCACCAGGACCTCTATGGCGAACATGTCTTTCCGTTGCAGGTCGCCGTCCTGCTGGCCGAGCCGGGCCGCGACTTCACCGGCGGCGAGTTCGTGCTGACCGAGCAGCGGCCGCGCATGCAGTCGCGGGCGGAGGTCTCTCCCCTGCGCCAGGGCGACGGCCTGGTGTTCGCCGTCCACCACCGGCCGGTGCGCGGAACCCGCGGCAGCTATCGCGTCACCCTGCGCCACGGCGTCAGCCAGGTGCGCTCGGGCGTGCGCCACACCCTGGGCGTGATCTTCCACGACGCACTCTGAATTCGGACGCGCGCGGATGTTCCACGACGCGGAGAGACCGCAACTGAGGCTTGCGCAGACTCCCCGGAACGCTGAAGGTTCGCCCCTCAAAGACAGTTCCGGGGAGAGGCGCTCGTGCTCAAGTTTGGTCTTCCGCTCGCAATCCTGCTGGCCAGCGCCGCGCCGGTCATGGCCGCGCCCAAGGTGAAGCCGGCCACGAAGGCCCTGCACGAAAGCCTGATCGTGCTGGACACCCATTTCGACACCCCGGCGAACATGGCCTCGCCATCGTTCGACATGCGCGTGCGCCACCAGCCGATCGACGGCAGCCAGGTCGATTATCCGCGCATGATCGAGGGCGGGGTCGACGGCGGCTTCTTCGCGATCTTCACGCCCCAGGGGCCCAACACCGTCCAGGGCAATCAGGCGGCGCGCGACCACGCCCTGCTGCGAGCCGTGGTGATCCACGAGATGGTCGCCAGGAACGGCGACGTCTTCCAACTGGTCACCAAGGCCGACGACGCCGAGAGCCTCGCCAAGGCCGGCAAGAAGAAGTTCGTGTTCATCAGCATGGAGAACGGTTCGCCCGTCGCCGGCGACCTCAGCCTGATGAAGACCTTCTACGATCTGGGCGTTCGGATGATGTCGCCCGTCCACTTCGCCAACAACGACCTGGCCGATTCGGCCACCGACCCGAAGGGGCCGACCCATGGCGGCCTCTCCCCGCTCGGCAAGCAGTTCGTCGCCGAGGCCAACCGGCTCGGCATCCTGCTCGACGCCAGCCATGCTTCGGATGCGACCACCGAGCAGATGATCGAGCTTTCGAGCGCGCCGATCATCCTGTCGCACTCCGGCGTGAGGGCCGCCTACGATCATCCGCGCAACGCCCCCGACGACCTGATCCGCAAGCTGGCGGCCAAGGGCGGGGTGATCCAGCTCAACGCGCTTTCCGGCTACATGATCGACACGCCGCCGAACCCCGAACGCCGCGCGGCCCTGGTCGAGCTGGACAAGACCTACGGCGATCCGAACGTCCTGCCCGCCGACAAACTCAAGGCCTATCGCGAGGCGCGGCGTGCGATCCTGGCCAAGTATCCGGTCCCGCGCGCGACCATCGACGACTTGGTCAAGCACATCGTCCACGCCGCCCAGGTGGCCGGCAAGGCGCACATCGGCCTCTCCGGCGACTTCGACGGCGGCGGCGGGCTGGACGGCTTCGACGACATCACCGATTTCCCGATGCTGACCGAAAAGCTGCTGGCGGCCGGCTTCACCAAGGAGGACCTGGCCGGCTTCTGGGGCGGCAACGCCCTGCGCGCGCTCAAACAGGCCGACGAGATGAAGGCGAAATAGAACCGCACGCCTCCGCCCGCCCCGGCGAAAGCCGGGATGGGCGGTGAAGGATGGCGTTACGCGATCGGCTGATCGAAGAGCAGTTGGCCGGCGAAGCGCGCGGGGGGCGAGCCGAAGGAGAGCACGGCGTCGTGGTAGCGCTTCAGGGAAAAGCCCTGGCTCCAGCGCCGCTCGGCCTCCTGGCGCAAGGCGTGATGTTCCTGCCAGCCGATGAAATAGGTCGGCAACTGGGCTGAGGAGACCTGGGCGCGGACCCATTTTCCGGCCGCCTCGCGCTCCTGCTGGAAGGCCTCGACGGTCATCAGCCGCATGGCCTCGTCGCGGCTCATGCCGTCCACATGGACGCCCTGGTCGAGGATGGCGTTGGCGATCACCCGCAGGTGCAGCTTCAGGTGCGCGAGCAGGTAGAGCGGGTCGCGGTCGAGGTAACCGGCCTCGGCCATGATGTCCTGGGCGTAGACGGCCCAGCCCTCGACGAACGCGCCCGAATAGAGCACCGAGCGCAGCACCGACGGATAGCGATTGGAATGGGCGAGCTGGAGATAATGGCCCGGCATCGCCTCGTGCACCGTCACTTCCTGCATGCCGTAGACGTTGTATTCGCGCAGGAAGGACTCGGCCTGGGCGTCGGTCCAGTCGTCCGGGATCGGGGAAATCTTGTAGAAGGTGCTCTGGCCCTTATCGAGCGGTCCGGGCGGGTCGCAATAGGCCACGGCGACGCCGCGCTGGAACTCCGGCGTCAGCACCACCTTCACCGGATCGTCCGGCACGGTGACGAGGTCCCTGGCGCGCACGAAGTCGGTGGCCTGCACGAGCTGGCGCTCGGCTTCCTCCACCAGGCCGTTGCGGGCGGGCTTGCGGGCATAGGCCAGTTCCAGGGCCGCCTCGATGACCTTCTGCTGTTGGTCGGGCGTCGGCGCGGCCGGCGCCTCGGGCGCGCCGGGCCGCCCGGCCAGGACGCCGCGGGCGATGTCGTACATCTGGGCGCGGATGTCGGCGAGAGCGGCGAGCGCCTTGGCCTTGATCTCCGCCCGGCTGAGCGAGGCGTTGAGCGCGAAGGCGAGCTTCCGATCGTAAAGCTCGGCGCCGATGCGGAAGTCGCCGGCGGCGTTCGGGACCAGGGTGTTTTCGAGCCAGGCCTGATGTTCGTCGATGGCCTTGGTCAGGGCCGCGGCGGCGGCGTCCAGCCGCGCGCGGTCCGCGCCGCTCAGCGCCCCGGCCTCGGCCGTCACCTGGGCGGCCAGGGAATGCAGGCCCTTGTTCTGAAGCGCCGCGGTCTCGGCATGCACCTTCGGGACGCGTTCCGGCTGCAGCTCCCTACGGCTTTGCGCCAGCAGGGCGGGCAGCTTCTCCATCCGGGCGGTGGCCGAGCGCAGGCGCTCGGGCAGAGGCGCGAACTCGCGCGACATCAGGGTGTTGAGCGCCCCGCCCGCCACGCTCGAATAGACCAGCGGGTCCCAGGCCCAGTCCTGCAGCACCTCGTCGGTCCAGACCTGGCCGGCGAGCTGGTTCTCCAGGATGGCGGCGTCGACCTGGTTGGCGCGCGAGAGTTCGGCGCGCGGCGTCGCCTTCAGTCGCGCGAGCAGGTCGCGGTTCAGCCTGATGCGCGCAGCGCGCCCAGCGGCGCTCACGTCGTCGAGTTCGGCGTCGAAGCGGTGATCGCCGGTGGCGGTGGCGAAGACGGGGCTAACGCGCAAGCTTCCCTCCAGCCAGTCCCGGCCCAGCCGGGCGAAGGCTGCGTCCTGCGCAGAGCCGCCCTGGGCGAGCGCGGCGTTCAGCGGCAAGGCGGCGAGGCCAGCGGCGGCGATCAGGCTGCGGCGGGAGATCAGGTGATGCATGGAGGCCCCTTCGGAAGCGACGAGGACCTATGCTTACGCCTTGGCCTTACGCATCGAAAGCCAGGTGCGGCGAACGTCCTGCTGACAATGCTGCTGACAGGTTTGGGCGCGGCCTGGCCCTAAAACCCGACGACGAGATCGCCGCAGCGCAGTTTGTTCGCACAATGTTCCTGTGTTATCGGTGAGTCTCGGGACTACATTAGACGGGAGCCCGCCGAGGGGATCGGCGGCTGTTAGCGTTTCCGGAAAAACATGGCCGAACAGCTCAATTTCATCCGCGTGCGCGGCGCGCGCGAGCACAATCTGAAGGATGTCAGCGTCGACATCCCGCGTGGAGAACTGGTCGTGCTGACCGGCCTCTCCGGCTCGGGCAAGAGTTCGCTGGCGTTCGACACGATCTACGCCGAGGGCCAGCGGCGCTATGTCGAGAGCCTGTCGGCCTACGCCCGCCAGTTCCTCGAACTGATGAGCAAGCCGGACGTGGACCTGATCGAGGGCCTGTCGCCGGCGATCTCCATCGAACAGAAGACCACCAGCCGCAATCCGCGCTCGACCGTCGGCACGGTCACGGAAATCCACGACTACATGCGTCTGCTGTGGGCGCGGGTCGGGGTTCCCTATTCGCCGGCGACCGGCCTGCCCATCGAAAGCCAGACCGTCAGCCAGATGGTCGACAAGCTGACCGCCCTGCCCGACGGCGAGCGGATCTACCTGCTGGCGCCGGTGGTGCGCGGCCGCAAGGGCGAATACCGCAAGGAGATCGCCGAGTGGCAGAAGGCCGGGTTCCAGCGGCTGAAGATCGACGGCGAGTTCTATCCGATCGAGGACGCCCCGGCGCTCGACAAGAAGTTCAAGCACGACATCGACGTGGTGGTGGACCGGCTGGTCACCAAGTCCGGGCTCGAAAGCCGCTACGCCGACAGCCTGGAGACGGCGCTGAAGCTGGCCGACGGCATCGCCACCGCCGAATGGGCCGACACGGCCGAGGGTGAGACCGAGCCGCGGCGGCTGATCTTCTCGGAGAAGTTCGCCTGTCCGGTCTCGGGTTTCACGATCAGCGAGATCGAGCCGCGGCTGTTTTCGTTCAACAATCCCTATGGCGCCTGCCCGGTCTGCGACGGCCTGGGCGCCAAGCTCGCCTTCGACGCCGACCTGGTGGTTCCCGACAAGGACAAGACCCTGCACAAGGGCGCCATCGCCCCCTGGGCGAAGGGGCCCTCCCCCCTCTACACCCAGACCCTGCAGGCCCTGGCCGGCCACTACGGCTTTTCGATGGACATGTCGTGGTGGAAGCTGCCCGAGGGCGCCAAGACCGTGGTGCTGTATGGATCGGGCAGCGAGAAGATCAAGTTCGTCTACGACGACAACGCCCGCAAGTACGAGGTCAACAAGACCTTCGAGGGCGTGCTGCCGAACCTGGAGCGCCGTTGGCGCGAGACCGACTCGGCCTGGGTGCGCGAGGAATTGGGCCGCTATCAGTCCGAGACACCGTGCGAGGCGTGCGAAGGCTATCGCCTGAAACCAGAATCCCTGGCGGTGAAGATCGACGGCCGGCACATCGGCGAGATCAGCCGCCTGTCGATCCGTCATGCGGGCGAATGGTTCACCGCCCTGGAAAGTTCGCTGACCGACAAGCAGATGGAGATCGCCCGGCGAATCCTGAAGGAGATCAACGACCGCCTGCGGTTCCTGGTCAATGTCGGGCTGGACTATCTGAATCTTTCGCGCTCGTCGGGCACGCTGTCGGGCGGCGAGAGCCAGCGCATCCGCCTGGCCAGCCAGATCGGCTCGGGCCTGACCGGCGTGCTCTATGTGCTGGACGAGCCGTCCATCGGCCTGCACCAGCGCGACAACACCCGGTTGCTGGAGAGCCTGAAGGGCCTGCGCGATCTCGGCAATTCGGTGCTGGTGGTCGAGCATGACGAGGAGGCGATCCTCACCGCCGACTATGTGATCGACATGGGCCCTGCGGCCGGCGTCCACGGCGGCGAGGTGGTGGCCGAAGGCACGCCCCAGCAGGTGATGGACAATCCGAAGAGCATCACCGGCCAGTACCTCTCCGGCGTGCGCGAGATCGAGATTCCCGAACAACGCCGGCCGATCTCGAAGAAGAAGGTGCTGCGCGTCGTCGGCGCCAGCGGCAACAACCTGAAAAACGTGACGGCGGAGATTCCGACCGGGACCTTCACCTGCATCACCGGGGTCTCCGGCGGCGGCAAGTCGACCTTCACCATCGAGACGCTCTACAAGGCCGCGGCGCGGCGGCTGCACAACGCCTCGGACGCGCCGGCCCCACACGAGCGGATCGAAGGGCTGGAGCATTTCGACAAGGTCATCGACATCGACCAGTCGCCGATCGGGCGCACGCCGCGCTCGAACCCGGCGACCTATACCGGGGCCTTCCAGCCGATCCGCGACTGGTTCGCCGGCCTGCCGGAGTCCAAGGCTCGGGGCTATGGGCCGGGCCGTTTCTCGTTCAACGTCAAGGGCGGGCGCTGCGAGGCCTGCCAGGGCGACGGGGTCATCAAGATCGAGATGCACTTCCTGCCCGACGTCTACGTCACCTGCGACGTCTGCCACGGCAAGCGCTACAACCGCGAGACGCTGGAGGTGCTGTTCAAGGGCAAGTCGATCAGCGACGTGCTGGAGATGACCGTCGAAGAGGCGGCCGAGTTCTTCAAGGCGGTGCCGCCGGTGCGCGACAAGATGGAGACGCTGAAACGCGTCGGCCTCAGCTACATCAAGGTCGGCCAGCAGGCGACGACGCTGTCGGGCGGCGAGGCCCAGCGGGTGAAGCTGAGCAAGGAGCTGTCGCGCCGGGCGACCGGGCGGACGCTGTACATCCTGGACGAACCGACCACCGGCCTGCACTTCGAGGACGTGAAGAAGCTGCTGGAGGTGCTGCACGAACTGGCCGACCAGGGCAACACCATGGTGGTCATCGAGCATAACCTGGACGTGGTGAAGACCGCCGACTGGATCGTCGATTTCGGCCCCGAGGGCGGCGACGGCGGCGGCGAGATCGTCGCCCAGGGCTCGCCGGAGGACGTGGCGGCCAATCCGAAGAGCTGGACGGGCCGCTACCTGGCCGAGATCCTCCAGAAGCACGCAGCGCGGCGCAGCGCGCGACGCGCGAAGCTCAGCGCCTAGAGTCCTCCGAACAGCGGCAGGGTGTCGGGGGACAGCGCGCCCTCGATCTCCAGCATCCGCAGCTTGGTGTCGGCCCCGCCGGGCGCAGAGAAGCCGCCCTTGCGGCCACCGGCCGCCAGGATGCGGTGGCAGGGCACGACGATGGGCCAGGGATTGGCGCCCAGGGCCTGGCCCACCGCGCGCGACAGGGCCACGTCGCCAAGCTGGCGGGCGATGTCGCCATAGGTCAGGGTGCGACCCGGCGGAATGGCCCGGGCGATGGCGTAGACCCTGGCCGGCAGTTCGGCGATGTGACCGTCGTCCAGCGCGACCTCCAGCAGATCGCGCTTGTCGCCGCGCAACAGGGCCTGCATCCCCTCGATGGCCGCAGCGACGGGCGGCGACGGATCAGCCTCGAGCGCTTGCGGCCGGCTGCGCAAGAGGTGCGCCCATGGGTCGCCCCCCTCCACCAGCGGCAGCATGACGCCGGTCAGGCCGCGGTCGCTCCAGGACACGCCGCAGGTCCCGATGGTGGTTTCGAACAGGCGGAAGCCTTCGGTCATGGCGGTGACGATACCACCTGCCGCACGCCCCCGCTCGCGGGTTTCGGACTCTTCGATCCCAGCGCTGTGGGACTTGCGTTCAAACAAGCGTTCGACCTAGCTTGCGTCCATACTTAGAAGATTAGGGAGTCCCCGATGATCCTTTACGGCGCGCCGATGCCGGCGCCGAATCCTCGCCGCGTACGCATCTTCCTGGCCGAGAAGGGCGTCGACCTGCCCGAGACGACGGTCGACATGCGCAAGCGCGAGCATAAGTCGCCCGAATTCCGCGCCAAGAACTCCATGGGCCAGTTACCCACCCTGGAGCTGGACGACGGAACCTGCATCTCCGAGACCGTCGCCATCTGCCGCTATTTCGAGGAGACCCACCCCGAGCCGCCGATGTTCGGCCGCACGGCGGTCGAAAAGGCGCTGGTGGAGCAATGGATTCGCCGGGTGGAGTTCGCGGTCATGATGCCCGTCGGCAATTTCTGGCGGCACGCCCACCCGTTCACCGCCGCTTTGCTGACCCAGTACAAGGACTTCGGCGAGGCCAATCGCGAAACCTACCAGGGGGCGCAGAAGTACATCGACCGCGAACTGGCCGGGCGCGAGTTCCTGGTCGGCGACAGCTATTCGATGGCCGACATCTGCCTGCTATCCACGGTCGACTTCGCCGACTGGATCGGCCTGCCGGTCGAGGACGAGTTCCAGAACCTCAAGGCCTGGCGCGAGCGAGTGAGCGCGCGCCCCAGCGCCAAGGCCTGAATCAGCCCCGGCTCAGCGCGCGATAGGCCACTGCGGCCGGCGCGATGATCACCGCGTAGTAGAGCGCGCTGAGCCAGGCGGCGACCAGCAGGTAGAGGATCATCACCGGCGAGAAATAGGTCGCGAGCGACGACTGGTCGGGGGCGAACATCTTGCCCACCGCCTGGAGATCGCCGCCGACCGCGACGGCGACCAGGGCCGAGAAGATCGTCACCACCAGCATGGCGATGACGACGATGCCGCAGATCGCCAGGGCGTAGGCGCCGGTCAGCCGCCAGAACTGGCCATGGGTCAGCTTCCAGGAGTCGAACAGGGCGATCCGCCGCTCGGCAAAGGTGATAGCCGGCGCCAGCGACAACCGCACCCCGACATAGAACAGAAGGCCCAGGAAGAAGATCTCGGTGGCCACCGCCACCAGCAGGGCCACGTTCTGCCCCGCCGCCGAGGCGATCATGGCGATCAGGGCCGCGGCCAGGACAACGACGAACATGGTGACGCTGGCCAGCAGCACGTAGATGAAGGTCAGGGCCGCCAGGCGCGCCTCGTCCATGCCGAGCTTCAGATAGGCGAATCCCTTCTCCTCCGGCCGCAGGAGGATGCGGTAGACGGCGCCGGCCATCACGCATTGGACCGCAAGGCCCATGACCATCATCGGCAGCAAATCGCCCATGGCCTTGCCGAAGGTCGCAAGGTCGGCGGGCTGCTCGGCGGAGCTGGCCTCGAGCACGGCGCGCGCGTCCTGGCCGATCGCGATCAGATAGACCGCGCTACAGATGCTGACCAGGAAAGCGAAGACCGCCCAGATCAATACGACCTTGGGCCTTTCGCGCGTGATCCGGAAACCTTCCAAGGCGGCGTCGGTCGCCGAGAACGCAGTCATCTCAATCCTCTGGCCCACCCGCAGGCAATGAGTCGGCCTCTCTTCGGCTGCGGACTCTGGTGACGTCGCAGGCCGCCTGCAAGGCCTAGCTCGCGAAGTCGCCGGATCGTTGCTAGTTAGTCACGCATGTCGATCCAATCCGTTCATATCGTCGGCGGGGGCCTGGCTGGCTCCGAGGCCGCCTGGCAAGTCGCTCAAGCCGGAGTTCCGGTCGTGCTCTACGAGATGCGCCCGGTCCGCAAGACCGATGCGCACCAGACCGAGGGCCTGGCCGAGCTGGTCTGCTCCAACTCCTTCCGCGCCGACGACTGGACCGGCAATGCTGTGGGCCTGCTGCACGCCGAGATGCGGCGGCTGGGCTCGATCATCATGGCCTGTGGCGACGCCAACCAGGTGCCGGCCGGCGGCGCCCTGGCCGTGGACCGCGACGGCTTCTCGCAAGCCGTCACCGCGCGGCTGGAAGCCCACCCGCTGGTGACCATCGTGCGCGAAGAGATCGCCGGCCTGCCGCCGGCCGAATGGGACAACGTGATCGTCGCCACCGGCCCCCTCACCTCGCCGGCGCTGTCGCAGGCGATCTTGGAGCTGGGCGGCGAAGGCGAGCTGTCGTTCTTCGACGCCATCGCCCCGATCGTGAACTTCGATTCGATCAATATGGACGTCTGCTGGCGCCAGTCGCGCTACGACAAGGCCGGGCCGTCCGGCGAGACGGCCGCCTATATCAACTGCCCGATGGACAAGGCGCAGTACGAGGCCTTCATCGACGCCCTGCTGGACGGGCCCAAGTCCGAGTTCAAGGACTGGGAGAACGTGCCCTATTTCGACGGCTGCCTGCCGATCGAGGTGATGGCCGAGCGGGGGCGCGAGACCCTGCGCCACGGGCCGATGAAGCCGGTCGGCCTGACCAACGCCCACAAGCCCGATGAGAAGGCCTACGCCGTCGTCCAGCTTCGCCAGGACAATGCGCTGGGCACGCTCTGGAACATGGTCGGCTTCCAGACCAAGCTGAAGCATGGGGCGCAGACCGAGATCTTCCGCACCATTCCCGGCCTGGAGAAGGCCGTGTTCGCGCGGCTGGGCGGGCTGCACCGCAACACCTTCCTGAACAGCCCCAGGCTGCTGGACGCCCAACTGCGGATGAAGCAGCAGCCGCGCCTGCGCTTCGCCGGCCAGGTGACCGGGGTCGAGGGCTATGTCGAGAGCGCGGCCGTCGGCCTGCTGGCCGGCCGCTTCGCTGCGGCCGAGCGGCTGGGCCGCCCGATCGGGCCGCCGCCGGCGACCACGGCCATGGGCGCGCTGATCGGCCACATCACCGGCGGCCATATCGACGCCGGCAAGGGGTCGTTCCAGCCGATGAACATCAATTACGGCCTGCTGCCGCCGCTGGACGAGGCCGGCCCCAAGCGCCGCGAGGACGGCAGCCGCATCGGTGCCAAGGAGCGCGGCCGCAACAAGAAGCTGGCCATGGGCGAGCGCGCCCTGGCCGATCTCGACGCCTGGCTGGCCGAAGCCCAGGCCCTGGCCGCCGAATAATAGCTAGAGCCGCCCCCGCGCGACGGCCCAGAACAGACGCAGGCGGCTCTCCAGATCGGAGGGCCGCCGCCCGCGGGCTCGCTGACGGGCGAGCGTAGCGTGGGCGGCGGCGGGAAACGCCGCCACCGAGAGCCCTTGAGCCTTGGCCAACGCCTCTGCGAGCGCAGCCTGCGCGGCTGGTCCCTCCATGCCGGCCGTGGCCATGAGGCGGCCGACGGCCCAGGCCTTGCCGGCCTCGCGGGCCTTGCCGACGTCGGCGGCGGGATCGAGCGCCAGGGCTGCGGCCTGGGCCGCGCCGCCGCCGGTCCCTTCGGCCCATTCCTGGGCGTCGGCGAGATTCATTGGCGCTGGGTCGAGCTCGCGATAGCGCGCGTCGATCATGGTTTCGAGGGGGCCGCGCGGCAGGCTTCGCCGGGCGATGGCCGCCGCCAGGGCCAGGGCTGTGGGATGATGGCGCACTGCGCCGCCGCCATAGGCCTCATCCAGCATCTCGCGCCACCAGGTCAGGCGAATCTCGCCCAGCAGAGGGTTGGAGGCCACCTTCGGCGCGCGGCCCAGTTCGTGGTCGAAGGCGTAGATCGCGATCACGTCGGCCCGCGCCTGCGGATCGGAGATGAAGCGGCTGGAGAGCCAGCGCTCGGGATCGAGGCGGCGGACCTGTCCGTCGAGGTCTTCGGAGGCTTCGGGGTCGGACATGGCGCGCAGCCTAGACGGCGATCAGGGCCGCGGCCAGCTTGCGCCCTTCGGCGGTCAGGATGTTGTAGGTGCGGCAGGCGCTGGGCGTATCCATGAATTCCAGGCCGATGCCAGCGCGTTGCAGCGCCTCGCGCACCGGGCGCGGCGGCAAGGCGTTGGCCGCCCCGGCGCCCAGCAGGACGAATTCCACCTCGCCGCGGCCCGCCGCGACGATCTCGGCGAAATGCTCGGGCTTCAGCTCGGCCATGGCGCGAACGGGCCAGGGCCTGGCCTCGTCCTTGAGGATCAGCAGCGAGCCCTGATGACGCCCGGTGGAGAGGCGGAAACCGCCGTCTCCATAGGTGTCGATCTGGGGCGCGTCGCGGGCCATGGTCCTAGCGGGCGGCCTGCGGCTTCAGCGGTTCGGCCGGTTCGTCGCCGCGCTTGACGCCCCACAGCAGGATGATCGGCAGGGCGACATAGATCGACGAATAGGTGCCGACGACGATGCCGAAAACCATGGTGATGACCAGCGGCAACAGCACCGGCCCGCCGAAGAACACCGCGCCGGAGAGCGCCAGGATCGCCGTCGAACCGGTGATCAGGGTGCGCGACAGACGCTCGTTCTCCGAGCGGTTGATGACGTCGGCCAGAGGCGTGGTCTTGTACTTGCGCAGGTTCTCGCGAAGCCGGTCGAAGGTGATGACCTTCTCGTTCATCGAATAGCCGATGACGGTCAGCAAGGCGGCGATGGAGGTCATGGAGAACTCCAGATGCGTCAGCGACAGCATGCCGAGCGTCAGCAGCACGTCATGGAAGACGCCGACCACCGCGCCCAGGCCGAACTGGAGCTGGAAGCGGAACCAGATGTAGAGCAGCATCAGGAAGACCGCGACGCCGAGGGCCATGAAGCCGCCCTGCATCAGCTCGCCCGAAACCTTCGGCCCCACGACCTCGACCTTCTTGAAGGTGATGCCGGGGAATTCCTTGCTGAGCTCGGTCTTGATGCGCTCGGCCCCGTCGACCGGGCTGACGCCCTCGGCGGTGCGGAAGCGCAGGACCGCGCCGTTGGCGGCCCCCATCTGCTGAACCTGAGCGTCCTCGCCGCCGACATGCATCATGGTGGCGCGCAGCTTGGCGATGTCGGCCGGGCCCTTGGTCTGCACCTCGATCATCGAACCGCCGATGAAGTCGATGCCCAGGTTCAGGCCCTTGGTGAAGAACGACACGCCCGAGCCGGCGATCAGCAACGCCGACAGGATCGCCGCATAGGGCGCCAGCCGCACGAAGTTGAAGTGGAACTCGCGCGGGAGAATACGGATCAGAGGCCACATGTTCTGAACCCTATACGATCGGCAGGGCCTTCGGCCGCTTGGCGCGGAACCAAAGGCCGATGAGCACTTGAGTGATGACGACCGCCGTGAACACCGAGGTCACGACCCCGATCAGCAGCGTCCAGGCGAACCCGCGGATCGGGCCCGAACCGAACTGGAACATGATCAGGGCGGAGATGGCGCTGGTGATGTTGGCGTCGAGGATGGAGACCAGGGCGCGCGAATAGCCGTGCTCCAGGGCCGATATCGGCGAGCGGCCGGCATGGGCTTCGTCGCGTATCCGCTCGTAGATCAGCACGTTGGCGTCGACCGCCACCGCCAGGGTCAGGATGAGGCCGGCGATCCCGGGGAAGGTCAGGGTCGCCTGTGTGAACGACATGATCCCCAGGATCAGCAGCACGTTCACCACCAGGGCGATGGCCGCAAACACCCCGAACAGCCCGTAGGCCAGGATGATAAAGATGATGATGGCGACGCCGCCGATGGCCAGCGAGATGATGCCGGCCTTGACCGCGTCGGCCCCCAGTTCGGCCCCGACCGTCGACTGCTGCTCGACCTTCAGCGGCGCGGGCAAGGCGCCGGCGCGCAGCAGGATGGCCAGGTCGTTGGCGCTCTGCGGCGTGAAGCTGCCGCTGATCTGGCCGGAACCGCCGGTGATGGCGCTCTGGATGACCGGGGCGGAGATCACCTTGCCGTCGAGCACGATGGCGAAACGCTTGCCGATGTTCACGGCCGTCGCCTCGCCGAAGCGCCGGGCGCCCTGGCTGTTGAAGCGGAAGGAGACGACCGGCTGGCCGCTCTGCTGGTCGAAGGACTGCTGGGCGTCGGTCAGCATCTCGCCGGTGACGAGGGCGCGCTTCTTGACCAGCACCATGGAGGTGTAGCCGTCTTCGCTGGGCAGGAGTTCGGAGCCGGGCGGCACGCGGCCGGCGGCCGCCTCCTCCAGGCTGACGCTCTCGTCGACCATCTGGAAGGTCAGCTTCGCGGTCTGGCCGATCACGTCGCGCAGACGCTGGGGATCGCTTTCACCGGGCGCCTGGACGACGATGCGGTCGACGCCCTGGCGGACGATGGTCGGTTCCTTGGTGCCCAGTTCGTCGATCCGGCGACGCAGGATTTCGATGGACTGGTCGACCGCGCGACCGGCCTCGGCGGTCATGGCGTCCTGCGACAGCGACAGGCGGATGCGGCCGCCGCCGTCGTTGTTGATTGAGATCTCGCGGCCGCCCGGCGCGCCGGCCACCACGCCGGCGACTGAGGCGCGCAGCTTGTTGACCGCCGTATTGGCCTGGGCCGGGTCGTTGATCAGGACGCTGACCTCGCCGTTCACCTCGCGCAGCTCGGCGAAGGGAATCTGCACTTCGCGCAAGGTGGTGCGGGTGTCTTCGACTAGGTTGGTCAGCCGCTCGCGCTTGAGGGCCGCGGTGTCGACTTCCAGCAGCAGGTGCGAACCACCCTGCAGGTCGAGGCCGAGGTTGAGCGTCTGCTTGGGCATGAAGCCCGGCAGGCTGTCACGAACATCCGCCGGCAACAGGTTCGGCAGGGTGAACAGCACGCCGAAGATCGCCGACAGAACGACGGCGATCACCTTCCAGCGCGAGAGATTGATCATGTGCGGTTCGAGCCCTTAGGCCTTGGAGTCATTAGCCGGGGCCGGTTCACCGCGGACGCGGACCTCGGCGATCATGCCCTTGACCACCTTGATCGTGACGCCCTGGGCGATTTCAAGGCCGACTTCCTTGTCCTCGACCCGGACGACCTTGCCGATTACGCCCGAGCTCAGCACGACGACGTCGTTGCGCTTCAGGTTGGTGATCATCTGCTGATGCTGCTTCATCCGGCGCTGCTGCGGGCGGATCATCAGGAAATAGAACAGAACGACCAGGCCCACCAGCGGCAGGAACTGGATCAGCATGTCCTGCGGACCGCCGGCGGCGGCTCCTGCGGCGGTCTGGGCGAAGGCGGGCGTGGCGAACATGGCGCTCCGAAGCTCTGGTGTCGGGCGCGTCGCGGCCCGGTTTTCAAGTCGGCGGAAGCTATGCGCTGCGTCTTCGTTTTGCAATGGAAGCGCCATGCCGCTAAGCAGCGCAGCCATGGAAGACGCGTTGCATCCGGTTCTGATCCGTATCGCCGAGGCCCTCGAGCGCCTCGCCCCGCCCGCCAAGGTCGCGCCCGATTTCGCCGGCGCCCGTCTCTTCCGTCACGATCCCGTAACCGGCGCCTTCCATCCGGCGCCCGACTATCCCCTGCCCCTCGAATCCCTGCTGGGGATCGACCGGCAGAAGGAGCGGTTCCTGGAGAACCTTGAGCGGTTCGCCCGCGGCCTGCCCAGCAACCACGTCCTGCTGTGGGGCGTGCGCGGCACGGGCAAGAGCTCGATCTCCAAGGCCGCGTTCATGCAGGTGTCGGCCCAAGCGCCGGACCTGAAGCTGGTCGAGGTCGACCGCGACCAGGTGACCGAGCTGCCGGCCCTGTTCGACCTGTTGCGCGCCCGCAGCGAGCGGTTCGTGGTGCTGTGCGACGACCTGTCGTTCGAGGAAGGCGCCAGCGCGGCCAAGGCGCTGAAATCGGCGCTGGAGGGCGGGGTCTCCGGTCCGCCGGCCAATGTGCTGTTCGTCGCCACCTCGAACCGCCGCCACCTGATGCCGCGGACCAACACCGAGGATCGGGGCCTGGTCGCCTCCGCCGAGGACGCCGAGGAGGAAGTCAGCGTCTCCGACCGCTTCGGCCTGTGGATCGGCTTCCCGCCCATGGACCAGGCGACCTATCTGGCGGCGATCAACGCCTATGCCGCGCGCTATGGCCTGGCCGACGCCGACCTGGAACGGCGCGCCTTGCAATGGGCGCAGTTGCGCGGCTCGCGCTCGGGCCGCGTCGCCTACCAGTTCATCCGCGACCTGGCGGGCGAACAGGGCAAGCCGCTGCCGGTGTAGGGCGCTGTAGATGCTCCTCGCCTGAGGGGGACCGTCGCATGGAATGCAGACCGCCGGCTACGGCGCGATCGCGCATGCCGTCCCGGAAAGCGCGCAGCGCTTGTCCGGGATCCATGAACACCTGAACTTTCAGGCTCTTGCCACGCCGAGACGGATTCTGAGCCGCATGTGTTCATGGATCCCGGTCTTGCTTCGCAAACCGGGATGACACCCATATGCGAGCCACCCCTGGCCGGGGGTGAATTGGCCTCTACTACTTCGGCAGGACGAGCTTGGGGTCGATCGGGCGGGCGCGGTCCTGCGGGGTGGGCGCGTAGCGCACCTCGAAGTGGAGCTGAGGCTCGGTGACGCCGCCGGTCGTGCCGGTCTGGCCGATCTGCTGCCCCTGCACGACCTTCTGCTGCATCTTCACATCGACCCGCGACAAGTGGCCATAGGCCGTGACCCAGCCATCGGTGTGCTTGATGAGCACGAGGTTCCCGAAGCCCGGAACCTGGTCGCCGGCATAGACGATGTCGCCCGCCGCAGCGGCCCTCACCGTCTCGCCCGCGCTGGCGCGGATATTGACGCCGTCATTGCGCTGGCCCGTGCCCTTGGGGCCGAACTCGGAGATCACATCGCCGCGCACCGGCCAGATGAAGCGGCCGCGGCCGAAGCTGGAAATCTGGGCGTCGGTGGGACTGGCCGAGGCGGCCGGCGGCGTGATCGGCGGCGGAACCGGAGCAGGCGCAGGCGCGGACTGCGGTGTCGAAGGCGTGGGGGCCGGCGTCGGCCGCGGCGCCGGCATGACGGGCGCGGGCGGCGGCAGGCTGGGCGTCGGAGCCGGGGTCGGCCTGGGCCGCGGCGCGGGCGTGGTCTCGCGGATCGGTCCGCGATCGCGATAGCCGGCCGGCAGGACGACCTGGCGGCCGGGCTTGATCGCCGCGCCGACCTTCAGGCCATTGGCCTGGGCCAGCGCCTTCTGGGTGACGCCGAAACGCTGGGCGATCAGGGCCATGGTGTCGCCCTGCCCCGCCACATAGGCCTTGACCTTCACCGGCGGCCCCTTGAGCACCTGGCCCGGCTGGAGGGCGTAGGGCGCCTTCAGCTTGTTGTCGTCGGCCAGATCCTTGCGGGTGGTGTCGAGCTTGCGGGCGATGGCGTCGAGGTTGTCGCCTTTCTTGACGGTGTAGGTCGCCGGTTTGCCGGTCGCGTCGACAACCTTGCCGGTCACCTTGCGCACCACGGTCGGCGCGGCCGGTTCCTCGGGTTCGGGCGGCGGCGGCGGCGCGGGCTGCGGCGCGCGCGGCGGCGGCGGGGAGACAGGCGCGGGGGCCGCGCCGCCCGAGACCGGGACCTGGACGCGGACCACGGTTGGCCCCTTGTCCTTGAAGCCGTCCGGCAGGATCAACTTCTCGCCGGTGGCCAGGGGCGCATCGACGTCGCGGCCATTGGCCTCGGCGATGGCCGCAGGCGTGACGCCGAAACGGCGGCCGATGGCGAAGAGGGTGTCGCCCTGCTCCACTACATAGGCCTTGGCGGTCTTGCTCTTCGGGCCCTTGAGCACCTGGCCGGGGCGCAGCGCATAGGGGGCCTTGAGGTTGTTGTCGTCCGCCAGTTGCTGGCGCGTCGTGCCGAGGCTGCGGGCGATGGCGTCGAGATTGTCACCCTTCTTGACCGTGTAGTCCTGAGCCGGACCTGCAGTGTCCACCACCCGGCCGGCGGTGGTCGTGCGGGTGACCGTCTGCATCGCAGGCGGCGACGGGGCCGGACGCGGCTGAGGCGGCGGGCTTTGGGCCGGCGGCAGGCTGGGCAGCGGCGCGGCCTCGACCGGGGCGGTGGGCCTGGGCGTCAGCGGCGACGACGGCGCGGACGGGGTCGTGGCGGCCGGCGGGGGTGCTTGCACGACCGGCGGCGGCTGCGAAGGCGCCGGATTTGGACGTACGGGATAGCTCGGGCGCAGGGGCTCGACCGTGGTGCAGGCCGTCAGCGCCGTGCCGGCGAGAAGGAATAGGACCGTACGCGTAAGTGAAAGCGTCATCGCCGCTCCGGGGACTTTTGGTTCGGAATCAGTCGAGGCGTCACGGTTAATGATGGGTTACAGCCGACGCCGAAGCCAACCCAATTCCTCGTAACCTCAGGGCTCCTTCGCCACGCCGGGCAGCAGCGGCACGAAGCGGACTTCGGTCATCACCTCGGCCCGGAACACCCCGTTCCCATCGCCGAGATAGCGGATCAGTTTCTGCACCGGCCCCTTGCCCACGGGCGCCACCAGGATTCCCGACGGCTTGAGTTGCGAAAGGAGGGCCTTGGGCGCGTCCGGCGCCGCGGCCGTGACCAAAATGCGGTCAAAAGGCGCCTGCTCGGGCCAGCCCAGGCCGCCGTCGCCGAACCTGGTGATGATGTTGGTCAGGCCGAGTTGCTTGAAGCGGGCCTCGGCCTCGCCCATCAGGGTGCGATAGCGCTCGACGGTGTAAACCAGCCGCGCGAGCTTGGAGAGGATGGTGGTCTGGTAGCCCGAGCCGGTGCCGATCTCCAGCACGCGCGAGCGAGGCTCGACCTGCAGGGCCTGGCTCATCAGGCCGACGATGAAGGGCTGGCTGATCGTCTGACCGCAGGCGATCGGCAGGGCCGAATCCTCGAACGCCCGCTCCTTGAACAGGTCCGGGGTGAAGAGTTCGCGGGGAGTCGATTCAAGGGCCGCAAGCACGCCGGGATCGGTGACCCCCTGCGAGCGCAGCGCCAGGACCAGCCGGGCAAGCTGTGCGTCCCTTCCCTCGCCCGTCTCGGTATCGTCGTTCGCCATGCTCGCCTCAGGCCTTCGGCGGCGCGCCCCCGAGCACGCCCTTCAGGCGATAGACGGTTTCGACGTGAGTCAGGTCGATATGCAAGGGGGTGACGGAAATCTTACCGTCGTAAATGGCGCGAAGGTCGGTGCCCTCGGCCGGCCGCGACAATTCGTTGCGGAAGCCCATCCAGTAGTAGTCGCGGTTGCGCAGGTCGGTCCGCTTCTCGGCGTGGCGGACGGCGACGTCGCGGAACGTCTGGCGCGTGACCTCGACCTCGACGATCTGGTCCAGCGGGCGCGAGGGAAAGTTGACGTTCATCACCACGTCCTTCGGCCAGCCGATCTCGACCAGGCGGCGCACGATCCCCGGACCGAAATGCTCGGCCGGCTCGAACATCCCGCGCCCGTCGACCAGCGGCCAGCCGGTCTGGGAGAGCGCAATGGACGGAAACCCCATAGCCATGCCCTCGATCGCGCCTGCGACCGTGCCCGACAGAGTGACGTCCTCGGCGAGATTGGCGCCGCGATTGACGCCCGAGAGCACCAGGTCCGGCTTCAGTCCGCCCATCAGTTCGCTGACGGCCAGCATCACGCAGTCGGTCGGCGTGCCGGTGGTGGCGTAGCGGCGATCGTCCAGCTTTCGCACCCGCACCGGGTCGGCCAGGGTCAGGGCGCGGCTGGCGCCGGACTGCTCGTATTCTGGCGCGCAGATCCAGACATCGTCGGTCAAGGCGCGGGCGATGGCCTCCAGCGCGACGAGCCCTTCGGCGTGGATGCCGTCGTCGTTGGTCAGCAGGATACGCATCAAACCCCGCCGATGTGGGTCAGGCCGTGCATGTAGGGCTGCAGCGCCTGGGGAATGGCGATGCGGCCGTTCTCGTCCTGGTAGTTCTCCATCACCGCCACCAGGGTGCGGCCGACGGCCAGGCCAGAGCCGTTGAGGCTGTGGACGAAGCGCGTGCCCTTCTCGCCGGCCTTCTTGGCGCGGGCGTTCATGCGGCGGGCCTGGAAGTCGCCGCAGTTGGAGCAGGAGCTGATCTCGCGATAGCGGCCTTCGGAGGGAATCCAGACCTCCAGGTCGTAGGTCTTGCGCGCGCCGAAGCCCATGTCGCCGGTGCAGAGGAGCATGGTGCGGAACGGCAGTTCCAGGGCCTTCAGCACCGCCTCGGCGCAGCCCACCATCCGCTCGTGTTCCTCTTCCGATTTGTCGGGCGCGGTGATCGAGACCAGTTCGACCTTGTAGAACTGGTGCTGACGGATCATGCCGCGGGTGTCGCGGCCCGAGGCGCCGGCCTCGGAGCGGAAGCACGGCGTCAGGGCCGTCATGCGCAGCGGCAGTTCTTCCTCGGCGACGATCTGGTCCATGACCATGCTGGTCAGCGGCACTTCGGCGGTGGGGATCAGCCAGCGGCCGTCGGTGGTCTGGAACAGGTCGTCGGCGAATTTGGGCAGCTTGTCGGTGCCGTAGGCCGCCGCGTCGTTGACCAACAGCGGCGGGGAGACCTCAGTGTAGCCGTGCTCACGGGTCTGCAGGTCGAGCATGAACTGGCCGATAGCCCGCTCCAGCCGCGCGACCTGGCCCTTCAGCACCACGAAGCGCGCGCCGCTCATGCGGGCCGCGGCCTCGAAATCGACCAGGCCGAGGCCTTCGCCGAGATCGACGTGGTCCTTGGGCGCGGAGATGGCGAAGGGCTCGCCCCAGCGGCGGACTTCGACATTGTCGTGCTCATCCGCGCCGGCCGGCACGTCGGGGAGCGGGATGTTGGGCAGGCCGGCGAGCAGGTCGTGCAACTCGCCGGAGACGGCGCGCTCAATCTCGGCCTGCTCGGCCAGCACGCCCTTGACCTGCTCGACCTCGGCCATCAGGCGCGTGGCCTCGACCTCGTCCTTACGGGCCTTGGCCTGGCCGATCAGCTTGGAGGCTTCGTTGCGCCGGCTCTGAGCGGTTTCGAGGGCGAGCTTGGCGGCGCGCAGTTTCGCATCGAGGTCGACCGCCTGGGCCGCGGCGCCGGACCGCCCCTTCGCCGCCCACGCCGTCTCGTAAAGCTCGGGGGTTTCGCGAATGGCTCGGATGTCGTGCATGGGTCCGCCACAGGTGGGAGTGAGCGGACTTCTCTAGAGCGCGTTGGAAGGACGGCCAACCCCCGCCGCCTTCACCACGTCAGACCGGCACGATGTCCTGGCCCGCCTCCTCGTCTTCCTCGCGCTTGCGGCGCGCCTCGATGACGCGCACGCACCAGATCGAGATTTCGTAGAGCAGGATGATCGGCACGGCGAGCAGGGTCTGGCTGATCGGGTCGGGCGGGGTCACCACCGCGGCCACGACGAAGACCCCGACGATGGCGTAGCGGCGACCGGCGGCCAGGGCCTTGGACGAGACCAGCCCGGCCATGCCGACCAGGGTCAGGACCACCGGGAGCTGGAAGCAGAGGCCGAAGGCCAGCAGCAGGGTGGTGACCAGGCTCAGATAGTCGGAGACCTTGGGCAGCAGCTCCACCGAGACCGAGGCGTCGCCGACGATCTGCTGGGAAAGCGAGAACCACAGCACGAACGGCAGGATGACATAGTAGACGAGCGCCGCCCCCATCAGGAACAGGGCGGGCGACGCGACCAGGAACGGCAGGAAGGCCTTGCGCTCGCGCTTGTAGAGGCCCGGAGCGACGAAGCTATAGACCTGCCAGGCCAGCACCGGGAAGGTCACCACCACCGCGCCGAAGCCGGCCAGCTTCAGCTTGGTGAAGAAGAATTCCAGGGGGGCGGTGAAGACCAGCTTCAACCGTTCGGCCCCGGCGACATCGGGCGCTTCGCGCGCGCCGATCAAGGCCAGGAACAGGTCCTTGGTCCCGTTGAGGAAGCGGACCGGATCGAAGCCGCCGGCCTGGTGCGCGTGCGCCGCCTGCTCGGCCGCCAGCAACTGGGCGGCGATCGCGAACGGATGCAGCAGGAACATATAGATCTGCTTGGAGAAGGCGAAGCAGAGCACGAAGCCGAGCGCCATGGCGATGACGCAGACGATCAGGCGCGAGCGCAGCTCGACCAGATGATCGAGCAGGGGCGCGCGGGACGCTTCGATCTCGGCGTCGTCGGAATCGTAGGGATTGCTCACGCCTTGGCCTTCGGCTTGGCGGATTTCGGTTTCGCGGCCGCCTTCGGTTTGGCGGCGGTTTCGGCCTTGGGCTTGGCCGCGCGGCGGGCACGGGGCTTGGGAGCCTCAATCGCAGGCGCCGGCTCCGGCGGGGCGACGGGTTCGGGCTCGATCTTTACGGTCGGCGGATGACTGCTGGGTGGAAACTGCATTCCCGACCCCTCCAGGCTGTCGCCGATCTCCTTGAAGACCTGCTCGACCTGGGCTTTCGAGGCGTCGGCCGCGGCGCTCTCGGCGACCTGGCCGCGGCGCATGGCCTCGACCTCCTTGCGCAGCTCGTCCAGTTCGGACTGGCGCGCCATCTCATCGAAGCTGGCCCGGAATTCGTTGGCCATGCCGCGAATCTTGGCTGTGAACTGGCCGAGCTTGCGCAGCATGACGGGCAGGTCCTTGGGCCCGACGACGATCAGGGCGACCGCCGCGATGACCAGGAGTTCGAGCCCGCCGACATCGGGTAACATTCGTGAGGCAGCCTAGACGTAAGAGCCCGCGCCAGCCCAAGACCAGCGCGGGCGAAACCTTCGGGAGACGGCTGAGACTCAGCCGCGCGCTTCGTCCTTCTCGCGCTCGGCGGTGGGCAGCGGCTTGTTTTCCGCCGTCGTCGGCTCGTCCTTCAGGCCGTCGCGGAAGGCGCGGATGCCCTTGGCCGCGTCGCCCATGATGCCCGAAAGCTTGCCGCGGCCGCCGAACACCAGCGCCACGACCACCAGCACGATCAGCCAGTGCCAAATCGAAAATGAGCCCATCAGGCCAAACTCCTCAACGTCGGCGACCGACCTTGGCCGCACGTCCGTCCTTGATTGAAGACGGAATATAATCGTTCACGGCGTCCGACGCCAACGCGTCCTAAAGCTGCGCCTCGTCGTCGCCAAGAAAATCCACGTGGAATTCGGGCGCGTCGCCGTCTTCCAGCGGGTCTTCCTCGGCCAGGCCCAGGCCGGTGGGATTGGGCACGTTGAAGTCCGGCGGCAGGTCGAGGCTGAGCAGGCCGGCGGCCTTCATCTCGGCCATGCCCGGCAGGTCGCTCAAGTGCGCCAGGCCGTAGTGTTCCAAGAAGGCGTCGGTGGTGCCGTAGGTGACTGGGCGGCCCGGCGTGCGGCGGCGACCGCGCATGCGTACGAGACCGAGCTCCAGAAGGACGTCCAGCGTGCCCTTGCTGGCCTGGACGCCGCGCACCGCCTCGATCTCGGCGCGCGTCACCGGCTGGTGATAGGCGATGATGGCCAAGGTTTCCTGGGCGGCCTTGGAGAGGCGGCGCGGTTCCTCGCGCTCCTCGGTCATCAGGAAGGCGAGGTCCTCGGCCGTCTGGAAGCGCCAGCGCCCGGCGACGCAGGCGAGCACCACTCCCCTGCCCTCATAGGTCTTCCGCAAGGCGTCGATCGCCGCTTCGACATCGGCGCCGGCGGGCAGGCGCCCGGCGATGTCCTCCAGGCTCAGGGGGCCGGCGGCCGCGAACAGCAGGGCCTCGACCTGACGTTCGGTCTCGACGCTCATGGACGCAGCTCCTTACGGGCGCGCAGATAGATGTCGGCGAAGGCCTCCAGTTGCCGCGCCTCCAGCGCTCCTTCCTTCACCAGTTCGAGGCTGGCCGAGAGCGTCGAGGCTACATAGGAGGCCTGGGTGGGGCCTTCGCCCGACGGCTTCAGGGGCGCCACGCCGGTCAGGGGCGTCCAGCGCTCCAGTTCGGGCAGCAGGTGGCGCAGGCGGTCGCGGGCGTCCTCCAGCGGATAGGCTTGTTGGACACGGGGCGTGTAGTGGCGGCCCTGTTCCTTGCGGCGCTGCTCGATATAGGCGCTCATCAGGCCGTAGAGGTCGCCCTCAAGCCGCGTCGAGGGCACGATCCTGATCGCCTCCGGATCGCCACGGCCGAAGACGTCGCGGCCGAGGTGGACGCCCTCGCGCAGGGCGTCGGCCGCCTTGCGCATGGCATCGAGTTTCGCCAGCCGGAAAGCGAGCTGGGCGGCCATCTCCTCGGCCGGCGGCTCCTCGGCCTTCGGCCGTTCGGGCTTGGGCAGGAGCAGGCGCGATTTCAGATAGGCCAGCCAGGCCGCCATGACGAGATAGTCCGCCGCCAGGCTGAAACGCACCCGCCGCGCCTGCTGGACGAAGGCGAGGTACTGGTCGGCGAGCCGGGTGATCGAGAGCTGGAGCAGGTCGACCTTCTGGCTGCGCGCCAGGGCCAGCAGCACGTGCAGCGGGCCTTCGTAGCCGTCGATGTCGATGACCAGCGCATCGCCGTCCTCGGCCGCCGTGTTGGCCGCCTCGAAATCCAGCGTGGGCTGGAAGCCGCTCACGGCGTCCAGATCCCGGCGAAGGCGGCGTCGAAGCGCGCCCTCGCCGCCTCGAGGTCGAGAGGCTCAGGAAGCTTGGCGAGGCGGGCGAGCGCGGCCTTGGCGCGGCGAGCGGCCTGGCCGGAAAGCTCGCGGGTCCCGGCGATCACCGCCCGCATCTCGTCCATGTCGCCGTTGCAGTGCAGGACGACGTCGCAACCCGCGGCCAGGGAGGCCTTGGCGCGGCTGGCGAAGTCGCCGCCCAGCGCCTTCATAGACAGGTCGTCGCTCATCACCAGGCCGTCGAAGCCGATGGCGCCGCGCACGACCTTGCGCATCGCCGTCCTGGAGGTGGTGGCCGGGCGCCTGGGATCGACCGCCGAGTAGACCACGTGCGCGGTCATCACCATCGGCATGTCCGACAGCATCTTGAACGGCGCGAAATCCCAGGCGTCGAGCTCGTCGTAGGATGTTTCGACCACCGGCAGGTCCAGGTGGCTGTCAGCCTTGGCGCGGCCGTGGCCGGGGATGTGCTTGACGACCGGCAGCACGCCCCCGGCGATCAGCCCCTCACAGGCGGCGCGGCCCAGGCGGGCGACGCCCTCCGGCGTCTTGGCGTAGGCGCGGTCGCCGATGACGTCGTGCGCCCCCTCGACCGGTACGTCGAGCACCGGCACGCAGTCGACATTGATCCCCAACTCAGCCAGGTCGTGCGCCAGCAGCCGGGCGCCGAGACGCGCGATCTCCCGCTGCAGCAGGAGATCGTTGGCCGGCAACTCGCCATAGGCGCGGCCGGGCGGGTAGCGCCGCCAGTGCGGCGGGCCGAGCCGCTGGACCCGTCCGCCCTCCTGGTCGATCAGCACCGGCGCGTCCGGGCGATCGACGCTCGCGCGCAGGTCCTCCACCAGCCGGCGGACCTGGTCGGGGTTTTCGACGTTGCGGGCGAAGAGGATGAATCCCCACGGCCGCACGTCGCGGAAGAAGGCCTGTTCCTCGCGGGAGAGGCCCTGCCCCGAGCAGCCGAGGATCGCCGCGTGGGTCACTTCACGAAGCAGCTCTTGCCGGCCGCCTTCAGCTTGTCGCAGAAGGCCGCGGCGTCGGCGCGGCTGGAGAAGCCGGTGACCTGGGTGCGGTAGAGGGTGGCGCCGTTCTTTTCGACGGTCTCGACCTTCTTGCCCTTGCCGGCGGCTGCGCCGGGCGCGACGGCGACCGCCTTGGTCCATTCGCTGTCAGCCAGGGCCTGGGACGAGAAGGCGCCGATCTGAACGGCGGCGACGCCGCCGCCCGCGGGCTTGGGCGCCGGAGCCGCCGGGGCCGCCGCCGCAGGCTTGGGCGCGGGCGGCGGGGCGACCTTGACCACCGGAGTCGCGGTCGGCGCAGGCGGCTGGACCGCTGGCTTCAGGCCGCTGCTGGTGGGCGCAGGCGTCGCCGCGGCGATGGGCGCGGCGGAGACCGGCGCGGTCGGTGCGGGCCGCGGGGGCGGCTGGACGGCGACGGGGGCCGGACGCGCCTGGGGCTGTTCGGGGGGAGCTGTGAAGCTGGGAGCTTCGGCCGGCGCCTCGCCAGCCTCGGTCTGGTAGATTTGCAGGCCGGCGGCGGGATCGGCGGGCTGGGCCTCGGCCGGCGGCGGCGCCTTCATCTCGGCGACCGGCGCGCCGACCGTGCGCGGCGGCTGGCCCGCTTCGCGCACGCCGGAGCGGTAGAACATGACGATGGCGATCACGAGCGCGATCAGGACCAGGGCGCTCAGGATCAGCATGACAGGCGCCGGCCCGCCGCCGCGGACCGGCTGGCGCGCGTCGAAGGACAGCGGCGCGTCGGTCGGCGGGGTATAGGCGCCGCGGTCGGGGTCGGACATCGAAGGCTCCGAATTGGATTCGATTGGCCGCGGCGCGAATCGCGCACGGCGTTCAGGCGATTTTATCGAAGCGAACCCGCCTACGAAGCCAGCCTTGCGTCTAATTCCAGACGTCGAGGTGGAAAAGTCGCCGGTGTTCCTCGATGGCGAACCGGTCGGTCATGCCGGCGATGTAGTCGCACACCACCCGCGCACGGCCGGCTTCGTCGCGGTTCTGCGAGCGGGCGAACCACTCTGTCGGCAGGACATCGGGCTCGGCCATGAACAACTGGAACATCTCGGCGAGAATGCGGCGCGCCTGGCTGCGGGTCCGGTTGACCTTCCAGTAGCGGTACATGCGCGACATCAGGAACTCGCGCAGGCGCGAGAGGTCTTCGAGCATGTCGCGCGAGAACGACACCAGGGCGTGGTCCATGTTGCGCACGTCCTCCGGCGAAGCGACCTTGGCCGCTGCGGCGCGACGGCGGGTTTCGGCCAGCACGTCGTCGACCATGGCCCCGATCATGCGGCGAACCGCCTCGAGGCGGATGATCACCGGGTCGAGGCCCGGGAAGTCCTTGAACACCCCGGCCAGGATCGGGCCGATCAGCGGCACGTCGAGCAGGTCTTCCAGCGTGAAAAGGCCGGCGGCCACGCCGTCGTCGACGTCGTGGTTGTTGTAGGCGATGTCGTCGGCGAGGGCCGCGACCTGAGCCTCGGCCGAGGCCCAGGTGCCCAGGCGCAGGTTGTAGTCCTTGTCGAACTCGGCGATCGCGTTCCAGGAGGGACGGCCGAGTTTGTCGGCCACCGGACCATTGTGCTTGATGACGCCTTCCAGAGTCTCCCAGGTCAGGTTCAGCCCGTCCCAGCGCGGATAGCGCCGCTCCAGCTTGCTGACCACGCGGAAGGTCTGGACGTTGTGGTCGAAGCCGCCGTACTTCTCCATCTGGATCTGGAGTTCGTCCTCGCCAGCGTGGCCGAACGGAGGGTGGCCGAGATCGTGGGCCAGGGCGATGGTCTCGGCGAGATCCGGCTCCAGCCCAAGGGCCGTGGCGACCGAGCGAGCGACCTGGGCGACCTCCAGCGAATGGGTCAGGCGCGTGCGGAAATGGTCGCCCTCGTGGGCGACGAAGACCTGGGTCTTCTCCTTCAGCCTGCGAAAGGCGGTGGCGTGGATGATCCGGTCGCGGTCGCGCGCGAACGGCGTACGCGTGCGGCTCTCCGGCTCAGGAACCTTGCGGCCGAGGGACTTGGCGGAATCTTCGGCGTAGGCCGCGCGGGGCGGAGGGTTCATCGGATCTCGTGTGGCGACGCCCTCTTGGACGAAGGGCCTAGTGATCTCATATAGTCCAGGCAGAGGTTTTCCGCAGCATGACCACCACCGAACTCACCCTGTCCCCCGCCGCAGCCAAGCGGCTTCATGAAATCGGCGCGGCCGAAGGCAAGCCGATCATGCTGCGCGTGGCGGTGGAGGGCGGCGGCTGCTCGGGCTTCCAATACCAGTTCGACCTGGTGGACGCCGCCCAACCCGACGACCTGAAGATCGAGCGCGACGGCGCCGCGGCCCTGGTGGACGAGATGTCGCTGGTGCTGCTCAAGGGTTCGGAAATCGACTTCGTCGACGAACTGGCCGGCGCGGAGTTCAAGGTCCGCAATCCCAACGCCAAGTCGAGCTGCGGCTGCGGCGTCAGCTTCTCGATCTAGAATCGAAAAGGCTGGAATCGAAAGGGCGGGAGCCTCGGCCCCCGCCCCTCACGTTTAGCGGCTCGGTTCGAGCTTGGTGTTCAGCACCCAGCCGACGTTGTCGTTCTCGTCGGCCACTTCCCACCACATGTCCTGCTTGGCGCCCGTCGGATAGACGATGGAGCCCGGCGGCAGCGAGCGCACCAGGGCGGCCTTGGCGTCCGGCCCGCGGCGCATGTTCACCGGCGCGGTGGCGGTGAAGGTCTTGGTGGGGGAGTTCTGAGCCGCGGCCGGCGAATCGGAGACGAGGCCGAGTTCGCCCACCATCTTGGCGTAGGCCTGGATGAAAGCCAGCGAGACGATACGGCCGATGTCGGTGTCTTCGTAGCCGCCGCCGACCGCGCCGCCGAAGCCGGTCGAGCCGAAGCCGCCGCCGCCGGCGCTCCAGCCGACGTCGTTCTTCACGGCGTAACCCTCGGTCACGGCCAGGGTCTCGGTCGTGCGGACATTGGTCAGCGACAGGACGGTGTTGGCTTCGAGCTTGCGGGTCTTGATACCTCCGACCAGGGCGCCGGCGGTGCCGCCGATCAGGCCCCCGGCGATGCCCGCCAGGGCCGAACCGCCGGCGTTGCTGTTGGAGCCCTGCACCTCGGCCACCAGCACGTAGTCGGCGGCCTTCACCTGGCCCTGCCCCACGTTGGAGCCGCGTTGCAGGCCAAGGCCCGAGCCGATGTCGCGCTCGGTCACGGCGGCGTTCAGGCCGGCGCCGCGGTCGACGAGGTTGAAGCAGCCCGACTTCTGGACGATCGAACGCAGCAGCTTGGCCGGCGGCGCCAGGTTGTACTGGTTCCAACCGCGCGGATCGTCGCCGTTGGTGATCGAAAGCGTGCCGAGCTTGCGTCCGCAGTGCGGGATCTGGGCCGCTGCGGCCTCTTGCATCTTCTGGCCGTTGGACGGCTTGGCCGCGCGGCCTTGAGCCGCTGCGCCGACCGGGGCCGCCGTCATGATAGCCGCGCCAAACATGGCAAGTTTTGCGATACGCGACATGAATACCCCCACGTAATGACAATAGGTCGCAGTTAGCTAGACTATCCTGGCGACCAGGTCACGCCCCAACGGGGGACTTGAGGCGTCGATATTCTGAAACTAGAGCGAAATTCGATTCAAGGGAATCGGTTTCCGCCCTCGCCTCATTGAATTCAGAGCATTTTCCGCGCCAGACCGGTAGCTGCCCGCGGAAAATGCTCTAGCCTCGCCCGCCGAAGCTGGAGCCCTCGATGCGTATCGCCACCTGGAACGTCAATTCCGTCAACGCCCGCCTGGAAACCGTCCTGCGCTGGTTCGGGGAGACATCTCCCGACGTCGCCTGCCTGCAGGAGATCAAGTGCGTGGACGAGAAGTTCCCGGCCGAGGCGTTCGAGCGGCTGGGCTACAACGTCGCGGTGCATGGGCAGAAGTCCTACAACGGCGTGGCCCTGCTCTCGAAGACGCCGCTGGAAGACGTGCGGCGCGGCTTGCCGGGCGACGAAACCGACGAACAAGCCCGCTATATCGAGGCGGTGGTCGGCGGGGAGCGCCCGGTTCGGGTGGCGTCGATCTACCTGCCCAACGGCAATCCGGTCGAGACCGAGAAGTTCGGCTACAAGCTGGCCTGGATGGAGCGCCTCAAGGTCCATGCACGCGGCCTGCTGACCTATGAGGAACCGCTGGCCCTGATGGGCGACTACAACGTGATTCCCGAGGCGCGCGACGCCGCCCGCCCCCAGGACTGGGTGGGCGACGCGCTCTTCCAGCCGCAGAGCCGCGAGGCGTTCCGGGCGCTGCAATGGCTGGGCTTCACCGAGGCGTTCATGGCCATAGACGGCCACGAGGGCGCCTACACCTTCTGGGACTATCAGGCCGGCGCCTGGCAGAAGAACAACGGCATCCGCATCGACCACGCCCTGCTCTCGCCCCAGGCCGCCGATCTGCTACGCGCCTGCGTGATCCACAAGGACGTGCGCGCCTGGGAAAAGCCCTCCGACCACGTGCCGGTGATGGTCGAACTCGATCTCTAACCCTTCTCTGACCCTTCTCGGGCCGGCCATTGAGCGTTAGCCTTGGCCACGGGAGCTGGCGGGAGGATGCCGCATGGGCGCAGTCGAACTGGTCGGAGTTGCGGCGAGCCTGAGCTTCCTGGCGGGGTGGCGGCTCTACGCCTGCATCGCCGCGGCGGGCTTGGCCATGCGCTACGGCCTTCTCGACCTGCCGCAGAAGATTCAGGCGCTGGACGCCCTGGCCAATCCCTGGGTGATCGGGATCGCCGCCCTGGGCGCGATCGCCGAACTGCTGGCCGACAAGGTGATGTGGCTCGACAGCCTCTGGGACGGGGCCCACACCCTGATCCGCCCCATCGGCGGAGCCCTGCTGGCGCTGGCGGTCGTGGACGCCCAGGACCCGGCCTGGCAGGTCGCAGCCTTCCTGCTCGGCGGCGGCGCAGCCCTGCTGAGCCACAGCGCCAAGGCCGGCGCGCGAGCGGCGGTCAACACCAGTCCCGAGCCGGTCAGCAACATCGCCGTCAGCGGCTTCGAGGACGTGGCCACCGCAGGCGGCCTTTGGCTTGTGCTCAGCCAACCGCACATCGCCATCGCGGTCGCGGCGATCCTGGCGCTGGGGGCGGTCGGCGTGATCTTCCTCAGTTGGCGCATCCTGAAGAGGATGCGCCGCTGGTGGAGCGAGCTTTAGCCCCGCAGCCTTCCGAGCAGGCCGCCGAGCCCGCCAAGAGCGCCGCCGAGCGCTCCGCCCTGGGCATGGCCGTCCGGCGTGAGCTGATCGATCACCTGCGGGAGGATCTGCGCCAAGGTTCCAGCCGCCTGCTTGGGATCGACGCCCAGCTTGGCCGCGAAATCGGCGATCATGCCCGAGGACAATACGGTCTCGATCTGCTCGGCGCTGATCGGCAGGTTCTCGCCCTTTCCGACCCAGGATGCCGCCACACCGCCCAGGCCGCTCTTTTCGAAGGCGCCGATCAGGCCGCCGAGGCCTCCTTCCTGCGCGCCCAGAAGTTCGCCCAGCGCGCCGGCCGCGCCGCCTCCGCCGCCCGCAGCGCCCAGAATGCTGTCCAGCAGACCCATCTCGTACTCCTAACCCGTCTTGAGGGCTTGCGCCCGGTTGAGCGCCCCCGCTCGCATAAACACTAGGCGCGCGGCGGCTCGCCCGTCCATGGGCGACTTCTCGCCCCGGCCGAACAGCGTTAGCGTCGCGCCATGAACGAATGGCCGAGGCTCCTGCTGATGCTCGCCCTGGCGGGGCTGGCCGTCACGCTCCTGGGCAGCCTGGCGGCGTGGCTGCTCAACGAGGAGCGCCGCGTGCGTCGCAACCTGAAGCGCGTGCTGAGGGGACCGCCGGAGGCGATGATCCTGGCCCGCGGCCGCGGGCGCGCCGCCGGCTTCAACTTTTCCACCGGCCTGGCCGCCGTCGCGTGGGACGCCGGCGGCTGGATGCTGGTCTACCGCCTGGACGAACTGATGGGCGCCGAACTGATCGTCGACGGCCAGGTGCTGGCGAGGGCCTATCGCGGAGAGCCGCGCCGGGCGCTCGACCAGACCGTAGAGCATGCCGCGCGGGTGACGCTGCGGCTGATCTTCGATGATCCGCACTATCCCGACTTCGACCTCGACCTGTGGTTGGCTGGCGACGAGACGCGCCGCGGATCGACCCCTCCAGCCGAGGCGATGCAGGAAGCCAACCACTGGCTGGCCCGGTCCGAGGCGGTGCTGCGCCGGCCGGTAGCGCCCCGGGTGGACGACGCGCCGAGCCCTCTGCGCCCAGCGCCGCCGGCCCAGGATGACGATGACGAGGATGAACCGCCGTTCCACCTGGACGACGACGAGCGGCTGGTCTGAACCTCAGCCCAGGGCGAAGTCCACGCCGGCTGCGGCATGGACGAGCGCGGTGTCGATCACCGGCGCGGATACGTCATCGGGCGCAAGCAGCAACCCAATCTCGGTGCAACCGAAGATGACGCTGTCGGCGTCGCCCGCGCGGGCGATCATCGCCAGCACCTCGGCCTTCGACGCGGTCGAGACGACGCCCTGGCAGAGCTCGTCATAGATGATGGCGTGCAGACGCTCGCGGTCGGCCTCGCCGGGGATCGACGCCTCGACGCCGCTGGCCCCCAACCGCTCGCGATAGAACGGCTTTTCCATCGTAAAACGCGTGGCCAGCAGCAGCGGGCGCGAGCAACCGGCGGCTTTCACCGCATCGGCCGTCGCATCGCAGATGTGCAGCAGGGGAACGCCGATCGCCGCCTGCACCTGGTCGGCGACGAGGTGCATGGTGTTGGCGCCGATCATGATCGCCTCGGCGCCGGCGCGTTCCAGCCGCTGGGCGGCCTGGGCCAACACCTCCCCTGCCCGGTTCCAGTCTCCATCGGCCTGCATTTGCGCGATGGGCGCGAAGTCTACCGACCACATCAGGAGTTGGATGGAATGCAGGCCGCCCAGGCGCTCGCGCACCAGGCGGTTCATGGCCTGATAGTAATAGGTGGTGCTCTCGGCGCTCATGCCGCCGAGCAGTCCGACGGTGCGCACGCTGCGTCTACAGCGCCGCCTTGATCGCGCCGACCACCTCGTCGGCCAAGGGTTCCGTGCGCGATCCGAACGCGCCGATAAGCTTGCCGTCCCGACCCACCAGCAACTTGTGGAAGTTCCAGGCCGGCTCGGCCGGTTCGCCCAGGACCTCCTTGGCCCACTTGTAGAACGGATGGGCGCTCTCGCCCTTCACGTCGGTCTTGCCGGTCAGGGGGAAATCGACGGCGAAGCGGGTTTCGCAGAAGCTCTTGATCTCGCTTTCGGTGCCCGGCTCCTGGCCCGCGAACTGGTTGCAGGGCACGCCCAGGACGACGAGGCCCTGATCGCGATAGTCCGAATAGAGCTTCTCGAGCCCGTCGTACTGCGGGGTCAGGCCGCATCGCGAGGCGGTGTTGACCACCAGCACGACCTTGTCGCGGAAGGTTTCGAGCGGCAGGTGGCCGCCGTCGATGGTGAGGAACTCGAAATCGTAGGCGAACTTGGTCATGGCCGTGCTCCCGCTGGAAGGCCCAGCCTAGAGCATTTTCCGCCGAAGTGGATACCGGTTCGGCGCAGAAAATGCTCTAAATTCAAAGAGTCTTGAGCAAAATCCGATCCAGTCGGATCGGATTTTGCTCTGGTGCCCTAACTGCGATCCTCCAGCGCCCGTTCCACGCCCAAAGCCAGATCGAGCGCGCGTGTGGCCTCGCGGGCGGTCACGATCGGGCGAGGCGCTTGGCCGCGCACGGCCGCCAGGAAGCCGGCGACGCTGGTGGCCAGGGTGTCCTGCACCGCCGGGGTATCGGCATAGTCGGCGTTGAGCGGGAAACCGGTGGTGTTGCGGAAGGCGCGGCTGATGAAGTCGATCTCCACCTCGCCGGACGGATAGACCAGCTTCATGCTGCGCTTGCGCTCGGGCGCCATGCGAGAGGAATCGAAGATGGCGGTGAAGCCGTCGTCGAAAGTGACCTCGGCGCGGGCCTGGTCCCAACCACCGGAGAAATCGACCGTTCCTTCCGCCTCGACGGCCAGCGGCTCGGCGGTAGAGAGCGACAGGGCGAGGTCCAGGTCGTGGATCATCAGGTCGAGCACGACCGAGACGTCGAGGCTCCGCTCGGACGGCGTGCCATGGCGCACCGATTCCAGGCGCAGCGGCTGCTCGGGAATGTCGAACAGGCCCATGGCCTGGAACACCACCCGCTCCTGGTGACCGCAGGCGACGACTAGGTTCCGCCGGGCGGCCTCGGCCATGATCGCCTCGGCGTCGGCCAGGCTGATGGCGATGGGCTTTTCGACATAGACCGGCTTGCCCGCCTTCAGGGCCGCCAGGGCGCCTTCGACATGGACGCTGGCCGGCGAGGCCACGGTGACCACATCCACCGTCTGAAGAAACTCGTCCAGTCGGTGAAAGGCGCGCCCGCCGAGCGGCACGGCCAGGGCCGCGGCGCGGTCGGGATGATGGGTGTCCAGCACCGCCGACAGCACCACATCCGGCGCTGCGGCGTATTTTCGAGCATGGTGGCCGCCGAAAACGCCGGCGCCGATCACGCCAGCTCGCAGGATTTCGCCCATGACTCAGCTCCCGACCAGTTCACCGCGCGCCTAACACGGAACCGGAGGGGCGCGCCACCTGGGCGCCTGGAGGCGCGATCGACGTAACCTCCCGTTGGCCCGGCGGGGGCGAGCCGCTAAAAGCCTGGGGTCAGTCTTGCGGAGTCTTCTGTGTCCCGTCTCTTCAGCGCCTATGTGATCGTCGACTGGAGCGCCGCGGCCAAGCCGGCGACCGGGCCGGACTCCGTCTGGATCGGCGTGATGAAGCGCGACCTGCGCTTCCGCCTGACCTTCGAGGCCTTCAACCCGCCGACCCGCGCCGAGGCCGAGAAGAAGCTCGGCGAGATTCTCGACGACTTCAGGAAGCGCGGCGAGCGCGCCCTGGTCGGTTTCGACTTCCCGCTCGGCTTCCCGCGCGGCCTGGCCAAGGCGCTGAACCTGCCCGGCGATCAGCCCTGGCGCGCGGTCTGGGACCAGCTCGACAAGATGGTCAAGGACAAGGCCGACAACACCAACAACCGCTTCGGCGTCGGGTCGGAGATCAACCGCCGGCTGACCGGCGGCCCCTTCCCGTTCTGGGGTTGCCCGCCGAAGGACGCCCTGACCACGCTGCAGCCGAAGCGCCCCCGCGCGCATGGGCCTGACGACCTGCCGGAGTTCCGACATACGGACCTGGCGGCCAAGGGCGCGGCCTCGATCTGGAAGCTCTATTACAATGGCTCGGTCGGCGGCCAGGCGATCCTGGGCGTCCCGGCGGTGCGGCGGCTGAAGCTGGCGCGCGGCGAGGCGGTAAAGGTCTGGCCGTTCGAGGGCGGCTTCAAGGCCCTGACCGAGGCCGACCTCGCCGGCGTCGAGGTGGTGGTGGCCGAGGTCTATCCCTCGCTCTACAAGGCCCAGCCTCAGCCGGGCGAGATCAAGGACCAGGCCCAGGTGCGCGTCACCGCCGAGCATTTCGCGCGGTTGGACGAGACCGGCAAGCTGGGCGCGATCTTCGCCGCGACCAACTCGGCCGCCGACACGGTGATCGACGCCGAGACCGAGGAAGGCTGGATCCTGGGGGTCGAAGCCTAGACCGCCGTCTTCACGGCGTCGCTGGCGCGGCGGCGGCGCTCGATCCCCGGCGGGCTGCGCAACGATTGCAGCCACATCGGAGCCCAGACCGCGAAGGCGCCGGCCGCGTCCGCGGCCAGGTCGCCGAAGCTCACGCCGCGATGGGTGAACATCTGAGCGATCTCCATCGCCCCGCCCATCAGCACCGCGGCCAGGGCGATCTCAAGCCGCCGGTTCTTGGGGAACGCGGCCATCATCAGCGCGGTCAGCCCGTAGAAGGCGATGAAGTGCGCGGCCTTGTCGGCCGGGACGAAGGCCTTTTCGACGCCCTGCAGCGAGGGTGTGATCATGCCTATGGCGCACACGGCGGCGGCCAGGACAAGCAGGATGCGCGCAAGGATCTTGGTCTGAACGGCCATGGCGCGGACCCTCGCAGATCAGCGTGAATCCGGGGTTCACCGCGCGAAAAATAGTTCGGCTACAACCGGCGGCGCGCCAGCAGGGCGAAGCGCGCGCCCAGGAGACCGGCCGACAGGAACGAGGCGACGATCACCGCCCAGACGATGCCGTTGAGGCCGATCTTCAGGTGGACCGCCAGGAACCAGGCCAGCGGCATCATCACCAGCACATAGCTGGTCATATGGGTGAAGGTCGGCAGCCAGACGTCTCCCCGCGCCCGCAGCGCCTGGGCGATCACCACCTGCAGCGCGTCGACCAGGAAGAACAGGCAGGAGAGGACGAGCGCCGCCGAGGCCATGGCGATGACCTGCGGATCGGAGGTGTAGGCCTGGCTGATCAAGCCGGCGCTGGGCCAGATCACCACCGAGATGACCAGGCCGAAGGCGGCGGTGACCCCGAACCCGATCAACCCCGCCCGCGTCACGCCGCGGCCATCGCGCGCGCCATAGGCGCGGCCGACCATGACGGCGGTCCCGGTCGAAAGGCCGAGCGGCACCATGAAGATGATCGCCGCCACGTTCAGCACCACCGCCCAGGCGGCGACCGACAATCCGCCCATCCAGCCGGCGAAGACGTTCATCGAGGCGAAGGCCGCCACCTCGAAGAAGTTGGAGGCGCCCGCGCCATAGCCGATACGGCGCTGCTCCACTTCCGAAGGCCGGTCGCGCTCGGGCTTGTCGAACACGCCGAGCGTGCGGGCCTCGGGCAGGCGCCAGATGTAGACGAGGAAGGCCAGCGCCAGGAAGGTGCGCGCGCCCGTCGTCGCCCAGGCCCCGCCGACCGCGCCCAGCGCCGGCAGGCCGAAGGTTCCCGGCACGAGGAGCAGCAGGAGCGCCAGATTGACGCCATTGGCCACCCACATCATCACCGCCCCGGGCTTGGGCTTGCCCAACCCCTCCAGCCAGAAGCTGGCGGCGACGCTGAACGCATAGCCGGGCAGCGAAAGGGCGAAGATCAGCATGGCCTTGGCCGCGCCGTCGGCGAGGTCCTGCTCCAGCCTCAGCAGATGCAGGAAGCCCGGCCCGCCCGCCAGGGTGACCGCGGTCGAGACAGCGCCGATCCAGAAGGCGTAGATCAGGCCGCGGCGCAGCACCGCGCCGGTCATCTCACGCCGCCCCTCCCCGATCCGCCGGGCGGTCATCACCTGGACCCCGGTCAGCAGGCCCACGCACATGGTCACCACCACGCTGGTCGGCGCCCAGGCCAGGGCGTGATAGCCGAGCTGGGTCGCCGAGAACCGGCCCACCACGATGGCGTCGGACAGGCCCATGACCATGATGCCCAGGCGCGACAGGACGACGGGCCAGGAGAGCCGCCAAAGCTCGCCGGCCTCCTTGCGCACAACGTCGATTTCGCGCCCTTCGGAAGGAAGGGCCGCCTGGGCCGGATCGGCCATGGTCCCACCGATTTTCAAAGAACTGCGAAGCCTGACGGTGCGCCAGGCCCTAAACCTGCAAGGGCTTTAGACCGCCGCGCGCAGGGCCGCTTCCAGCCGCTCTTCCTTGAGCTTTTCGGCCACCAGGAAGGCCAGTTCCAGCGCCTGCTCGCCATTGAGGCGCGGGTCGCAGTGGGTGTGGTAGCGGTCGGCCAAATCGCCCTCGGTCAGGGCGCGCGCGCCGCCCAGGCATTCGGTGACGTTCTGGCCGGTCATCTCCAGGTGCACGCCGCCCGGATGGACGCCCTGGGATACGGCGATCTGCACGAAGCTGCGCACCTCCGAGAGGATGCGGTCGAACGGCCGGGTCTTGTAGCCATTGGCCGCGGTCAGGGTGTTGCCGTGCATCGGGTCGATGGCCCACACCACCGAACGGCCCGCCGCCTTGGTGGCCTGGAGCAGGCGCGGCAGGCGCTCGGCGATCTTGTCGTGGCCGAAGCGGCCATAGAGCGTGAGGCGTCCCGGCTCGTTCTTCGGGTTCAGGGCGTCGATGAGACGCAGCAGGTCATCCGGCTCCATGGTCGGGCCGCACTTCACGCCGACCGGGTTCTTCACCCCGCGGAAGAATTCGATGTGGGCGCCGTCGAGCTGGCGGGTGCGCTCGCCGATCCAGATCAGGTGGGCGGAGGTGTCGTACCAGTCGCCCGAGGTGGAATCGACGCGGGTGAGCGCCTCCTCGTAACCCAGCAGCAGGGCCTCGTGGCTGGTGAAGAACTCGACGCGGTGCAGGTCCGGCTGGCTCTCGGGTGTGACGCCGATGGCGGCCATGAAGGTCAGGGCTTCGCTGATCTTCTCCGACAGTTCGCGATACTTCGCGCCCTGGGGGCTGTCGGCGACGAAGCCGAGGGTCCAGCGATGGATGTTGTAGAGGTCGGCGTAGCCGCCGCCCGCGAAGGCGCGCAGCAGGTTGAGCGTCGCCGCCGACTGACCGTAGGCCTGCAGCAGGCGCTGGGGATCGGGCGTGCGCGAGCCGGGGTCGAACTCCATGCCGTTGATGATGTCGCCGCGGTAGGAAGGCAGCTCGACCCCGTCCACCGTCTCGACCGGCGAGGAGCGCGGCTTGGCGAACTGGCCGGCCATGCGCCCGACCTTCACCACCGGCTTGCCGCCGGCGAAGGTCAGCACCACCGCCATCTGCAGGATCAGGCGGAAGGTGTCGCGGATGTTGTCGGCGTGGAATTCCTTGAAGCTCTCGGCGCAGTCGCCGCCTTGCAGCAGGAAGGCGCGGCCCTCGGCCACCTCGCCCAGCAGGCTCTTCAAGCGGCGCGCCTCGCCGGCGAAGACCAGCGGCGGCATGCCGCGCAGCACCTGCTCGACCTTGGTCAGCTCCGCCAGGTCCGGATAGTCGGTCGGAACGTGCTTAGCGGTCTTGCTCCTCCAGGAAGCAGGGGTCCAGTGGTCGCTCATGGCTCTACAACTCCGCGCCCGGCTCGATCAGGCCGCTGGCTTCTAACCCCAGAACACCCGCGTAGTCGATGACATAGGCCGACTTTAGCTGCCGACTAGGGCCTTTCGGCCACGCCCGGACGCTGGAGCGCCAGGCAGGCGGTCGCGGCGAGCGCGCCGACCGCGAGCCACCATTCCTGCCAGACGCCGAAGGAGACCGCGCCCATCACCAGATAGGCGCTGGCCGCGGCGACCGCGGCGGCCGCGCCGAGGTCCCGGCGAGCCCGTGCCTGGCGAGCCATGGCGACGGCGAAGAAGACCGCCGCGGCCATGGCGCCGATGAGGCCGAGCTCCAGCCAGACCTGCAGGGCGCCGTTGTGCGGATGCAAGGTGATGCCGGGACCGAACATCCGGCTCGCGTCCAGGCCCCAGCCGCGGAAGGGGTGGTCGCGGGTCCAGTCCACCGCATGACGCCAATAGCCCAGGCGCATCGACCAGGAGAGCTCGACCCTGGTCTCGACCTGCTGGAGCAGGCCGCTCTTCCAGCCTGCGGCCAGCACCCACGGCATGGCCAGGAAGTAGACGGCCGCGCAGGCGGCGAGCAGGCGGGGCGCCGCCTTCGGCCAGGCATAGGCCGCAGCCCCCGCCAGAAACCCGGCGACCAGGGCCAGGGTCGGCGCGTCGGCGGCCAGGCCCAGGGTGGCGGCGACCACGCCGGCGCCGATCAGCAGGCCCGGCCAGACCCCTGCTCCCGCTCGCCAGCCCGCCAGCGCCCCGGCCGGCGCCAGGACGGCCAGGACGAAGGAACCCTGCGCGACGTTCTTGATGGCCAGGTCGGGACGGATGGGATCGCCGATCGCCTGGCGCAGGCTGCGATAGATCAGGGCGCCGCTGGCGGCCTCGACCACCAGCAGCACGCCATAGGCGGCGAGCCCCCAGGCCAGGACCTTGAGCGCCAGGGCGCGCGAGGCCGGCGCCGCGGACGCCGCCGCCCGGAACATCGCCCAGTAGAGCACCGCCTCGGCCACCAGCTTGGCCGCGGTCGAGGCGCCGAGCTTGGCGGGCTGGTACGGGCTCCACACGACCGAGACCACGGCCCAGCAGACCATCACCAGGATCGCGATGGCCGCCGGCCGGTCGGCCTCGCCGATGCGCAGGTTCCAGATCGCGGCGAGGCCGCAGACCGCGGCCAGCGGCGCGAAACCGAGCGGTCCGAGCCAGGCGACCAGCGGCGTCAGCGAAAAGAGGAGGACGAGGACGCCCCCCAGCCAGACGGCGCCGCGTCCCGCCGCCGGCGTTTGGATCACGCCGCCGCGCCCTGCGGCACGTACTTGTCGCGCATGGTCACCAGTTCCTCGGCCAGGGTCGGGTGCACCGCGCAGGTCGCGTCCCACTGCGGCTTGGTCACGCCCATCTTCAGGGCGACGGCCGCCATCTGGATGATCTCCGGGGAGTCCGGTCCGACCACGTGGCAGCCCAGGATCTTTTGCGAGGCGGCGTCCACCACCAGCTTGATCAGGCACCGCTCGTCGCCTCCGTAGAACGTCGTCTTCATCGGACGGAACCGCGAGAGGTAGATGTCGACCTTGCCGTGAAGATGGCGGGCCTCGGCTTCGGAGAGGCCCACCGCGCCCACCGGCGGCTGGGAGAACACCGCCGAAGCGACCATGTCGTGATCGAAGGTGGTCGGATTGCCGTAGAATTCGGTCTGGGCGAAGGCCGCGCCCTCGCGAATGGCCACCGGGGTCAGGTTGATCCGGTCGGTGACGTCGCCCACGGCCCAGATATTGTCGACGCTGGTCTTCGAGAACTTGTCGACAGCGATAGCGCCGGCCTCATTGAGCCGCACGCCGGCCGCCTCCAGGCCCAGCCCGTCGACATAGGGCCGCCGGCCGGTGGCGAACATCACCAGATCGGTTTCGATGTCGCCGCCGCTAGTCATGCGGTTGAGATAGCCGGTGGCGGTCTTTTCGACGGCGGCGTGCTGGGCGCCCAGCACGATCTTCACGCCGCGCTTCTTCATCTCCTCGGCCACGTGGGTCCGCACGTCGTCGTCGAAACCGCGCAGGATGTTGGGGCCGCGATAGACCAGGGTCGTATCCACGCCGAGACCGGCGAAGATGCCCGCGAACTCCACGGCGATGTAGCCGCCGCCGGCGACCAACACCCGCTTGGGCAGTTCGGGCAGGTGGAAGGCCTCTTCGGAGGTGATGATGTGCTCGGCGCCGGGGAAGTCGTCCGGCTTCCAGGGGCGGCCGCCGGTGGCGATCAGGATCTTGTCGGCGGTGACCGTTCCCTTGCCCTCAAGCTCGACGGTGTGGGCGTCGGCCAGACGCGCCTTGGCGTGGACGATCTCGGCGCCAGCATTGCTGAGATTGGTGACGTAGATGCCCGAGAGGCGGGCGATCTCGCGGTCCTTGGCTTCCAGAAACCGCTTCCAGTCGAAGGTCGCCTGGCTGGCCGACCAGCCATAGCCCTCGGCCACGGCCGCCTGGTTGGAGAATTCCGAGGCGTAGACCATGAACTTCTTGGGCACGCAGCCGCGGATGACGCAGGTGCCGCCGACGCGATGCTCCTCGGCCAGGCCCACCTTGGCGCCGCTCAGCGCCGCCAGCCGCCCGGCGCGCACCCCGCCCGAACCGGCCCCGATGACGAAGAGGTCGTAGTCGTACTTGCCCAACTTGCTGCTCCTTAGGGCTCCAGGGCGACGACGCCGTCGGGCGTCCCCACCAGGGCCATATCCGCCAGGTCGAGGAAGAGGCCGTGATCGACCACGCCGGTGACGCTCTTCAGCGCCTCGGCGAGCTGGGCGGGGTCCTCGATACGCCCGCAAGCTGCGTCATAGATGAGGTTGCCGCCGTCGGTTTTCACCGGGGCGCCGTCCTTGATGCGCAGGCGAGGCGCGATCCCGAGATCGCACTCGGCCAGGGCGTCGCAGATGCGCAGGGCGGTGGTCTCGTGCCCGAAGGCGACCACCTCGATCGGCAAGGGGAATTTTCCGAGGGTCGCAACACGCTTTTCGGCGTCGGCGATGACGACGCAGCGTTTGGAGGCCTCCCAGACCAGTTTCTCGCGCAGCAGCGCCGCGCCGCCACCCTTGATCAGCGACAGAGCCGGACCGATCTCGTCGGCGCCGTCGACAGTCAGGTCGAGCGAGGTGATCGCGCCCAGTTCTCCCAGCCGGATCCCGAGGCTTTGGGCCAGTTCGGCGGTGGCCAACGAGGTCGGCACGCCGACGATATCCAGCCCCCGTGCGCCCAGCGCCTTCACGAACCAGGCCGCGGTCGAGCCCGTGCCCAGGCCCACGGTCATGCCGTTTTCGACAAGCGCGGCGGCCGCCTCGCCGGCGGCCCGCTTCTGATCGTCTGCGAGAGTGCTCATGGCGGTCACATAGGCCAAGCCGCGCCGCTGGGCGATGCTATTTCTCGCCCCTCCTGGCCAGCTTCAAGGCGCGGAACCTGGCCGCCCAGCCCGGCTTCTCGATCTGCTGGCTGCGCTCCAGGGCAAGCGCGTCGGGCGCGACGTCGCGGGTGATCACCGAGCCCGAGCCGGTATAGGCGCCCGCGCCGATGGTGACCGGCGCCACCAGCGCCGAGTTGGAGCCGACGAAGGCCCCCTCCCCCACATGGGTGTCGTATTTGTCGAAGCCGTCGTAGTTGCAGAAGATCGTGCCGGCGCCGAGATTGGCCCTGGCCCCGACCGTGCCGTCGCCGAGATAGCTCAGGTGATTGGCCTTGGCGCCCGGCCCCACCTTGACCTTCTTGACCTCGACGAAGTTGCCGATGTGCGCCTCCTCGCCGATCTCCGCACCCGGCCGCAGACGGGCGTAGGGGCCGACCAGGGCGCCGGCCTTCACATGCGCGCCCTCCAGATGGCTGAAGGCCCGGATCACCGCCTGGGCCTCGACCCGCACGCCGGGCGCAAAGACCACGAATGGCTCGATCGTCGCGGCGGTGGCGATCTCGGTGTCCCAACTGAAATGCACGGTGTCGGGCGCCGGCATCTGCACGCCTTGCGCCAGGAAGTGCGCGCGGCGGCGCTGCTGGAAGATCGCCTCGGCCTGGGAAAGCTGCAGGGCGGTGTCGGCGCCCATGACCGCGCTCTCGGGCGCGATTGAGGCCTTGACCAGCGCCTCCTCGGCCACGGCGATCTTGACGATGTCGGTCAGGTAGTACTCGCCCTTGGCGTTGTCGTTTCCCACCTGGGCGAGCCAGCCGAACATGCGCGCCCGGTCGGCGACCATCATGCCGGCGTTGCAGACCTTGACCGACAGCTCCTGCTCGGTGGCCTCGCGCGCCTCGACGATGCGCAGCACATGGCCGTCCGCCCCGCGCAACACCCGGCCGTAGAGCAGCGGGTCGGCGGGCTCGAAGGCCAGCATCGCCATGGCCGCGCCCTCGGCCCGCAGCTTGAACAGCGGCTCCAGGTCGTGCGGCTCCAGAAGCGGGCAGTCGCCGTTCAGCACCAGCACGTCGCCGTCGAAACCGGCCAGGGCCTCGCGCGCGGCCAGCACCGCATGGGCGGTGCCCAGCGGCGGGTCCTGTACGGCCACGGCGGCCGGCCCTAGCCGCGTCTCGACCAGGGCCCGCACGCCCGGACTGTGATCGCCGACCACCACCACGATCTGCTCGCAGCCGCTGGCCTGCACGGTGTCGATCACCCGGTCGAGGATCGCGCGGCCCCCGACCTTGTGCAGCACCTTGGGCGTCGGCGACTTCATGCGGGTGCCCTGGCCGGCGGCCATGATTACTGCGGCGCGTCTGGTCATCGGCGGTCCCCTTCGCGAGTCGGCGGTGTTGCAATCATCCGGCGTTTAGCCGAAACGGCGAACGGTTTCGACGGAGGCGACGCGCTTGACCGACCTGACCGCCCTGGCGGGCGCCACCATCGCCTTCGATCTCGACGGCACCCTGGTCGATTCCGCGCCCGACCTGATCGGTACGCTCAACGTGATCCTGCAGCAGGAGGGGATCGCCCCCCTGCCCGTCGAGGAGGCCCGCCCCTTCATCGGCCACGGCGCCCGGCGGCTGATCGAGCGGGGCTTCGCCGCCCAGGGCCATCCGGCGCCGGCCGAGCGCATGCCCGAACTCTTCGAGCGCTTCATCGCCCACTACAACGACCACAGCGCCGACCTGACGCGGCCCTTCCCCGGCACGATCGCGGCGTTGCAGACCATGAAGGACGCCGGCGCGCGGCTGGCGGTCTGCACCAACAAGCTCACAGGCCTGTCGACCCCGATCCTCGAGCGCCTGGACCTCGCCCGCTTCTTCGACGCGGTGGTCGGCGCGGACCTCGCCCCCGCCCCCAAGCCCGATGCGCGACACCTGATCTGCGCCGTCGAGGCGGCCGGCGGGCGGATCGAGCGGGCGGTGATGGTGGGCGACGCCTCGACCGACGCCGGGGCGGCCCGCGCGGCGAGAACCCCGCTGATCCTGGTCAGCTTCGGCTATACCGAGATCCCGGTGGCCGAGCTGGGCGCCGACATCCTGGTCGACCACTTCGACGAGATGCCAAATGCATGCGTCCAGCTTCTCAGCGCTTGCCCGGCGCAAAGCGAGCGGCTATAGGCGCAACCCTTCCTGCGGCGGATGCGTAGCTCAGCGGGAGAGCACCTCGTTCACACCGAGGGGGTCACAGGTTCAATCCCTGTCGCATCCACCATTCTTTTCAATACCTTATGGAACCGCCGCGGTTCCGCTCCCCAGATATTCCCCAGAAACCGAGCGTCCCACGACGCTGGCATTACGCGTTTCCGCGACCGCTTGGGCCGCGGCATCCGTGCTTTTGCGTCAGATTTTCGTCGAATCCTCTCGCGCCCGCCCTGCCGGACGAGCTAGCCCCCTCAAGGGATCAAGGCTCACGGCCGCCGACCACCAAGGGCAACTCCGCGCGAGCTCCTTCGAAGCTACGAGCTCAGGAGGCCAAATGGCGATTCGCACGACACTTAGGTACACATCCCGCCTCGAACGCGAGGTGGCGCACGGCGCCCACGAGGCCGGTCAACTTGGCCGCTCCTCGACGTCAGACGCCCTACCTTCATAGCCATGGCTTCAGGGCTCCCGCCGCCAGCTGCCAGGCCCTCCGGCCCCCGTGTTATTTTACGTCGTAAATCACTATATAGCTGGGTGAAGAACCAAATCGCCCTCCTCGAGCCCACTCCCTCGGCCGCTGCAGTCCCCGCTCTGGCCGCATACACCCAACCGGAGCGCCTGCCGTGAAGGGCGCCTTAGAGCGCGTTCGCGAGCGGCCTGAGCCTGCGGATTGGGAACTGGATGCTCCCATGCGGCTGGAGGAAGCTGTCGCGGTCTTTGGCCGCGTGCTGCCGATCAGCGTGGCGATGCTTCGCACCGAAATTCGCAAAGGACACCTGATCCCGGCCTATGTGGCCGGGAAGTTCTTCGTCACGCCAACCCAACTGAAGGACCTCTTCAAGCCATGTCCCGCCGCGCCAAGGGCCCCCGCCTCTACCTTCGGAAGGGTCGCGCCACCCGTAACGGCGGCCGACTGCCAACAGTGGCCGCCGGCCCGAGCGTGGAACTGCGCAATGCTTCGACCTGCGCGGCGATATCCCCCCTCGCAAGACCGACCAAGTAGGGTTCGACCCACGCAAGGTTGGCCAGATAGGCGCCACGAAGAACGCCCTGCTTGGTTAAGGAGCCGCCGCGCGCAAGCCGTTCGGCGGCGCCGATCGCCTCACGAAAATTACGTGCGCCAGAAGCGATCAACTGCAAGGCGGCGTGATCAAAGCTTACTCCCTCACCCACGCAGGCCCGCAACATGGCCTCATAGAGATCGGAGCTAGATGGACGTCCTAGCTCCAAGATCAGAAGCCGGTCCTGGATCTCCAGTGGAATCTGCGCGCGATGATCGGCGGTGAAGACGAAAATACGATCATTTGCAGCGGCTTCTAGGGGGCCCTTAAACAGCCGCCACCCGCGCAATTCATCGACATCTTCGAGGACCACAACAGCCCTTCCCGACACTCGCCAGCGGCTTGCAGACTCGCTGATCACACGACGCAAGGCCACCGCATGCTGGCCGCTCGGAAGTAGCTCGAAATACTCTCCCGGCGCCTCCCCGCGGGCCCAATCAAGGCAATTGGCGCACGTACCGCAGGGATTAGCGTCCTGCCGCGGCCCGACGCAAAGAAGCGCCCGCGCATAGAGTTGGGCCAAGGTCGACTTGCCAACACCTGTGGCCCCAACGAGGGCGACAGAGGTCGGCTCTCCCGTCACGAGCTGCTTGAGGACAGCCAGGGCGCCTTTCTGACCCAAAACATCTTCGAAGGCTCTCGGCCTATACTTTTGCGGCCACGGAGCCACCGACGATCCCCCCTCGACCTTCGCGCCAGGGCACACGTGCACAAAATCGGCGGAAATCACTATATACTAGGCGTCCGATGTTGGAGTGCGGGCGCGCTAGGAGTGCGCCATGCACCAACTCGAAGATATATTGTGGGCCACGTCCCTCGCCCCCCTGCAGCAGATTGTAGAGGCTACCGAATCAGCAGTCGGCGCCCAAGTTTTTTCGGGCGCCACCGACGCCACATTGAAACTGGATGGTCGCCAATTTGCGGACGCGGCCAACACGCTCCGTCTGCCCAAAGCGGGCGCACGGCGCCCGGTGGTGTTCGCGTTCAACAATGACGAGCTGCGCATCGTTGTGAAATGGGACGGCGCAACGTTCTGGAGCCGGGCTCCTGCTGCATTGATTGCGTCCGAGCCGATTGCATTCAACTTGCCATACGAGCACTTCGCCCATGCCGCTCGGCGCTGGATGAAGGCCGGTGACCTTGCATGCCTGCGCTACTCAAGCGCAGACCGCTTGCTCGAGTTCACTGATCACACTCACAAACCCCGGCCTTCCAGCGAGCACTTCTTTTGCGTGAGTGCAGAGGAAGCTAAACCTGACTGGAACGATATCTGGGCTGACCTATGGCGATTTCAGCAAGCATTTCCCCATTCAACAGGTGCTGATCCGCGACGAGGGGGATACAGTCAGCTTGGTTTGCTGCGGCGACGGACAGCAACTCATCGTCAAGCAGCCGCGCCGCGAGTTGGGTTCACAGCTGCTGCGTCAACGCAAGCATCAGTTGGCGGCGTGCCTACACAATCAACATCAAGGCAGCACCGAATTTCCCCAGTTCAATCTCCGCGACTTCACACGCCTCGTGGAGGCCATGCCCGCTTCGGACATTTGCCTTCAGACGCTGAAAACTGCGTCTGGCGAGGTCTGGGGGCTCAAGCTCGAGCAGACCAACGACAAAATTGACCTGAACGCCTGGCTCGCACGGATACACAAGCCCAAGCCTTAGGTTGCGTGGATTGCGCGGAGGGTCAAAACGCTATGCCCCTCCGCGCGATTACAGCGGCGTCAACTATAGCGAAGGCTAGCGACACGCTATTATTTCTGGGGGGGGGGGGGGGGGGGGGGGGGGGGGGGGGGGGGGGGGGGGGGGGGGGGGGGGGGGGGGGGGGGGGGGGGGGGGGGGGGGGGGGGGGGGGG
>NZ_JAYRST010000009.1:0-61543 GCF_041920015.1 Phenylobacterium sp.
AAAGCTCTTTACGACAGCTTCGTTCTTGATGTCTTCAGACACCATCACACTAGACGCAGGCTGATGCTTCGTCACCGCCAACTTCAGAGAGGCGCACTTGAGGATGAATAGCTCGACCTGTTCCTCTGCGTTCATCGCATCAGGTTCTCTTTGATACTTTTGAAGATGGCGTTCAACACGGTGAGGTCGGAAGTCTCCGGGAGCACAATGTTGATGTTGTACGCCAAGCGAATACCTTTCGCGTCCTCGTCACCCGAACCGTTGCCAAATCCATTACGCTCCCTGACCTCGCTTTCCTCCGCAGGCCTCACGTCCCCCTTGGCGGGCTCAAGGCTCACGTCCGCTGGTACGAAGGACTTTATGGCATTGAACGTGCCCCGGATCGCCGTAGCCACAGGATCGGATGCGGATAGTCCCGTAACCTCTACAACGAGGTCCTTCAGCTTCGCGTCAGGAACTGTGTGTGCGTAGGTGCTTCGCCGGAAAATCTCCGCAAACGCTGTTTGTAAACCGAGGAGAGCCGCCGCACCGCGACCGCCTGTCGTCCTGAACTTTCCATAAAGCTCCGTCGGCACACCGTCGCTTGTGACGAACCCCATCTTCTTCATTATCGGGATGGTTGCCCGCGCCGACCCGCCCTTCAGGCCAAGCACGTTCTCAAGGAAATCCGAGTTGAACTTCGGCGGTATCTGGGGATCAACGATCCGCTCTAGAACAGTCTTCATAGTGCCATGAGACGTCAGATACGGAAGGTTTCCCGGTATCTTGCGCTTCGCGGCGCTCGCCGCCTCAGGCTCGCCCGGAGCAGCCGCAGCCGCAGCATTGTCTTTCGCCATCGCCAGTTCCTCCGTGCAGCTAGCTTGGCTGTGTGTTGGCGATTTAGCAACTTGAGGCAGCAGCCAACCGCTCGCCCCCAAAAGTCAGCGACCAAAAAACGGTATGCTGTCGCGAAGCGGTCCCTCTGATCCTCAGCAGGCCATGCGTCCCCGTACACCCCCTCGCGGATCGCAAAAGGCAAAGGCCCTGTATCGAATACGACCGTTTCCGATACGGCTCACCAGCTTGTATCGAAACCTAGCTTGACGCCCATTCCGATACGTGAGACATAGCGAGCCACGTATTCGATACACAGGGGCAAGCCATGGCTCGCACATTCGCTTACTGCCGGGTCAGCACGGCGGACCAGACCACGGACAACCAAGTCCACGAGATCGAGGCCGCAGGCTTCAAGGTGGACGGCAAGCGCGTTGTCGCTGAAACCGTCTCCGGGTCCGTCGCTGCATCTGAGCGCAAGGGGTTCGCCCGCCTTCTGGACAGGATGGAAGACGGGGACGTGCTTGTCGTCACCAAGCTGGATCGCCTGGGCCGTAACGCCATGGACGTTCGGGCTACGGTCGAGAGCTTAGCCGCCTCAGGTGTGCGGGTGCATTGCCTCGCCCTCGGCGGGGTGGACCTCACCAGCGCAGCCGGGAAGATGACCATGGGCGTGCTCAATGCCGTGGCGGAGTTCGAACGGGACTTGCTGATCGAGCGCACGCAGGCCGGGCTCACCCGCGCCAAGGCCGAGGGGAAGGCCCTGGGCAGGCCCGCCGCTCTCTCCCCTGAGGACCAGGGGGTGATCCGTCAGCGGCGCTCTGAGGGCGTCTCCCTGGGCGTCCTGGCGAAGGAGTACGGGGTGTCTCGCGCCGCCATCCAGCGCGTTGAGAAGCGGGCGGCCTGAGGGGCTGGATTGCCGGGGCAGAGCGGGGCCGTGGCGGGCGTTGGCCTGGGCTCCGCTAGGTAGGGTGCGCCGGGCACTCGACGGCCTGAGCGGGGCTCCCTGATGGGCGCAGACCTGGCTATAAAATCCCTAGGTAAATCAGTCCGTTGATTTGATACCACTACGCAGAGGGGACATTCCCTCCCGAGTTTTGATACCGACACGCAGAAGGAAACTTCGCCGTCCGGCAGGACGCTAAACATGATGACCTCCGAGAGGGCCAGCCTAGCTGGTGAGGTCGAACCCGTGGCTCATCCGACCGAGTGAAACTCAGGATCAGAAGCCGGGCTACCTATCGTCTACCCCTAAGGATGCAGCATCTAAGCCGCATCTATTAGTAGCGGAATACAGACGAGAGGGAACCCGAAGCTATCCTCCCTCCTGAAATCTAGGATCAGATGACAGGAAGATAGATAGAAGGACAGCCATGGAAGGAACCCAAGGGAACCTACTATGGAACACCCTCCCGATAGACATACGTATAATACAATCCCCTTCGATGATCAGCGCACCAACCTCATGTCCTACTTGGCGGTAGTGTGAGGTAAGCTCCTGCTTGGCCAGGAACCTAGTCCGGCGACTATGTGTGCGCTGATCATCCAAGGGGAAACCCTTGGTACACCGTTCCCTTCCGGGATCAGCGCAGCAAAACGAACTTCAAACAATCAGATGCTTGATGGCTTCATACGCTTGGGGCTGCGCTGATTTCCGGGGACGGTGGACCTTAGACCTCAAGTCCATGTGTTCTTTTAGCAACGGGGAAGTGACCCTCGTTGAGCCTAAGAGCATGTGTTGATTTTGCCACGGATGTATTTCCGCCCTTAGCGTTAGGGGCGTGTATCCGAGCCACATCTCTATGTATTCGCGGGAATGATTTTCCCTGCACTCACCAACATCATTTCATCTCTAAGCACAGGAGGTTCGCAATGGCCGCCCTTACCGTCAATGACGCCATTATCAATAGCCCCGCCGCTCAGGCTTACTTCGACCGTGCCGACCATAGGGTGCGCGTAGGCTTCCGAGCCGCAATCGAAATGCTGGGCCTTCCGGTCCCTGACTACGCCAAGCGTAAGCCGCCGGGTCGTCCGCCTGCGAAGGCGGTAGCCGCCGCGTACCAAGCGGATCACGGGAAGCCCCGGAACTACACCCTCGCCCCTCGTAAGCCGAACGCCTCTCCCGAGGCCGTCGCCAAGGCCAAGTCCCGATCCGCCTAAGGGCGTGACCAGGGCACTCCACGACCAACAACCGAAACTCCGACCCGTGCTCATGCGCGGGAGAACACCCCTTTGGAAGGAACGAACATGACCAACGCCAACACCGCGTCCCTGCTGGAGCGCGTCGAAGACCTGACCTCCGCTCTTGTCCAGGCTCAGGAAGACGTCGCTCTGCTGGAGCGCATCACTAAGGCCAAGGCCGAAACCAAGCGCCTCGCTGTCGAACTGGAGGCTGCGCAGGAGGCTCTAGCGGAAGCTATGGCCGCCGAAGTGCAGGAGCGCCGGGAGGCCACCTATTCGGACTTCAAGGACATCACAGTGACCGAGAGGAACACCGGCGAAGGCTTGCTGCATCGCATCTTCGAAATCACCTACGTCCGCACTCAGTGGAACGGGTGGGAGAGCGCCCCGGTTACGCATACCTGCATTGGCTTCGGCTCCCTGCCTGATGAGGCTTGGGGCTACCTGCTGAACGCTCGCCAGGATCAAATCCCGCTGTCGATCCTGTCGCTCAGCCCTACGGCTGATCCCTGGGAAGCCTTCAATACGTACTTCACGGGCATGAAGCGCGGCTGGCTGAGCGCCCCCGTAGCGGATGCTGACGCGGCCTAATGTCCGGCCTTGCACGCCTGCGGCGTCGAACCCCGGCGAGAGATCGTCGGGACCGCGCCCTGACCCCTGCGCCGTTTCGGCAGTACTTTTCAGACGGCTATGTGCGCCAGGAGCTATGGGCTCAGACCCTAGATGAACTGCGCGCTTACTTCGGGGATGAGCACGGGGATGGGGCTGTCGAAGAAGCCCGGCTGACCGCCGTCACTGGCTGGCTCATGTGGCAGACCAACAAGCCCGAGGGAGCCCTAGACGCAATCCGTCTGTATCGCTCTCACGTCCTGGCCGCGCTCAACTATCCGCGCCCTGATCGGCACTCCTGGCGCTCGCTCCTGGCGACCATGCCAACCGATCAGAGGGACAGCATCCAAAGCCTAGCCCTCAACCTCATCGGGGAATGGGAGGCGGCGGGCTCCCCTAAGCTCGACCTCAAAACCACGCAGCAGTCGCTCTTGTCCTGCCTGCGCAACCAACGTGATCGGCAAGCCGCCAGCGAGGCGCTTGGACCGCACCAATCTCAAATCGAAAGGATCGTCTCGCATGGGACTTAGCATCAAGCAGCGCGTGAAAGTGAACGCTGCACTCAGCATGATCTACGCTCAGGGCTATGACGCACAGACCGTCGTCACCTGGGCTAAGGACTATGAAGGCATGGGGCACTCACCCGCCCGCGCCTATCAGATGGCGCTCAATGAGTTCGCCGCTGGACAACCGGACCTTGGCGTCAGCCTGGGCAAGATCACCCGCCTTGTTGAGGCGAGCGACGTGGCGACCGTGGCGAAGTACGACGTGGCCCTGTCGGAGTTCATCAGCACCGGGGACGACAGCGCCCTAGTGGCCCTTGGTCCGATGATCGCTCAGGACAGCGTGGCCCTGGCCGTGAAGAACCGGGAGCTTCCCGAGGGAGCCCTGACCGGGGAGGCCATTGAGGCGGCCATAGGCTTCGCCATGGCGGACGATGTGGTGACGCAGGCGGCTACCCCTGCGGCGCAGCAGAACGCCAGCCCTGAGGCTCCCCAGGCCCGCCCTGAGGATGCGTATTCCAGCCAGCTTTCAGTACCGCAGGCGCAGCGCCAGACCTTCCCCGGCTTCGGCTCTCAGAGCGCCCCGGCGCAGGCCAAGAGCACGGACAAGCAGACATCCCCGTATGCCGCTGGCGGCAGGGTGGCGAACCAAGCTCGCTGGGACGCCGTGCCGAACATCGGTGGCGGTACGTCGCGGACGCTGCTGCAAGGGCACCGCTTGGGCAGTAACGGCCTGCACGCCACGCCCGCCCCCGTGTTCAAGTCCAAGGCTGAGATCAGGGCGGACTACGCGAACGCTGGCCCGACCGTCAAAGCCGAGACGATCTAGGCGGGCTTCTCCGTCTCGAACCGAGGGAGCTTCGCCAGTTCCTCAGACAGCAGGGCCAGAGGGTACACACCGTACTTCTGGCCCTCTGTTTTCATCGCGTGCCCTTGGATCGTATCGCGGGCCTCGGGGTCCATGCGGACGCTGCGAGCCGTCGTCTTGAACAGGTGACGCCAAGCATGGTTCGGCTGCACATCGGGGTCATCGACACCCAGCTTACGCACCCAGGCCGCTAGGCGCTCGCCCATCTTCTTGAAGTGCGGGTTGCCCTCGGAGCCACCCCGACCACGGTCGGGATTGTAGAACAGAGGGCCTTTGCTCTGAGCCTTCACGACATCAAGGAAGCCCTGGGCGATCAGGTGTTCGTGGATAGGGACGACCCTGGCTTTGCCGGTCTTAACGCCACCAGCCTCGGGGGTAATACGCAGCGTCCAAATCCCCTCGACCTCCCGCACATCTTCGGCCCGAAGCTGCGTCATCTCATTCACCCGAGCGCCCGTATAGGCGCACAGCCAGGGCACCCAGCGTCGGGCCAAGCGATGCTCAGGCGAGAGGCTGTCAGGCTGGGGCTCAAGGCTAGCCTTTAGGATCGTCCTCGCCTCTTCCTTGGTGAAGTCAGGATCGCGTAGGCGCACCTTCTTCGGCACACGGATAACCACGTCAGCGGCGACGTTGGACTTGATCTTGTCGCCCTCACTCGCGTAGCCGAGGACCACGATGAGGGAGGCTAGGTAAGTCTCTCTGACTGTGCGGGCGCTGCGCACAGGTTCGCCCTTGTCATCCTTCTCGGCCAGGAGCGCATCCCTCCAGGCGATGACATTTTTGCGGGTGATCCGGGCGGCGTCGTCATGCCCGAGGAAGCCCTTGATGTGCTCCATGACCGGACGCCACCGCTTCACTGTAGCCGGGGCAGGCTTGCGCATCGCAACGTAGGCGTCGAACAACTCCATGAGCGGCGCGCTGCTGACCTTCCGATCCTCCCGCACCATGTCGAGAAAGGCTTGGTCCTGGGCTTCCTTGTGAGCGAGCGCAGCGGCTACGGCATCAGCGACGCGCTGCTTAACCGGGTCGTTCGCCTCTTCATGCTCATGCTCTGCGATCCAGCGAGACGCGGCCTCATGGGCTTCTTCGTCCTCAAAGGTCGCGAAGGCTTCGGCGGGTCCGGTAGGCCCCAGGATCACGGGAACCCCGTCAGGCTTCGCGCCCTGCCGCAGCTTTGCCCTAGCCTCGCGGAATAGCTGATCGACCTCCACGCCCCTGAGGCGGTCCAGTTCCTTCGCCCTGGCGAAATCCTTGGTCCCCAGGCTCTCCATGAACTCAGTGCGCGGCTTGCCGCTGGCGGTCAGAAAATAGGGGCGTAGCGCCTCGGGAACGACCCGGCGGAAATAGTACGTCGATCCACGCTTGGGGAGACGGGAAGGCATCGGCGGTTCACCTGTTACTTTTGTAACAACCGGCCGAGACAAAGCCTTATTTTCCTTGGGTTTCCTTACCCCATAAGGGCTGGAAATGTAATGGCGGAGAGGGTGGGATTCGAACCCACGGTACCCGTAAAGGTACGCCGCATTTCGAGTGCGGTGCTTTCGACCACTCAGCCACCTCTCCGGAGACGTCTTTCGGGCCTCCGGCGACGGAGCCCGCTGAGCGCGAGGCGCGGAACCTACTCATCCGGCCACGTTAGATCAAGCGGCGGTTTTGCGATCTTTCATCGTGGATAGAGGATCATCTGGGTGCAGCGGAACAGGGCGATGGCCTTTCCGCTGGCCGCATGGGTCGCCGTGGCGTCCCAGACCTGGGTCATGCGCCCGCCGTGGACGAGCCTGGCCTCGCACAGCACGCTCTCGCCGACCTTGGCCGTGCCGAGGAAATTGCTCTTCAGCTCGATGGTCGTGAAGCCGGCGGCGTCCTGCGGCAGCGAGATCCGGCAGCCGTAGCCGGCGGCCGTGTCCAGGAGGGCGATGAGGCTGGCCGCGTGCAGGAAGCCGTTGGGCGCCATGTGCTTTTGCGAGACGGTCACTCGGCTGCGCAGATAACCCTCCCGCGCCTCCAGCACCTCCAGGCCAAGTTCCCCGGGCAGGAAGTCCCGCTGCATGGCGTTCAGGCCGTCGGGCGTGATCGTTTCCAGCTCGGAGAAGGCGTCGGCCATCGGCGGCGGCTCCCCTACGCGTCCTCGGCGGCCAGGACGGCGATCCCGTCCTCGTCGGCGTAGAGCAGGTCGCCGGGCACGAAGACCACGCCGCCGAACGCCACCGGCGTGTCGACCACGCCTTCGCCGCGCTTGACGCTGCGCATGGGATTGGTCCCCAGCGCCTTGATCCCGATCTCCAGGGTTCCCAGCACCACGGCGTCGCGCACCGCGCCGAACACCACGATCCCGACCCAGCCGTTCTTCACCGCATCGGCGGCCAGCATGTCGCCGACCAAGGCGCGGTGCAGCGAGCCGCCGCCATCGACCACCAGCACGCAGCCTTCGCCCGGCTCGGCCAGGGTCGCCTTCACCAGCGAGTTGTCCTCGTGACAGCGCACGGTGCGGATCGGGCCGGAGAAGGCCGTCTTGCCGCCGAGGTCGCGGAACTGGGTCTCGCAGACTTCGATGGTCCCCTCGTGTTCGTCGCAGAGGTCGGCGACCGAAATCTCGCTCATGCGGTCGCCTTCCCCTTGTAGCCATCGCGCAGGTCGCGCTTCAGCACCTTGCCGATGTGGCTGCGCGGCAGGTGCTCGACCAGGATCAGATCGGCCAACCGCTGGGTCTTGCCGAGCTTGGCGTTGACCGCTTCGCGCAGGGCCTCGGCCTCTATGCCCTGGCCGGGCTTCAGCGCCACGAAGCCGACCGGCGTCTCGCCCCACCTGTCGGACGGCACGCCGACCACGGCGGCCTCCAGCACGGCCGGATGGGTGACGATCTCGGCCTCCAGGTCGGACGGATAGATGTTGAAGCCGCCCGAGATGATCATGTCCTTCTTGCGGTCCATGAGCGTCAGGAAGCCATCCTCGTCGAAACGGCCGACGTCGCCGGTGCGGATGTAGCGCAGGCCCTCGGGGCTGTACCACTCGGCCTCGGACGTCTTGCCCGGCTGGTTGTGGTAGCCGACCATCATCGCGCCCGAGCGGCCGACCACCTCGCCGATCTCGCCCTGCGGCACTTCCACCCCGTCCTCGCCGATCAGCCGGATGTCGTGGCCCGGCAACGGCTTGCCCACCGTATGCAGCTTGTCGGGATATTCGTGGGCGACCAGACCGCAGGAGCCGCCGCCCTCGGTCATGCCGTAATATTCGATCAGGCCGCCCGGCCAGCGCTTCAGCACGTCGGCCTTGATCTCCGGCGAGAACGGCGCGCTGGTCGAGAACTTCATCTTGAAGCTGGAGAGGTCGTAGCTGTCGAAATCGGCCCGCTCCATGATCCGGCGGTACTGCACCGGCACCAGCATGGCGTGGGTGACGCGGTGCTTCTCCGACAGCTTCAGGAACTGCTCGGCGTCGAACTTCGGCATCATCACCACCGTCCCGCCGTTCGAGATGGTCGGCAGGTAGGAAACCAGGGTGGTGTTCGAGTAGAGCGGGGTGGAGATCATCGTCACCGCGTCGGCAGGATAGACCCCGCGGCGGATCTGGCCCCAGCGCATGCGGTGCGGCTGGACGATGCCCTTCGGCGCGCCCGTCGTGCCCGAAGAATAGATGATGTTGAAACCCTGGTCGGGTTCGACCTCGACCGGCTCGGGCTTGGCGCCCTTCGGCGCCAGCCATTGCTCGAACGGAACGCCGGCGTCCGAGCCGTCCAGCGAGACGCGCTTGGCGGCGATCTGCGAGGCCACGCCTTCGAGTTGCTTCGACACGCCGGCGTCGAGGAAGAAGACCTTCGCGCCGGAGTCATTGAGCATCATCACCAGGCTTTCCGGCGTCGAGGACGGCGCCAGCGGCGCGACGATCGCCCCGGCCCGCAGGATGCCGAAGAAGGTCGCCCCGTATTCGACGCTGGTGGTGGCGCAGACGGCGGCGACCTGGGCCTTGCCCACCCCGTCGCGCTGCAGGGCCGCGGCGATGCGGTCCATCAGCTCATCCAGTTCGGCGTAGGTGATCGTCCGCCGGGCGTCGATCAGGGCCGGCTTGTCCTTCAGGTCGCGGGCCTGCTCGCGGATCACGTCGGCGAGGGTTCCGAATTCCTGAGTGAGCAGTTGTTCCGCGGACATGGCCGCCTCCCTCTCAAACACGTGTTGGGAACCCTAAAGCCTGAAACCGCCCGCGCCGCAATCGCCGCTTGCCATCCACGCCTTCCCAAAGGGAAACTGGCGGGGTCCGCCATCCGCATTTCGGCGCGGCGTCCATTCATCAGGGGCCGTCAGAGCCCACGCCATTTCCAGGGACGGAAAACACATGTCCGATGAGATGATCTCGCTCGGTGCGAAACTGAAGCAGCTCGCGCAGGAAAAGCCGAACGCGCCTGCCGTGACCTGCGGCGAGACGACCCTCACCTACGAGCAGTTCCATCGCCTCTCGAACCGCGCCGCCCGCGGCCTGGCGGCCAAGGGCGTGAAGTTCGGCGATCTCGTCACCCTGGGCCTGCCCAACTCGACCGACTTCGCCGTGGCCTGCTGGGCGATCTGGAAACTCGGCGCCACGCCCCAGCCGGTGTCCTTCCGCCTGCCCAAGGGCGAGCTGGAGGCGATCATGGAGCTGGCCAAGACGCCGGTAGTGATCGCTCAGTTCGACCATCAGATCGACCGGCCGCTGCTCTCGGTTCCCGACCTGATCGCCCTGTCGGACGACGACAGCGACCTGCCCGACGTCACCGCGCCGGTCTCCAAGGCGCCGACCAGCGGCGGCTCGACCGGCCGTCCGAAGCTGATCCTGTCCGGCCAGCCGGGCGAAACGGCGAAGGCGACGCCCGAGGTCGGCGGCTGGCGGCTGAAGCCCAGCTCCATCGCCCTGCTGCCGGCCCCGCTCTATCACAACGCCGGCTTCGGCATGATGATGTCGGCCTTCAGCGTCGGCTGCCATATGGTGCTGATGCCGCGGTTCGACGCCGAGGCGACCCTGGCGGAAATCGAGCGCAACAAGGCGACCTGGGTCTATCTGGTCCCGACCATGATGAACCGCATCTGGCATCTGCCCGAGGAGGTGCGGGCCAAGTACGACCTGTCGTCGCTGGAAACCCTCTGGCACCTGGCCGCGCCCTGCCCCGCCTGGCTGAAGGAGGCCTTCATCCACTGGGTCGGGCCCGAGACGGTGATGGAGCTCTACGCGGGCACCGAGGCCCAGGCGGTCACCACCATCTCCGGCGCCGAATGGCTGGAGCATCGCGGCTCGGTCGGCAAGGTGACGGTAGGCGAAATGGTCGCGGTCGGCGAGGACGGCGCCTTCCTCCCCCCGCGCGAGGTCGGCGAAATCTACATGCGCCGGCCGGAGGGCGCGCCGCCTTCCTACAAGTACCTCGGGGCCACGGCCAAGACCCTGCCCGGCGGCTGGGAGAGCCTGGGCGACATCGGCTGGTTCGACGAGGACGGCTATCTCTACCTGGCCGACCGCCGCACCGACATGATCCTGGTCGGCGGCTCCAACGTCTATCCGGCCGAGATCGAGGCGGCGCTGGAGGAACACCCGGACGTGCAGTCCTGCGCGGTTATCGGCATTCCCGACGACGACCTGGGCAATCGCATCCACGCCATCGTCCAGACCAAGGGCGCGCGGGACGAAGCCTCGCTGCGCGAGCACCTGGCCGGCAAGCTCGTCACCTACAAGCAGCCGCGCTCCTACGAGTTCGTGGACGAGCCCCTGCGCGACGACGCCGGCAAGGTCCGCCGCACCGCCCTGCGCGACGAACGCATCGCCGCGATGAAGCAGCCGGCCTAGGGGTGTCGAGAGGCTCCCCCGCTGGGGGAGCTTTCCGCGAAGCGGACTGAGGGGACTTTGACGGCTTCAACAAGCCCCTCCGTCTCGCTGCTGTGCAGCGATCCACCTCTCCCAGCGGGGGAGGAACTTGATATGGCAATGGTTGCCGCGCATGCTGCACCGCGATAATCCAAGGCCATTCTTCAAAGACAATTTCCGGGGGAACGCATGAGTATAAAAGGCAAGGCCTACATCATGGGGGCGTACGAGCATCCGCTCCGCGACGCGCCCGACAAGACGACCGCCCAGCTCCACGCCGAATGCGCCAAGGGCGCCCTGGAAGACGCCGGCCTCTCCAAGGACGACATCGACGGCTACTTCTGCGCCGGCGACGCCCCCGGCTTCGGCGGCATGTCGATGATCGACTACATGGGCCTGAAGAACGTCCGCCACATGGACTCCACCGAGACCGGCGGCTCGTCCTATCTGCTGCACGTCGGCCACGCGGCCCAGGCGATCGCCGAGGGCAAGTGCAAGATCGCGCTCGTCACCCTGGCCGGCCGTCCGCGCCAGAACAAGTTCTTCGGCGGCGGGGGAGCCCGTCCGGGCCAGCTCAGCGACGGCCCGCCGGAAGCCGGCTTCGAGAACATCTACGGCGGCACCACGCACAACACCTACGGCATGTGCGCCATGCGCCACATGTACGAGTACGGCACCACCAGCGAACAGCTCGCTTGGATCAAGGTCGCCGCCAGCCACCACGCCCAGTACAACCCCAACGCCTTCCTGAAGGACGTGGTGACCGTCGAGCAGGTGGTGAACTCCAAGATGATCGCCGACCCGCTGCACCTGCTGGACTGCTGCGTGGTCACCGATGGCGGCGGCGCGCTGATCGTCACGTCTCCGGAGATCGCCAGGTCGCTGAACCGTCCGAAGGTCAAGGTGATGGGCGCCGGCGAGTCGCCCAAGGGCCCGATGGGCGGCCGCGGCCTCGACCTCACCCATTCGGGCGCGGTCTGGTCCGGCCCGGTCGCGTTCGAGGAAGCCGGCGTGAAGCCGTCCGACATCAAGTACGCCTCGATCTATGACAGCTTCACCATCACCGTGCTGATGCAGCTCGAGGACCTCGGCTTCTGCGAGAAGGGCCAGGGCGGCAAGTTCGTCGCCGACGGCAACCTGATCTCGGGCGTCGGCAAGCTGCCGTTCAACACCGATGGCGGCGGGCTCTGCAACAACCACCCCACCAACCGCGGCGGCATCACCAAGGTGATCGAAGCGGTGCGCCAGCTTCGCGGCGAAGCGCATCCGAAGGTCCAGGTGGCCAACTGCGACATCGCGCTCGCCCACGGCACCGGCGGCTCGCTGGGCACCCGCCACGGCGCGGCGACCCTCATCATGGAACGGGAGGCTTAAATCATGACCGACGTTCAAGCCGAAGTCATGGTCCGCGACATTCCCGTCCCGGCCGTCACCGTCGAAACCAAGCCGTTCTGGGATGCGGCCGCCGAGGGCAAGTTCCTCATCAAGCGCTGCACCGATTGCGGCGAGGCGCACTGGTATCCGCGCGCGCTGTGCCCGTTCTGCTTCTCGGACAAGACCGTCTGGGAAGAGAGCCCCGGCGAAGGCGTGATCTACAGCTACAGCGTCATGCGCCGCTCGCCGACCGGCCCCTACGGCATCGGCTACGTCACCCTCGACGAAGGCCCGGCGGTGTTCACCAACTTCCTCGGCGTCGCGCCCGAGGCCCTTTCCATCGGCCAGCGGGTCAAGGTGCGCTTCCAGCCCACCGAAGGCGGCCCTCCGGTCCCGGTGTTCGCGCCGGTCTAGCGACGATCAAGGTGTCATCAAGTCAGCTTGGCTTGATGACACTTTCGACCAGCCCCTCCGCCTCGCGCGGGTGGCGCAGGCGGTGGACCTGCAGATGCGAAAAGCGCGGGTCGGCGATGCGGCCCGCATATTCCGCCCGCCGCCGCGCCCAGGTGTCCCAGGCCCAGCGGATCGGGTGCTCCTTGGAAAGCCACATGCGCCAGTCCTCGCGGTTGCCGGTGCCGGGCCAGAGCTCGGTGCGGTCGAACGCCCGCGCGATGGAGCGGCGGATGACCCGGGGCATGATCACGCTGCGCTCGTAGTCCAGCCAGACGAGATGGGTGGCCCGGCTCCAGACCAGGTCGCGCACCCGGCCGTAATTGCCGTCGCTGACCCAGGCGTCCTGCCCGACCGCCGTCGCCACCCGCCGGACGAATTCGTCCGGGTCATGCGTGTTCAGGTCCTTCCAACCGGCCTGCCAGTTGATGGCGTCCAGCTCGATATGCGACAGGCCGAGTTGCGCCGCCAGCCGCCCTGCCAGCGTCGATTTTCCCGACCCCGAACTACCGACCACGGCGATGCGCATCAGGCGTCCTGCGACAGCCCCAGCTCGTCCAGAACCTCGGCGGTGTGTTCGCCCAGGCGAGGCGGATGGCGGCGGATGTTCGACGGCGTGCCGGTGAACTTCACCGGCGGCTTCATCGCCACATAGGTTCCCGCCTGCAGATGCTCGTAGCGCTGGAAGAACTCCACCGCCTTCAGGTGCGGGTCCTCGGGCAGGTCGTCCAGCCGGTTGGTCCGCGTGACCGGGATCGACAACGGCTTGAGCAGGTCGATCCATTCGTCCGTGGTCTTGGTCACGGTGACGGTCTCGACCAGGGCGTAGAGCTCGTGAATGTGCTTGCCGCGCTCCAGGCCCTGGAACCGGGGATCCTTGCCGAAGCTCTCGCCCCAGCCGGCCACCTCGAAGAAGACGTCCCATTGCTTGTCGGTATAGGGCAGCAGGCCGATATAGCCGTCCTTGGTCGGGAACGGCTTGCGGTGCGGATTGACCACCCGCTGATAGCCCCACTGGCCAGTCGGCGGATCGAAGGTGTGGTCGTAGAGATGTTCGACCAGATTGAAGCTGGTCACGCATTCCAGCATCGGCACCTCGATGAACTGGCCCTCCCCCGTCCGCTCGCGGCTGAGCAGGCCCGCGGTGATCGCCTGGCTCATGAAGAGGCCCGAGACCTTGTCGGCGACCAGGCTGGGCAGGATGCGCGGGACGGGATTACCGTCGGTTCTCGGCAGGACGTCGGCCAGGCCCGAGGCGGACTGAATCAGGTCGTCATAGGCCGGCTCGCCCGCATAAGGCCCCTCTGAGCCGTAGCCGGCGGCGTGGACATAGACGATGTCGGGCTTCAGCGCCTTCACGTCCTCATAGGCCAGGCCCAGACGCTTCAGCCCGTCATAGCGGATCGAGGTGGCGAAGACGTCGCTCTCCTTGATCAGCGCCTCCAGCACCTTGCGCGCCTTGGGCTCCTTCATGTCGAGGACGACCGATCGCTTGTTGCGGTTGATCGCCAGGAAGATCGGCCCGAGATCGCGCGGCCAGCCCTCCGGCGTGTGGCCAGGCCAGCGCATGATGTCGCCGCCGGCGCCGCGGCCCGAGCCCGGGTCCTCGATCTTGATCACGTCCGCGCCCTGGTCGGCCAGCATCTGGACGGCGTAGGCCCCGAAGACGACGCTGGTCAGGTCGAGGATACGCACGCCCTTCAGCGGTCCGGTGGCTTCCTCGGCCAGTTGCTTTACTTCCGCCACGTCAGACCTCCCCACTATGATCGAACCGAAGATCGCGCATTGACGCGGGGGAGGGCTAGTGGACTTCGCGCTTTCCGACGAACACAGGATGCTGAAAGACTTGGTGGCTCGCTTCGTCCGGGACGAACTGGCGCCGCTGGAGGCCGGGGTCCTGGCTCGCGAGGCGGCCGGCGGCGGCCTCTCCATCGGTGCGAAGGAAAGCGCCCGCCTGGACGAGGTGTCCAAGTCCCTCGGCCTTTGGGGCCTGGACGCGCCCGAGGATGTCGGCGGGATCGACCTGCCCAATGTCGCCATGGTCGGGGTCAACGAGGAGCTGGGCAAGACCATCACGCCCTACACCCTGCCTCCGGACTCGCCGAACCTGCGGATGCTGGCCGCCACGGTGAACGAGCGCCAGCGCGAGGCCTACCTGGCGCCCTATGTGCGCGGCGAGACGGTCAGCGCCATCGGCATCTCCGAACCGGGCGCCGGCGCCGACCCCGCCGGCATGATCACCCGCGCCGAACGCGACGGCGAGGACTGGGTCATCAACGGCCGCAAGATCTGGATCAGCCGGGCCGAAGACGCCGATTTCACCATCCTGATGGCGGTGACCGACCGGGAAAAGGGCTCGCGCGGGGGCATCTCGGCCTTCCTGGTCGACAAGGGAACGCCCGGCTTCAACGTGCTGCGGCGCATTCCGATGATCGGCGGCCAGGCGACCTACGAGGTGGCGCTGGAGGATTGCCGGGTCGAGGGCTGGAAGCTGCTGGGCCAGGAAGGGAACGGCTTCGGCCTCATGCAACTGCGGCTGGGCACGCGGCGGATCGAGATGGCCTCCTGGTCCATCGGCATGGCCCAGCGTGCGCTGGACATGATCTGCGAGTACGCCCCCCAGCGGAAGACCTTCGGCCTGCCGCTCAGCGAGCGCCAGGCCATCCAGTGGTGGGTGGCCGATGCGGCGACCCGCATCCACGCCGCGCGGCTGATGACCTATGACTGCGCCTGGAAACTGGACCAGGGGCGCGACGTGCGGGTCGAGATCTCGATGATCAAGGCCTACGCCACCGAAATGGCCTGGGAGGTCGTCGACCGCGCCATGCAGACCTTCGGCGCGATGGGCATGACCAAGGAACTGCCGCTGCAGCTCATGGCCAGCCGCCTGCGCACCATGCGAATCTATGACGGCCCCACCGAAGTCCACAAATGGGTGGTGGCCCGCAACCTGATGGGATCGAGACGATGAAGACGGCCTATGGCGACCACCTGACCGTAACCACCGAGGGCCACGTGGCGACGGTGGTCATCGACCGCCCCCCGAACAACCACGTCTCGGTCGACCTGATGCGCGACCTGGCCGATGCGCTCGAGGCGATGGACCGCGACAACGCCGTCCGCGCCGTGGTGCTGGCCGCGGCCGGCAAGGCGTTCTGCGCCGGGGCCGACCTTGTCTCGCCCACCGGCATCGGCGGCACGGGCATGAGCGGCATCGACAGTCTCTACGACCAGGCGGTGCGGCTGTTCTCCATCGAGACGCCGATCGTCGCAGCCGTGCAGGGCGCGGCGGTGGGAGCGGGCCTCGGCCTGGCCCTGGTCGCCGACTTCCGCGTGGTCGCGCCCGAGGCGCGGTTCAGCGCCAACTTCGTCAAGCTGGGCTTCCATCCGGGCTTTGGCCTGACCCACACCCTGCCGCGGCTGATCGGCCAGCAGCGCGCCAATCTGATGTTCTTGACCGGCCGGCGCATCAAAGGCGAGGAGGCCCTGGCCTGGGGCCTGGCCGACGAACTCGTACCGCTCGACCAGGTGCTGCCGGCCGCCCAGGCCCTGGCTGCCGAGATCGCCGGAAACGCGCCGCTCGCCGTGGTCGCCACCCGCAAGACCTTGCGCGGCGACCTGGCCGCCGCCGTCCGCGCCCAGACCAATCACGAGCACGAGGAGCAGACCATCCTGCGCGCCACAGAGGACTTCGCCGAGGGCGTCCGCGCGGTGCAGGAACGCCGGCCCGGGGTGTTCAAGGGACGATAGGAAGCGAAAGCCGATAGATTCCCCCCCTCCGGGGAGAATCCTGTTCAGCGCCTACTTCCCCAACCCCGACGCCGCCCGCGCCAGGTCGGTGATCCGGGCCCAATCGCCGGCGCGGACGGCGTCGGCGGGGGCGACCCAGCTTCCGCCCACGCAGATCACGTTCGGCAGGGCCAGATAATCGCCGGCGTTCTTCGCATCGACCCCGCCCGTCGGGCAGAAGGTCGCCTGCGGGAAGGGGCTGGCGAAGGCCTTCAAGGCCGCAGGCCCGCCGACCACATTGGCCGGGAACAGCTTGAAATGGGTGAAGCCGGCGCGCAGGCCGCGCATCAGTTCGGTGGCCGTGGCGATCCCCGGCAGCAGCGGCGTGGGGCCGTCCACGCCCTCACCGTCGATCAGGCCCGGGCTGACCGCGAACCGGGCGCCCGCGTCAGCCACCGCTTGGCGCGCCGAGGCGGTGGTGACGGTGCCGGCCCCGACCACCGCGCCCTCGACCTCGCCGGCGATGCGGCGGATGCAGTCCAGCGCGGCGGGCGTGCGCAAGGTCACTTCCAGCGCAAGGAGCCCGCCAGCCACCAGCGCCCTGGCCAGCGGCACGGCCTGCGCTTCGTCCTCGATGATCAGGACCGGGACGACCGGCGCGAGCTTGAGAATCTCGGCGAGGGTCACAGCAGGCTTCCTTCCATTTGCTCCAGCACCCGCGCCGCGCCGACCAGGGCGGCGTAGGGATGCACGATCAGATAGGTCGGGATCTCGCGCGTGAAGTCGGACAGCCGGCCCTTCTCCTCGAACCGGCGGCGGAACCCGCCGGACGCCAGGCGGTCGGCCATGCGCGGAGCGATGCCGCCCGACACATAGACCCCGCCGCGCGCCCCGCAGGTCAGGGCGATGTCGCCGGCGACCGAGCCGAGGATTTCGCAGAACCGGTCCAGGGTTTCGTCGGCCAGGGCGTCCTCTCCCCGCTGGCCGGCGGCGAGCACTTCCTTTTCGTCCTTCAGATCCGCCGCCACGCCGCGCACGTCGGCCAGGCCGCGATAGAGCGCATAAAGGCCCGGACCGGAAAGCAGCCGCTCGATGGAGACTCGCCCATGGGTTCGGCGCAGCGAGGCCCAGATCGCCGCCTCCACCCCGTCATAGGGCGCAAAGCTGGCGTGGCCGCCCTCGCTGGGCACGGTGATGTCGCCCCGATCCGTGCGGATCACCATCGAAACCCCGAACCCGGTCCCGGCGCCCAGCACCAGCAGCGGCGCGCCCTGCGCCCCGCGAATCTGCGGCCCGATCACCCGCAGGTCGTCGGCGTCCAGCACCGGAGCGGCCAGGGCCTGGGCGGCGAAGTCGTTGATCAGCCGCGCGCTGTGGAACTCGAACGCCCCGATCAGTTCGGCCTCGGAAACCCGCCAGTCCAGGTTGGTGAACTCGATCTCGCCGTCCACCACGGGGCCGGCCACGGCGATCGCCGCCGACAGCAGCCGCTGGCGGCCGACCGTGACTTCGAGATATTCGGCGATAACCTCAGTCAGTGAGCCGAATTCCTGGGCCGGATAGGTCTTGGGATTGCGGATGCGGCCGGTCGAATCCACCACCGCCAGGCGGGCGTTCGTGCCCCCGACATCGCCCACCAGGCCGGTATAGACCGTCTTCACGCAGCATCTCCGAATAGGGCTCCGCCGCCAAGCTCGGCCGGCGCCGCGGCCCGGCGCATCCAGCCGAACAGCTCGCGGCCATAGCCGAAGCCGGGCTGGACGACCCGCACCTTCTCCCGTCCCGCGAACTCCGCGGCGTCGGCGAGGATTTGCAGCGAACCGGCGTGAGCGTCCAGCCGGATCATGTCGCCGTCGCGCACCTGCGACAGCGGCCCGCCGTGCGCGGCTTCCGGGGAGACGTGGATCGCCGCCGGCACCTTGCCCGAAGCGCCGGACATCCGCCCGTCGGTGACCAGCGCCACCTTGAAGCCCTTGTCCTGCAGCACGCCCAGCACCGGGGTCAGGCTGTGCAGTTCGGGCATGCCATTGGCGGTCGGCCCCTGGAAACGGACGACGGCGATGAAGTCGCGGTTGAGCTCGCCGCGCTTGTGCGCCTCCAGCAACTCGTCCTGGTCCTGGAACACCAGGGCCGGCGCCTCCACGACCAGGTTCTCGTCCTTGACCGCGGAGGTCTTGATCACCGCCCGTCCCAGGCCCCCGGTCAACAGGCGGATGCCGCCCTCCGGCTGGAAGGGATCGTCGGCGGGACGCAGGATGTCACGGTTCAGCGACTGCGTCGGCCCTTCGCGCCAGACCAGCCTGCCGTCCTCCAGGAACGGCTCCTGCTGATAGAGCCGCAGGCCGCTTCCGGCGACCGTGGTCACGTCCTCGTGCGCCAGGCCCGCGTCCAGCAACTGGCGCACCACGAAGGCCATGCCGCCGGCCGCATGAAAGGCGTTCACGTCCTCCGACCCGTTCGGATAGACCCGCGCCAATAGCGGCGTGACCTTGGACAGCTCGTCGAAGTCCTGCCAGTCGATGACGATCCCCGCCGCGCGCGCCATGGCGACCAGGTGCAGGGTGTGGTTGGTCGACCCGCCGGTGGCCAACAGGCCGGCGATGGCGTTCACGATGGCCTTCTCGTCCACCACCCTGGCCATGGGCGTATAGGCGTTGGTCTGGTGGCCGATCTCGATGGCCCGCTTGGGCGCGGCCGCCACCAGGGCGTCGCGCAGCGGCGTGTTGGGATGCACGAAGGCCGAACCCGGCAGGTGCAGGCCCATCATCTCCATCATCATCTGGTTGGAGTTGGCGGTGCCATAGAAGGTGCAGGTGCCCGGTCCGTGATAGGACTTCATCTCACTGTCGAGCAGTTGATCGCGCGTCGCCTTGCCCTCGGCGAACAGCGCCCGGACATGGGCCTTTTCGGCGTTGGAGATGCCCGAGGTCATCGGCCCGCCCGGCACGAAGATCACCGGCAGATGGCCGAAGGCCAGGGCCCCGATCGTCAGGCCCGGCACGATCTTGTCGCAGATGCCCAGCATCAACGCGCTGTCGAAGGCGTCATGGGTCAGCGCGACCGCCGTGGCCATGGCGATCACATCGCGGGAAAACAGCGACAGCTCCATGCCCGGCCGTCCCTGGGTGACGCCGTCGCACATGGCCGGCACGCCGCCGGCGTACTGGGCGGTGCCGCCGACCTCTTCGGCCGCAGCCTTGATGATCGCGGGAAATCGCTCCAGCGGCTGATGGGCCGAGAGCATGTCGTTATAGGCCGAGACGATGGCTACGTTCGGCGCGCTCGGATTGCGCATCCGCTGCTTCACCCCGTCGGACTCGGCGGCGAAGGCGTGCGCCCAGTTGGCGCAGGACAGCTTGGCCCGCCCCGGGCCGTCATGCTGCGCCGCCTCCATCCTGGCCAGATAGTCCGCGCGGCTGTCGCGGCTGCGCTCGACGATGCGCGCGGTGACGGCGGCGGTGACGGGATGCAGCGACATGTTCCAACTCCGACTTACGGGGTCCAGAGAATCCTCACGGGGGCCTGGGCCTGATCCAGCAACGCATGCACGGGCAGGCCGCTCCGCCCCTCGACGACGTGTTTCTTCACTTCTCCCGCGATGAGGACCAGGATCAGCCGCGCTTGCAGAAGGGCCGGCATGGTCATCGTCACCCGGGCGAGCGGCGGCGAACCGACGCCCGCGGGTATCCCGAGGCAAAAGCGAGTCCCGGCCGAATCCATGCCCTGATCCAGAACCGGGCTGCCGGGAATGAGCGAGGCGACGTGACCGTCTTCGCCCATGCCCAGCAGCATGACGTCATAAGGCGCCAGCGCGCGAACCCCAACCTCCACCGCCTGGGCCGCCGCCTCGACGCTGACCGCCGGCGCGCTGATCGGGGTGAAGGCGGCCCGCGCCGCGGCCCCGACCAGCAGGCGTTCGCGCACAAGCCGCTCATTGGAGTCCGGCGAGTCGGGCGGCACGAAGCGATCGTCCGAAAGGGTCACGGCGACCTTGTCCCAGGCGATCGCATCGTTCGCGGCCAGCAGGTCGTAGACCGGCGCCGGAGAGCGGCCGCCCGTTCCCACCAGGCTGGCGTGTCCACGCTGGGAGATGGCGGCCGCGAGCGCCTCGGCCGTCGCCTCGGCTGCGGCCCGCGCCAGATGTTCGGGATCGGCGTAGGTCTCGATCATGCCTCGCCCATAGCTCAAGCGGGCGGCGAAGGCGCGCCCGATTCCTGAAACCTGGCCTGAAAAGACGACCGGGCGCGGAACCCGAACGGGCTGTCGCGAACTTCCTCAACGGCCGCTCCGGCGGGCCTCTCCCCAGGCCAGCCCGCCGACTTCCACCCCGGAGACAGCATTATGAGGATCGCCCAGGTTCCCCCGCTCTATGAAGCCGTGCCCCCCCGCTTCTATGGAGGAACCGAGCGGGTGGTCTCGCATCTCACCGATGCGCTCGTCGATCTCGGCCACGAGGTCACCCTGTTCGCCAGCGCCGAGGCGCGCACCCGCGCCGAACTGGTCAAGGTGCGCGACCAGGCGATCCGCCTGGACCCCGCGCCGCTGAAGTCGGACCTGGCCGCCCACATGTCGATGCTGTGCGACGTTCGCCGCCGCGCCCGCGAATTCGACGTGATCCATTTCCACACCGACATGATCCACTTCCCGTTCTTCGAGGACATGCCGGAACGCACCTTGACGACGCTGCACGGCCGGCTGGACCTGAAGGACCTGCCCGGCGTCTACTGGCGTTGGAACCAGTTTCCGCTGGTGTCGATCTCCGACTCCCAGCGCCGTCCGCTGGCCTTCGCCAACTGGAACGGCACCGTGCATCACGGCATGAAGGCCGACCTCTATGCGCCAAACTTCGAGCCCGGCGGCTACCTCGCCTTCCTGGGCCGTATCTCGCCGGAGAAGCGGCCCGACCGCGCCATCGCCATCGCCAAGCGGCTGGGCGTGCCGTTGAAGATCGCGGCCAAGGTCGATCCGGCCGACACCCGCTACTACCAGGAACAGATCGAGCCCTTGCTCCTCGGTCAGAAGCTGGTCGAGTACATCGGCGAGATCAGCGACGATCAGAAGTCGGAATTCCTGGGCGGCGCCTCGGCCCTGCTGTTCCCCATCGACTGGCCCGAGCCGTTCGGCCTGGTGATGATCGAGGCCATGGCCTGCGGCGCCCCGGTGATCGCCTATGGCTGCGGATCGGTTCCGGAGATCGTCGAAGAGGGCCTGACCGGCTTCATCGTGCAGGACGAGGACGAAGCGGCCGCCGCGGTCTCGCGGCTGGACCGGCTGGACCGCCGCGCCATCCGGCGGCGCTTCGAGGAGCGCTTCTCGGCCACCGCCATGGCGCGCCGCTATCTCGACCTCTATGCGGGACTGGGCGCGGCTCGCGCGGCCCCTGGCGTCGCCCTGGCCGCCAACGCCTGAGGCGACCGCTATGGACGATATGGCCCCCGCACCCGACGCCCCCGTCGAGACGGGTGAGACGGGCGAACCGCGGGTTCCCTACCGGCTGTTCGCACTTAAGGACAAGGACACCTTCATCGTCGCCGACGCCTTCGGAGACATCCGCGGCGCGGGCGACGGCCTGTTCCACAACGACACCCGCATCCTGTCGCACTTCCGCATATTCCTGGGTGGGCGGCCTCCATCGCTGCTCTCGGCCGCCATCGGCCAGGACAACGTGTTCTTCACCTCGCATGGCGCGAACCAGGCCCTGCCCTATCCCGGCGGGCCGGTCGGGCCGCCCGGCGTGCTGCACGTCGAGCGCAAGCGCTTCCTGTGGGAAGAACGGCTCTATGAGCGCATCTGCTGCGTGAACTACAGCCGCGACGTCGTGCTGATCCCGCTGTCGGTGGAGTTCGGGGCCGATTTCCGCGACATGTTCGAGGTCCGCGGCCTGCGCCGCAAGGTGAGGGGGCGCGAGCTTCCACCTCAGCTCGGCGAACGGTGCGTTCGCTTCGTCTACGAAGGGCTGGACGGAGTGGACCGGACCAGCGTCATCACCTTCTCCGACCCGCCGGGGCGGCTGAACGGCCACCGCGCCGACTACATGTATTCGCTGCAGCCGGAAGGACGGCTGGAGCTCTATATCGAGGTTGGCGAACATGACGGCGTCGTGCCCAGCCGCGAGCGGTTCCGCGACGCCGCCGCCCGCGCCCGCTGGGACATGCGCGCCCGTCGCCGCCACGGCGCGCGGTTGAAGAGCTCCGGCCGCCTCTTCAACGAATGGCTTGAGAAGTCGCGCTCGGACCTGGCCCTTCTGACCACGCGGATGGAGACCGGCCCCTATCCCTATGCCGGCATTCCCTGGTTCTCGACCGCCTTCGGGCGCGACGCCATCATCACCGCCTGGCAGATCCTCTGGTTCGAGCCCTCGCTGGCTCGCGGCGTGCTGACCTACCTGGCCGCACACCAGGCCGAGGAGGTCTCGGCCTTCCGCGACAGCGCGCCGGGCAAGATCATGCACGAGACCCGCAAGGGCGAGATGCCGGCCATGGGCGAGGTTCCGTTCGGCCGCTACTACGGCGGGGTCGACACCACGCCGCTGTTCGTGGCCCTGGCCGGCGCCTATGCGGAGCGGACCCGCGACATGGCGCTGATCGACGATCTGTGGCCGGCCCTGACCCGCGCCGTCCACTGGATCGACAAGTACGGGGATTCCGACGGCGACGGCTTGATCGACTACAAGCGCGGCAAGGACTCGGGGCTGGCCAACCAGGGCTGGAAGGATAGCGAGGACAGCGTCTTCCACGCCGACGGCCGCTTTCCAAACGGCCCCATCGCCCTGGTCGAGGTGCAGGGCTACGCCTTCGCCGCCTATCGCTCCATGGCGCGCCTGGCCCACCAACGGGGGGACCAGGACAACGCCGCCCGCTGGGCCGCCCGCGCCGAGCAGATCCGCGCTGCGGTCGAAAGCCGCTTCTGGATGCCGGACAAGGATTTCTACGGCATCGCGATCGACGGGGAGGGAAAGCTCTGCCGGGTGATGACCAGCAATCCCGGCCATCTGCTGTTCTCCGGCCTGCCCGCGCCGGATCGGGCGCGCAAGGTGACCGAGCGGCTGATGTCGACAGCCTTCGACAGCGGCTGGGGGCTGCGCACCCTGGCCACCGGCGAGGCTCGTTTCAATCCGATGAGCTACCACAACGGCTCAATCTGGCCGCACGACACCGCCATCTGCGCCATGGGCCTGTCGCGCTATGGCGAGCGCGACGGGGTGGTGAACATGACCGCCAACCTCTTCGAGACCGCCAACACCTTCGAGATGCGGTTGCCCGAGCTGTTCTGCGGCTTTCCGCGGATGGCGGGGGAGCCGCCGGTCGCCTATCCCGTCGCCTGCCTGCCCCAGGCCTGGGCCGCCGGTTCGATCTTCATGATGCTGCAGGCCTGCCTGGGGCTGACGGTCGATGGCTGGAACCATGAGGTGCACGTCACCGATCCGCGCCTGCCGATCGGCATCGACTGGCTGGCGGTCGACGGCCTGCGGATCGGCGGCGACAAGGTGGACCTCACCTTCGAGCGGGCCGGACGGCGGGTTCGGGTCGAGGCGCGCGGCGGCGGCGTTCCGCTGAAGGTGCGATAGGCGTCGCTATCGCCGAGGCGCGTGGGCGATGCGCAGGATGTTCGCCGCTCCCGGCGAGCCCATCGGCAGCCCGGCCAGGATGATCACTCGCCGGTTGGGCGCAGCCAGACCCGCGCCCACGGCCTCCTCCACCGCCACCCGCGCTAGTTCCTCCGGATCGCTGGGCTGGGCGACGACGCGCGGCTCCACGCCCCAGACCAGGCACAACTTGCGCGCGGCCTTGATGTTCGGGGTGAGCGCCAGGGTCGGCTGCAGCGGCCGCTCCCGCGCCAGCCGCAGCGAGGTCCTGCCGGTCGTGGTGAAGGCGGCGATGCAGGCGGTGGACGCCGCCTCGGCCGCGCGGCTGGCGGCGGCGACCAGGGCGTCCGCGTCGGCGTCCTCGACCGGGTATTCGGCGCGCATCAGCTCGGGCCAGCGCGGGTCCTGCTCCACCCGGGTCAGGATGCGGTTCATCATGGTCACCGCCTCCAGGGGATATTCCCCCGCCGCCGTCTCGGCCGACAGCATCACCGCATCGGCGCCCTCATAGACCGCCCCGGCCACATCGGAGGCCTCCGCCCGGGTCGGAGTCGGGGCATGGATCATCGATTCCAGCATCTGGGTGGCGACGATCACCGGAATGCCACGGCTGCGCGCGGCGCGAACCAGCGACTTCTGCACCACCGGCACGTCCTCGGGGTTCAGCTCCACCCCCAGGTCGCCGCGGGCGACCATCACCCCGTCGCAAAGATCGAGGATCTCATCGAGCGCCTCGAGCGCCGCGGGCTTTTCGATCTTGGCCAGCACCGCGGCGCGGCCCTGCACGATCTGGCGCAGGTCGGCCATGTCCGACGCCCGCTGCACGAAGGACAGCGCCACCCAGTCGACGTTCTGCGAGAGGGCGAAGGCCAGATCGCCGCGGTCCTTGGCGGTCAGGGCCGGAATCGGGATGGCGTGGCCGGGCAGGTTCAGCCCCTTGTGATCGGAGAGCTGTTCTCCGGCCAGCACTTCGGTTTCGGCATAGCCGGGGCCGCTGCGCCGCACGCGCAGCCGCACCTTGCCGTCGTCCAGCAGGATGTCCGAGCCCGGCCGCAGCACGCTGAACACCTCGGCCAGGGGCACGCCCACGCGGCTGGCGTCGCCCGGCTCCTCGGAGGTGTCGAGCCGGAAGTCCTGGCCGACCTTGAGCCGGACGGTCCGATCGGCGAACGCGCCCAGCCGGATCTTCGGACCCTGCAGGTCGGCCAGCACCGCCAGCGGCCGGCCGACCGCCGCTTCGGCGGCCCGGACATTGGCGATGGTCCGGGCGTGATCCTCGTGCAGGCCATGGCTGAAGTTCACGCGGAAGACGTCGGCGCCGGCGCTCGCCAGTTGCACGACCTTCCCCGCCTCGCGGCTGGCCGGGCCGAGGGTCGCAACGATTCGAGCGCGGCGGGCGCGGATCATCTGAGCTCCTTGGTCGATCCCGGGTCGTCCCCGCACTATGCCCCATCGGACTTCGGTGACGAGAGTTTCCGTCCGGCCCAGCTTGCGCCACGCTGGCGCCCGAGCCTTATCGGCGCGAACCTGCGTCCAAGTTGCGAATTCCTGACGAATGCCCCAGTCCCTCGACCTCTTCCCGATCGGCAACTGCGCAGCCAGCGCCCTGATCGACCGCGCCGGCCGCTTCGTCTGGGCCTGCGCCCCGCGCGTGGACGGCGATCCGATGTTCTCCAACCTGCTCGGCCTCGACCCCGACGCCGAGCCCGACGCCCAGGGTTTCTGGGGTATAGAGGTCGAGGATCAGGCGCAGGTCACCCAGACCTATCTGCGCAACACCCCGATCCTGGTGACCGAGATCGCCGACCGCACGGGCGCCGCCATCCAGGTCATCGACTTCTGTCCTCGCTACCGGCAGTTCGGCCGGGTCTATCGGCCGCTGGCCTTCATCCGCCTGATCCGGCCGGTCAGCGGCGTGGCGCGGGTGAGGATCCGCCTGCGCCCCACCGTGAACTGGGGCGAGCGCCCCGCCGACCGCACCACCGGCTCCAACCACATCCGCTATGTCGGCGGCGAGACCACCCTGCGCCTGACCACCGACGCCCCGGTTTCGCACCTCACCGGCGAACGGAGCTTCCGGCTCGAAGAGACGGTGGCGATGTTCCTCGGCCCCGACGAAGGCTTCGACGCCGACCTCTCGGCCACCTGCGAGCGGATGCTGAAGGAGACCACCGCCTATTGGCGCGGCTGGGTGCGCACCCTGTCTGTGCCGCTGGAATGGCAGGAGGCGGTGATCCGCGCGGCGATCACCCTGAAGCTCTGCGCCCACGAAGAGACCGGCGCCATCGTCGCGGCCCTGACCACCTCGATTCCCGAGCATGCGGGCAGCGGCCGCAACTGGGACTATCGCTACTGCTGGCTCCGCGACGCCTATTATGTGGTCCAGGCGCTCAACCGGCTCGGGGCCGCCGACCTGCTGGAAAACTACCTGGTCTATCTGCGCAACCTCGTGGATCGCACGCGAGGCGGGCATATCCAGCCGCTGTATGGCGTCGGCATGGAGCCGTCCCTCACTGAACATTTCGCCTCCCACCTGCCCGGCTATCGAGGCATGGGGCCGGTGCGGGTCGGCAACCAGGCGCACGAGCACCTGCAACATGACGTGTACGGACAAATCATTCTGTCGAGCGTCCAGGCCTTCTTCGACGAGCGCCTCTTCCGGCCGGCGACCATCGAGGATTTCCGCGCCCTCGAACTGGTCGGAGAGCGCGCCTTCGAACTGCACGACCAGCCCGACGCCAGTCTGTGGGAGTTCCGCGGCCGCGAGAACGTGCACACCTATTCGGCGGTGATGTGCTGGGCGGCCTGCGACCGCTTGGGCAATGCAGCGGCCAAGCTCGGCCTGCAGGATCGGGCCGACCACTGGAACACCCGCGCCGCCCAGGTGCGCGCGACCATCGAGGCGCGCGCCTGGAATCCGAAGCTCGGCCGGTTCGCCGCCACCTTCGGGGGCGACGAACTGGACGCCAGCCTGCTGCAACTGGTCGACGTGCGCTTCGTCGCGCCTGACGATCCGCGCATGGCCGCCACCATCGCCGCGGTCGAACAGGGCCTGCGGCGCGGCCCCTACATGCTGCGCTATGCGATCCCCGACGACTTCGGCGAACCGAAGACCGCCTTCAATATCTGCACCTTCTGGCTCATCGAGGCCCTGCACCTTTCCGGCCGCTCCGAAGAGGCGCGACGGCTGTTCGAGGAGATGCTGGCGCGGCGCACGGCGGCGGGTCTGCTCTCCGAAGACATCGCCTTCGACGGCGCCGAGCTTTGGGGCAACTACCCCCAGACCTATTCGCTGGTCGGGCTGATCAACTGCGCGACCATGCTGTCCAAGCCCTGGGCCTCGGTGCGCTGATTCTACAGCCAAGCTGTTGAATCGAAAGACTAAGCTGGACATGCGAATCAACCGATGATCGCCCTGGAAAGGATCATCGCATGTTCCATGCTGCTCAGACGCCCCTGCACCGCTACGAGGCGCGCACGGCCGAAGACGCCGTTTTCGCCATTCTCGGCGCCAGTTTCGAAGACGCCGTCCTGGCCTTCGCCGACTTGGTCCACCAGGGCCAGGTCGAACTGACCGACTGCGAGACCGGCGAGCGCCGCTGCTTCAGGCTGGACGTTGTCTAAGAACTAGTCGTACCAGGCCCGCCCGGACCGCTCGATGAGGGCGAAGGCGCCGGCCGGCCCCCAGCTTCCCGCCGCATAGGGCTTGGGCGCCATGCCGGATTCACGCCAGGCGTCGGCGACGCCGTCGATCCACTCCCAGGCCCGCTCCACCTCGTCTCGGCGGACGAACAGGGTGCTGTTGTTCTGGATCACGTCGAGGATCAGGCGCTCATAGGCGATGCGACGCCGCGAATTCGGCCCTGAATAGGCCTTGGCCAGCGAGAGGGACAGCGGCAGCGACTGGAGGCGCATGCCGCGCTCCGAAAGCCCCGGCGCCTTGTTCATCAGCAGCAGTTCGATGTCCTCGTCCGGCTGCAGGTCGATGACCAGCCGATTGGCCACCAGGTCAGCCTCCGCCGCGCCTTCGAAGATCGAATGCGGCACCGGCTTGAACTGGATGGCGATCTGCGTCCGGCGCTCCGGCAGCCGCTTGCCGGTGCGCAGGAAGAACGGCACGCCCGCCCAGCGCCAGTTGTCGATGTCGGCGCGCAGGGCGACGAAGGTCTCGGTATTGGTCGCCTGGCCGCGCTCGGCCTCATAGCCGTCGGCCGCCTTCCCGGCGACCACGCCTGGCGTGTATTGGCCACGAACGCTGACGGTCTGGACATCGGCGCGGGTCACCGGACGCAGCGAGCGCAGCACCTTGACCTTCTCGTTACGGACGCTGTCGGGCTCCATGTCCGACGGCGGCTCCATCGCCACCAGGCAGAGCAGTTGCAGCATGTGGTTCTGCACCATGTCCCGCAGAGCGCCGTACTCGTCGTAATAGGGCCAGCGCTCGCCGACGCCTTCGGTCTCGGCCACGGTGATCTGCACGTGGTCGATGGTGAGGTTGTTCCAGAGCGGCTCGAACAGGGTGTTGGCGAAACGCAACGCCAGCAGGTTCTGCACCGTCTCCTTGCCGAGATAGTGGTCGATCCGGAAGATGCTCTCTTCGGGGAAGGCCTTGGCGACCTCCGCATTGATCGCCTTGGAGCTTTCCAGGTCCCGGCCGACCGGCTTTTCCAGCACGATGCGCGCGCCCGGCCCGGTCATGCCGGCCGCGTCCAGCGCGGCGCAGACGCGGCCATAGATGCTGGGCGAGACGGCCAGGAAATACATCGGCGCCTTGGCCCCGCCGATCGCGGCCTTCAATTGCTCGGCGCCGGCCTGCGTGGTGCCGTCGGCCCCCACATAGCTGAGCCGCTTCTCGAAGCGGGCCCAGGCCTTGGGATCGAGCCCGGCCTCGCCGGCCCGCGCGGCGATGGTCGCGCGCGTCTGTTCCACGAAGGCCTCGCGGGTCATCTCCGCCCGCGCGGTCGCCACGACGCCAAATCCCTCGGCCAGGAAGCCGTCGGCGTCGAGGAAATAGAGCGAGGGGAACAGCATCTTCTGGGCGAGATCGCCCGTACCGCCGAACAGTACGATCACATCGGCGAGAGGCTGCTCTGCCATCGGGGTCACCTTTTCGCGAGAACGTATCTTCCTGCGCGCATAGCGGCGTTCCGGCGTGCAACGTCAAGCCCTACGCACCTGACAATCTCCGGATCGAACCCCTCGTTTGAGCGTTCCTCTCGCGCTGACGGGGCGAAACCTACGTATGAGTATCGAAGACCTGACAACCGGGCTTGAGAAGCCCCCTGCAAAGCTGGCCCTCGAGGGGACGGCGCTGTTCCTCGACCTCGACGGAACCTTGGCTCCCATCGCCGAGCGGCCCGAGGCCGTGCGGCCCGACGCGCGGCGCAACGGCCTGTTGGCCGATCTTGCGAGGCGTATGAACGGCCGTCTCGCCGTGGTCAGCGGGCGCGCCCTGGACGACGTCGACCGCATTCTGGAGGGCCGGGTGACCTGTGTCGCGGCCATCCACGGCCTGGTCCGGCGAGACGCGCGCGGCGTGGTGGGCGAGGCTCCGCCGCATCCCGGTCTGATCGCCGCGCGGGCGGCCATAGCGGATTTCGTCGCCGCCGACTCACGCCTGCTGATGGAGGACAAGGCCCTCAGCCTGACCCTGCACTATCGCCTGGCCCCGGACCGCGCCCAGGAGGCGATCGACCTGGCCGAGCGGCTGGCGACCGTCACCGGCCTGGCGCTCCAGCCGGGCGACATGGTGATGGAGTTGCGCACGCCCGGCGCCAGCAAGGGCGACGCCCTGCGCGCCTTCATGCGCGAGCCGCCCTTCCAGGGCGCGCGGCCGATCTTCCTGGGCGACGACATGACCGACGAGCACGGCTTCTTCGCCGCCCGGCAGCTTGGCGGCTATGGTGTGCTGGTCGGCCCGCCGCGGCGCACCGCCGCCAGCTACCGGATGGAGAACGTGGCGGCGACGCTCGCCTGGCTGGAGCAGAGCCGATGAGCCGCCTGATCGTCGTCTCCAACCGGGTCAGCCCGCCCACCGGGCGCGGCGGCGAAAGCGTCGGCGGCCTGGCCATGGCGCTGGCCGCTGCCCTACGGGAATTCTCCGGCCTGTGGTTCGGCTGGAGCGGCCGCACCACGCCCGAGTTCAACGGCCACCTGAACCTTCAGCGGGTAGACGGCGTCACCGTGGCCACGGTCGACCTGCCCGAGGCCGACGTCTCCGAATACTACAACGGCTACGCCAACAAGACGCTGTGGCCGCTGTTCCACTATCGCCAGGACCTGACCGCCTACGACCGCTCGTTCGACGAAGGCTATCAGCGGGTGAACCGGCGCTTCGCCGAAACCTTGCGGCCGCTGATCGAAGACGACGACCTGATCTGGATCCACGACTATCATCTGATCCCGCTCGGCCGCGAACTGCGCCGGCTGGGGGTGACCAACCGGATCGGCTTCTTCCTGCACATCCCGTGGCCGGCCCATCAGTTGCTGATCACCCTGCCGAACCACCGAGACTTGGTCGAAGCGCTGTTCGCCTACGACCTGGTGGGCTTCCAGACCCCGGAATACCGCCACGCCTTCGAGGAATACGTGCTGAACGAAGCCGGCGGCGTCGCCACGGCCGATGGTTGCCTGCGCGCCTTCGGACGCAGCCTCCAGGCCGGCGCCTTCCCCATCGGTATCGACGCCGAAGAGTTCGCCGAGATGGCAGGCGGCGCCGCGGCCCGGCGCACCCATGACGTGATGGCCGCACACACCGCCTTCCGCAAGATGATCGTCGGGGTCGACCGCCTCGACTACTCCAAGGGGATGGAGGAACGCTTCCTGGGCTTCGAGCGGCTGCTGGCCGACCACCCGGAGCTGCGGCGCGAGGTGCTGTTCCTGCAGATCGCCCCGCTCAGCCGCGAGGGTGTCGAAGCCTATCAGGAGATCCGCGCCCGGCTCGACGCCCTCTCCGGCCGCATCAACGGCGAATACGCCGACATCGACTGGAATCCGGTCCGCTACGTCAACCGCAACTACCGCCGCGACGAATTGGCCGGGGTCTATCGCGCCGCCAAGGTCGGGCTGGTCACGCCGCTGCGCGACGGCATGAACCTGGTCGCCAAGGAGTTCGTCGCCGCCCAGGACCCGCGCGATCCCGGCGTCCTGGTGCTGTCCCGGTTCGCCGGCGCCGCCGGGCAGCTGCAGGCCGCGCTGCTGGTCAATCCCAACAGCCCCGAGGAGGTCGCCGAGGCGCTGCATCGGGCCTTGTCGATGGACCTGGCGGAGCGAATCGAGCGCTGGCGCGCTCTCTTCGAGAACGTCCGGCGCGAGAATGTCGCCGCCTGGCGCGACGCCTTCGTCGAGGCGTTGGCCGCCACCCGCGGGGACAATCAGGCGCGGACCGCCGAGGGACCCTTCTATGGCGAACAAGCTCGCCCGCTATCAGTCCAAGCGCGACTTCACCCAGACCTCGGAGCCGTCGGGGCGGGCCAAGGTGAAGCCGGCGCAACACCTGCGTTACGTGATCCAGAAGCATGCGGCGAGCCGTCTGCACTACGACTTCCGCCTGGAACTGGACGGGGTCTTCAAGTCATGGGCCGTGACCAAGGGACCGTCCCTCGACCCCCACGAGCGTAGGCTAGCGGTCGAGGTCGAGGATCATCCCCTCGACTACGGCGACTTCGAAGGCGTGATCCCCAAGGGCCAGTACGGCGGCGGGACGGTCATGCTGTGGGATCGCGGCTACTGGGCGCCCGAGCCGGGGACCGACCCGCACGAAGCCCTGCGAAACGGCGACCTGAAGATCGTGCTCGAAGGCGAACGGCTGCACGGCGGCTTCGTCCTTGTACGGATGAAGAAGGACCGCGGCGGCGGCGACCGCAACAACTGGCTGCTCATCAAGCATCGCGACGAGTTCGCTCACGATGGCGATGATGACGCCCTGCTGCGCGACAACGACGCCTCCGTCGCCTCGGGTCGGGGAATGGACGCCATCGCGGCCGGAACGGGCGCAGCGCCGACGCCCTTCATGACCGCGCGCAAGGGCAAGGCGGACGGCGTCTGGCAAAGCCGGCCGCGAGGCGAAGCCGGACCTTCTGATGCAAAGGCCGCGACGATGCCGAATTTCGTCGAGCCCCAGCTCTGCAAATCGGCCGCCCGGCCGCCGTCGGCCGAGGGCTGGGGACACGAGGTCAAGTTCGACGGCTATCGCCTGCAGATTCGCGTCGAAGACGGCGCCGCCGTCATCCGCACCCGCAAGGGGCTGGACTGGACCGAGCGGTTCGGCGCCATTGCAAGAGCCGCCGCCCAGCTTCCCGACTGCATCCTCGACGGTGAGGCCGTGGCCCTGGACGACAAGGGCGAACCGAACTTCGGCGCCTTGCAGGCGGCGCTATCCGAGGGACGCGGCGATGACCTGATCTACTACGGCTTCGACCTGTTGTTCGCGCAGGGCCGCGACCTGCGCGGCCTGCCGCTGCGCGAGCGGAAGGCGGCTTTGCAGGCGCTGCTCGCCAAACGCGATCCGCATCTTCGCTATGTCGAGCATTTCGAGACCTCGGGCGAAGCGGTCTGGCGCTCGGCCTGCCGAATGGACCTGGAAGGGATCATCTCCAAGCGGCTCGACGCACCCTATCGGTCCGGCCGCGGCGACGCCTGGATCAAGGCCAAGTGCCGCGCCGGCGAAGAGGTGGTGATCGGCGGCTGGACCGGCGCGAAAGGCCGCCTTCGCTCCCTGCTGGTCGGCGTCAATCGCGGCGATCGGCTGATCTATGTCGGCCGGGTCGGGACCGGCTTCAGCGGCGAGACGGTGCGGCGCCTGCTGCCCAAGCTGGAGGCGGCGGCCTCCGGCAAAAACCCGTTCCACGGCCCCAATGCGCCGGCCAAGGAGGGCGACATCAACTGGGCCCGGCCCGAACTGGTGGCCGAGATCGAGTTCGCCGGCTTCACCGAGGACGGAAACGTCCGGCAAGGCGCCTTCAAGGGCTTGAGGGAAGACAAGCCCGCCGCCGAGGTCCAGGCTGCGGACGCCACGCCCGTGCAGGAGGCGCAGTTGAGCGAGCCCGTTCCGCAAGCCAGGGCTAGGCCGCGCAAAGGCCCAGCCTCCGTCATGGGCGTGACGATCAGCAATCCGGACAAGCCCCTTTGGCCGAACTCCGCCGACCGCGACGCGCCGGTCACCAAGCTGGAGCTGGCCGAATATCTGGAAGCCGTCGCCGACTGGATGATGCCGCACATCGAGGGGCGGCCGTGCTCGATCATCCGCATTCCCGACGGAATCGGCGGCGAACAGTTCTTCCAGCGCCACGCCGGCAAGGGCGCTTCGGAGCTGATCGCTCAGGTCGAGGTCTCCGGCGACCACGCCCCCTATATCCAGATCGACCGTCCCGAGGCCCTGGCCGCCCTGGCCCAGATCGGGGCGGCGGAATACCACCCCTGGAACTGCCGTCCGCATGCTCCCGACACTCCCGGCCGGTTGATCTTCGACCTCGATCCTGGGCCCGACGTCGATTTCGCCGAGGTGGTGACGGCCGCGCGCGATGTCCGCGACCGGCTGGAGGACCTGGGCCTCGTCGCCTTCTGCAAGACCACCGGCGGCAAGGGCCTCCATGTTGTCACGCCCCTGGCCCCGGCGAAGGGCGGCCTGGATTGGCCGACCGCGAAGGGCTTCGCAAAACGCCTGTGCGAACGGATGGCGGCGCAGGCTCCCGACCTCTACGTGGCCAACATGTCCAAGAAGCTGCGGGGCGGGCGCATCTTCCTGGACTATCTGCGCAACGACCGCCTCTCGACGGCGGTGGCGCCGCTGTCGCCGCGGGCGCGGGACGGCGCCACCGTCTCCTTCCCGCTCAACTGGACCCAGGTCCGCGCCGGCCTCGACCCGCGCCGCTATACGATCCGCACCGCGCCGGGCCTGCTGGCCAGGACCAGCGCCTGGGCCGACTACGCCAAGGCCGAGCGTCCACTGGAGACGGCGATCAAGCGTCTCGGCTGAAACAATGCGGCCTTAATCGGACCGGCCGATGAACCCGACCCGAACAGGACGGTTCAGGCTGCGCTCAACTGCGGCCGGGCAAGGTGGCGCGGTATTCGAACGGAGACCCCGCCATGAAGAAGTTCCTCACCGCCGCCATGGCCCTGACCATCGCCGCCAGCGCCGGCGCCGCGGTCGCCCAGCCCCACAGCGATCACCACCGCGCCAAGGCCGAGCAGCGCTACGACCGCGACGTGCGCAAGGCCGAACGCAAGTACGATCGGAACGTCCGCAAGGCCGAACATCACTATCGTGCCGCCGCCTATCACCGCCCGCCGGGCTATGCGTACCGCCATTGGAACCGCGGCGACCGCCTGCCCCCGGCCTATCGGGCCGAGCGCTATCGGATCAACAACTACTCGGCCTATCGCCTGCCCCCGCCGCCCCGCGGCTACTACTACACCCGCGTCGATAACGACGTGGTGCTGACCGCCGCGGCCACCGGCCTGATCGCCTCGGTCATCGTCGGCCTGTTCCAGTAGGATGCGTCAGGACGCCCGCTTCCGAGCGGGCGTCTTTCGCGCGGCCGGCGCCTTGCCGCTGCGCGCCTGGGCCCTGCGGCGCGGGGCGACACCTTCACCCAGGCTCCGGCGGAGAGCCTCCATCAGGTCGATCACCTCGGCCTCCTTCGGCTCCTCGACCGTCGAGACGACGCCGTGATGGGCCTCCTTCTCGGCGATCAGCTTGCGCAGGGCGTCCTCGTAACGGTCGTTGAACTCACCCGGATCGAACGGTCCTTCGAGCTGGTCGATGATCTTCTCGGCGATCGCCACCATCTTCGGATCGGCCTCCGTGCGGGGAATGCGGTCGAAGAATTCGGCCGGATCGCGCACCTCGTCATTGTTGCGCAGGGTGTAGGCGAGCAGACCGCGCTCTCGCGGCTCCAGCGCCAGCAGGCGCTCGCGCTGGTGCATGACCAGCCGCGCCAGCGCGATCTTCCCCGCGCCGTCCATGGCCTCGCGGATCACCCCGAACGCCTCGAACGCCATCTCGCCGTCCGGGGTCAGGAAATAGGGATCGTTCCAGTAGAGGCGGTCGATCTCGCTGGCGTCGACGAACCGCTCGATGTCGATGGTGCGGGTGGTCTCCAGCCGCACATTGCGAATCTCCTCGTCCGTCACGACGACATAGCGGCCCTTCTCGATCTCGTAGCCCTTGACGATGTCGGCGCGCTCCACCGGCCCGGTCTCCGGGTCTGTCGGGATCATGCGGATGCGATTGTGCGTCGCCTTGTGCAGCATGTTGAACGACACGTCCGCGCTGCGCGACGTGGCGGTGTAGAGCGCGACGGGACAGCTCACGAGCGACAGGCGCAGATAGCCCTGCCAGGTGGGACGCGCGGCCATTTTGCTCCGACTCCCCGATGACCAGAGTCAGGGAACGCAAAGCGCGGCGATTCAGTTCTGCGGCAGGCCAAGGCTCGGGATCGCCAGGGCCTCCTGGGCGTTCAAGCGACCCTCGCGGAACTGCGCGCGCAGGCCGCTCTGCGCGCCGAACTCGACCAGCTCGTCCCGCTTCGGATCATAGGCGGGCCAGGCGATCCCGCACCGGGGCGCGCCGGTCTTGGCGAAGGCGACCCAGCAGCCGTGCATCAAGCCCGCCATGGCCTTGTCGTCCTCGGCCACGATGCTGAGCGGCGTGCGCCGGCCCCAGTATTCGAAGACGTACTGGATCTCGGCGGCGTGAGCGGCGCGGGTCACGCCCATCGGCCGGAAGCGCGAGCCGACATAGGAGAAATGGTAGAGATAGGCCGGCTGGCCGCCCGCCGCCTGGGCCGCGATCCAGCGCGCGGGCGCAAGCATGTAGCGGTCGCCGAAGGCACTGCGCACCAGGGCCTCGTCGCTCTTGGCCGCCTCCTCGGCGTAGAGCGCCTTCACCTGCGCGGGGATCTTGGCGGCCAGCGCCGCGGCGTTCGGCAGGCTGCGGCCCAGCAGCGAATCCTCGCCGGAATTGGCGCCGATGATCAGCGGGACGTCCGTGGCCCGGCCGGCAGCGAAGGCCTGGGCCGGCGTCTCCTTCAGCAGGCGCCCGTCGACGAAGGGGCCATAGTCCGCCTCCGCTCCCACCTCGGCGAGCTTGTCGGCTGGCAGGGCGCGCAGGTCGGCGGCCGTGGGGGCGGAAAGGCCCAGTCGTGCGGCCAGGGCCGCGCCCGTCTTTTCCTCGTCGGCCAGGCCCGAAGGCGGGCTCCAGCCGCCGCCCGACTGCACGGCCGCCTTCTGGAAAAGGCCGCGCGCCGCCGGCGTGGCCAGCAGGGCGAGCGTGCTGCTCCCGCCCGCGCTCTCGCCGAAGACCGTGACGTTGGCGGGATCGCCGCCGAAGGCCGCGATATTGCGCCGGACCCATTGCAGGGCGGCGACCTGATCCATCAGGCCGTAATTGCCGCCCTGGCCCTTACCCAGCGCCGGATGGGCGAAATAGCCGAGCGGCCCCAGGCGGTAGTTGATCGCCACCAGCACCACGCCGTCGCGCGCGAAGTTCTGGCCGTCATAGATCCAGCCGGCCCCGGTCTTGTGCCCGCCGCCGTGCAGCCAGACCATCACCGGCGCCTTCTTGGCCTCCAGCGGGGCGAAGATGTTGAGCTGCAGGCAGTCTTCGCTGGTCGGTCCGTTGGCGCTGCCTTCGTTGGGCGAACCGTCCGGGTTCATCTTCTGCGGGCAGGATGGTCCGTTGGCGTTGGCGTCGCGCTCGCCGCTCCAGGCCGCCGGCCGCTTCGGCGGCGCCCAGCGCAGGTCGCCGACCGGGGGAGCGGCATAGGGAATGTTGCGGAAGATGCGGGCGCGTTCGGTCTGGGTTCCGGCCAGCACGCCGCTCTCGACCCTGGCCTTGGGCGTCTCGGCGCCCTGCGCCGCGCCGGCCAGCGCCAGAACTCCCAGGACGACGGCGCTCCAGTGCAGCATGGCGTTTCCCCCGTTTTGGCGCAGCGAGGATTCGGCGCGATCCCCCAGTCGGTCAAGCCTCAGTGGAAATCGCGGCTGCGGATCAGGCCGCCGGTCACGCGGTTGTGGATGCGTGGGGCCTGGCCCTCCTCGGCCTTCATCTCGGCCAGGCGATGCGAAAGGTCGGTGAAACGGCGGGCGACCACGTGCACGACGTTGCTCTCGCTCTGAACCTGGCCATGCACCACCAGGAAGGACGCAGTCATCACCAGGCGGCGATTGGCGGTGAAGGCGTCCTGCCAGATGACGATATTGGCCACGCCCGTCTCGTCCTCCAAGGTCATGAAGGTGACGCCCTTGGCGGTGCCCGGCCGCTGGCGCACCAGCACCAGCCCGCCCACCGTGACCAGCCGCCGGTCGCGCATATCCGTCAGCTCCCTGGCCTTCACCGCGCCCAGGCTGTCGAGACTGCTGCGGAAAAAGCTGACTGGATGGGCCCGCAGCGACAGGCTGGTGGTGCGATAATCCTCCTGAACCTCATGCGGCGTGGTCATCAGGGGCAGGTCGACCGGCCGTTCCTTCACCCCCATGGCCGCCAGCAGCGGCGCGTCCTTCAAACTGCCGGTCTCGTCCGACAGCCCTTTCACCGCCCACAGGGCCTGGCGGCGCGGCAATCCCAGCGAGGCGAAGGCGTCGGCCTCGGCCAGCAGTTCCAGCGAACGGCGCGACAGCTCCGCCCTTACCGCAAAGTCCTCGATGCTGCGCACGCCTTCACCACGCGCCTCCATCAGCCGCCCGGCTTCATCCTTGTTGAAGCCCTTGATCTGCCGCAGGCCCAGACGAACGGCGCGCAGATCTCCCGGCTTGCTCGCCGGCTCCAGGGTGCAGTCCCAGTCGCTGGCCAACACGTCGGGCCCGCGCACCTCCACCCCATGCTCGCGCGCGTCGCGGACCAGTTGGGCCGGCTGGTAGAAGCCCATCGGCTGGCTGTTCAGCAGCGAGGCCAGGAAGGCGTCCGGCCAGTGACATTTCACCCAGGCCGAGGCGTAGACCAGCAGGGCGAAGCTGATCGCATGGCTTTCCGGAAAGCCGTAGGAGCCGAAGCCCTCGATCTGCTTGAAGCAGCGCTGGACGAACTCGGGATCGTAGCCGCGCGCCGTCATCCCCTCGATGAACTGTTTCTCGTACTCCCCGACATTGCCGTGGTGGCGGAAGGTGGCCATGGAACGGCGCAGGCCGTCGGCGTCGTCTTCGGAGAACTTGGCCGCCTCGATGGCGATACGCATCGCCTGCTCCTGGAACAGCGGCACCCCATAGGTCTTGCGCAGGATGTTTTCGAGCTCGTCCTGCGGATAACCGGGCCCTGGCCGCGGATAGTCGATCGGCTCAAGACGGTTGCGCCGCTTCAGATAGGGATGGACCATGTCGCCCTGGATCGGACCCGGGCGCACGATCGCCACCTCCACGACCAGGTCGTAGAACGTCTTGGGCCGGAGCCGCGGCAGCATCGACATCTGCGCCCGGCTTTCCACCTGGAAGACCCCGATGGAGTCGGCCTCCGACAGCATTTCGTAGACCGCCGCGTCCTCCTGCGGGATGTCGGCGACCTCGGCGATCTTCCGGCCGATCGCCTCTTCCGGAATCATGTCGAAGCTCTTTTTCAGCGCCGTCAGCATGCCGAGCGCCAGCACGTCGACCTTCATCAGGCCGATCTCGTCGATGTCGTCCTTGTCCCACTCGATGAAGGTGCGGTCCTTCATGGCCGCATTGCCGATGGGCACGGTCTCGTCCAGCCGCCGCTGGGTCAGCACATAGCCGCCGACGTGCTGCGACAGGTGGCGCGGGAACTTCAGCAACTGTGTGGCCAGGTTGACCGCCCGGCGAACCTGCCGATTGGCCGGATCGAGCCCGGCCTGGACGATGTGGCTGTCGGGCACATCCTCGCCCCAGCTTCCCCAGATGGTATTGGCGAGCGCGGCGGTGACGTCCTCGGTCAGGCCCAGGGCCTTGCCCACCTGGCGGATCGCCATGCGCGGGCGATAGTGGATCACCGTCGCCACGATGGCCGCGCGGTCGCGGCCATAGCGCCTGTAGACGTACTGCATCACCTCCTCGCGGCGGGCGTGTTCGAAATCGACGTCGATGTCGGGCGGCTCGCCGCGCTGCTTGGAGATGAAGCGCGAGAACAGCAATTCCTGGTCCTTCTTGGTCGGATCGACGGCCGTCACTCCCAAGCAGAAGCAGACGCAGGAATTGGCCGCCGATCCGCGCCCCTGGCAGAGGATGCCCTGGCCCCGAGCCCAGTGGACGATGTCGTGGACGGTCAGGAAGTAGTTGGCGAAGCCGAGTTCCTCGATCAGGTCGAGTTCATGCTCGAGGGTCTTGCGCTCGGTCTCGCCCATACCTCGATGGAAGCGCGATTGCGCGCCTTCCCAGGTCAAGTCGCGCAGATGCTGGATCGCCGTCTTGCCTCGCGGGACCGGCTCGTCGGGATACTCGTATTTGAGCTGCGACAGATCGAAGTCGATCCGCTCGGCGATCTCGACGCTGCGCTCGACCGCGCCGGGGAAACGCGCGAACAACCGCGCCATCTCTGCCGGCGCTTTCATGTGCCGTTCGGCGTTGGCCTCCAGCCGCAGGCCCGCCTCCTGGATGGTGCAGGTCTCGCGGATGCAGGTCAGCACGTCCTGCAGGTTCCGTCGCTCGGGAACGTGGTAGAGAACGTCGTTGGTCGCGACCAAGGGCGCGCCGGCGCCCTGCGCCAAGCCCGCCAGCTTCGAGAGCCGGTGCAGGTCGCGCGGCCCATAGGCGCGCGAGGCCGCCAGCCAGACGTTCCCGCGCAGGTCGCCGGCGATCCGGGTCAGCCTGCGCTCGAAATCGGCGTCGAGACGCGGAGGCGGCGCGACCAGCAGCAACTGGCCCTCGCTATGGTCGGCGAAGTCGGCCCAGTGCAGTTCGCACTTGCCCTTCTCCGAGCGAAGCTGGCCGACCGTCAGCAGGCGGGTCAGGCGGCCATAGGCCTCCCGGTCGGTCGGATAGCAGAGCAGCGACGGCGTTCCGTCGGCGAAGTCGAGCCGGCAGCCGGTCAGGACGCGGATCGCAAAGCCTGCCTTCCGCATCTTCTTCATCTGCGACCAGGCCCGCACCACCCCGGCCAGGGAGTTGCGGTCGCAGACGCCGATCGCCTCCATCCCCAGCACGGCGGCGGCGCTGACCAGTTCGTCCGGGTGCGAGGCGCCGCGCAGGAACGAGAAATTGGTGGTCGCCTGCAGCTCGGCATAGCGGGTCATCCGAACACCCCATGCAGCCACCAGCGGACCTCGCCGCCCTCCTGATAAAGCCCCTCGCGAAACACCCAGAAGCGGGCGCCGTCCTGGTCCTCGACCCGGTAATAGTCGCGGATATGGGCGGGACTGGTCGCGTCGATCTCGCCGCGCCACCATTCCTCGGCGATGCGTTCGGGGCCTTCGGCGCGGGCGATCCGGTGCAGGCGCCGGCGCCACTGGAACTGGCGCGGCGGATCGTCGGGGGTCTGGGCCGTGACCAGGTCCAGCGGCTCGGGCTTGCGGAACAGGCGCAGGGGCCGCGGCGCCTCGGGGTTCCAGGCTCGGGCTGCGCCCGCCGCCAAGGGCGCGGCCGGCCTGACCGACAGCTCGGGCACATGGCTTTCGACCGGCTCGGCCTTCCACACCCGCCCTTCGCCCAGCCGGTTGGTCAGGCGGTCGACCAACGGCGCCAGCCCCTCGGCCGCCTCGGCCTCGGCGTCCAGTCGGACCTGGCGGTCGCAGACGCGCTCGACTTCCTCGGCCTCCAGCGTGACCACCTCGATCCCGAAGCCCGGGTCGATGGTTTCCAGCTTGGGCTTGAACAGGGCGGCGATCCGGGCCGGATCGCGAGCGGCGAGCGCCAACCCCACCTCCAACGGCAGGGCGCGGCCATCCAGGCGATGGAAGGCGATGCGGAACCGCCGCGCGCCCTGGCCTTCACGCTCCAGACGCTCGCACAGCCTGGCCGCCACGTCGAAGGTCACCCGCTGCAAGTCCTCCAGCACGCTGATCGGCTCGAAGAAGGCCAGGCGCGCGAACCAGGGATGCGGCGGCCGGCGAAAGGCCAGGGCCTCCTCGGCCCGGCCCATGGCCTGGTCGATCCGCGTCAGGGTCTGCTGACCGAAGCGGCGGGCCAGCGGCGCGCGCGGCAGGCCGAGAACCTGGGAGAGCAGGCGCAGGCCCAGCCGCTCCATCTGGGCGGCAGCCTCCGGCTCCAGCCGCAGGGCGGCCGGCGGCAGCGCCGCGAGCAAGGCCGCCTGGCCGTTCGGCGGGGCGATGATCTCCGCCGCCTTGCCGTAATGGGCCAGGGCCCAGGCTGCGCCAGGCGTATCGGCGACGGCGCAGCGCACGAAGATTCCGCTCCGAGCCAGGCGCGCCCGATAGTCGGCGATCAGTTCGGCCTCCCCGCCCCACAGATGCGCGACCCCGCTGATGTCGAGGAAAAGCCCGTCCGGCGGATCGGCGGCCACGGCAGGCGAAAATCGCACCGACCAGTCGACCAGGGCGGTCAGCGCCGCAGCATCGGCTTCCGGCTCGGCGTCGGCCATGCGCAGGTTCGGGACCAGGGCCAGGGCGTCCGTCGCCTTTTGCCCCGCGAACAGGCCCAGCGCTTGCCCCGCCTTGTCCACCGCCGCCAGCCGCCGCGCGCCCTTGACGGTTTCGATGAGGACGAGGGGGCCTGCCCCGGCGATGGATGCTCCCCCGCTGGGGGGACTGTCAGCAAAGCTGACCGAGGGGGATTGCCGAGTCGGCAGACCTCCTCCGGCCCTTCGGGCCGCCTCCCCCAGAGGGGGAGGATCAGAAAGCAGCGCTTCAGCTTGCGAGGCGTTGCGGCGGCGCCAGTTGGCGATCGCCCAGTTCGGCGACCAGGCGCAAAGGATGCGAGCCATTCTCGGCCTCCCAGGTATATGCGTCCACGGCCTCCAGCAGCCAGGCGCCCGTCCGCCCGCCGCGGCAGCGCTCCAACTCCACCCGCCAACGCGGCGGGCCGAGGCCGAATTCCTCCACCCCCGGCTGGCTGGGCGCAGGGGCGATCTTCCAACGGGTGGCGGCGGCCGAGCCGGTCTGGCCGCCGCCCGTCCCGCCATAGGGACGGCGGTGGATCACGAAGCCGGTCGCACCCTGCTTTTCGCAGGCCAGTTGCAGTCGCCGCCCCGCGGTCAGGTCTACCGCCTCGACCTCGGCGAACACGGCGCTGACCCCCGGCGTCGCCAGGGCGTCCTCGGCTGCCGCCAGGGCCTCGGCCTCGTCGCGGGCGCAGACCTGGATCAGCCGCTCGGACGGAAAGCCCAGCCCCACGAGGCCCGGCGCGAACAGATCGTCGCGGCGCAAGACCCACACCGCCTCTCCCCGACGGGCCAGGGGGGTGGCGGCCAGGGCGGCGAAGGCGGCCGTGCAGGCGCCCGTCTCCACCTCCATTCCAACGCCGGCGAATTCGTGCCACTGGCCGAGCGGCAGGCCGCCGCCCGGCAGACAGGCGTCGATGTCGGGCGCGCCGAACGGCAGCGAGCCAAACCCCGACCGCCCGCCGATCTCGATCGCCGCGATCCTCGCCTTCAGGGCCGCAAGACGCCCGTCGCGAAAACCGGACATGGTTTCTCCCGCTCCAAAAGTTCTTCTTTTGTTCTAGTTTTGACGGTGCAGGAGTCAAGCGCCGGTCGACGGCGTCATACAGGCGCGGCGACCTTCGGGAGGCTGTCAGCCGGTTGAAACGTCAAGCAGCTTGCTGAGGCGTTTCGGCGCAATGGCGACATAGCTCTGCCGCAGCCAAGCCTTCAGGGGCTCGAGTTCGGCCAGCACGTCGTCGTCGGGGCCGAAATGGGAGATCACCCAGTCGTGTTGCTTGTACCAGCCACGGCTTTCGCGGACGTAATAGAGGCCTGAGACCATCTCCGCCGAGATCGGCAGTTTCACCGTGATGGTCAGCTCGTCGAGCGGCTCGGCCTTGGCGCCGAAGATGACGAAGGTCTTCCTGTTGACGTCGAGCGCGCGGGTCGGGTCCCAGCCGCGGGACGCCTCGGCGCCGGGCAGCGTCAGGCCATAAGCCGTCAGTTCGAGTTCGGCCTGCTGATGAGGTGTCATGGCGCGCCTCCTGACGGAGGCGAGGGTGCGCGCGGGCGCGGCCGCGAGCAAGGGCGTCTCCCTCGCCGGCCCAGCCGGCGAGGGAGCGCGAAGGATCAGAAGCGCAGGGTGCGCGCTTCCTTGACGTGCGGCAGGGCGCGGATCTTCTCGATCAGGGCTTCGCCCCCGTCCTGGTCGACCCCGACCAGGGCGATGGCGTCTTCGCCGGCCGAGACGCGGCCCAGGTTGAAGGTCGCGATGTTGATCTGGGCCTCGGCCAGGATCGCGCCCAGCGCGCCGATGAAGCCCGGCTTGTCGAGGTTGTTGACGTACAACATGACCGGCGCGAACGGGGCGTCGAGGTCCATGCCCTTGACCTCGACCACGCGCGGCGCGCCAGCCATCACGGCGCCGGCGAACGAGCGTTTGCCGAGCGCGGTGGTGACGGTGATCCGCACCAGGCTGTCATAGACCGGGCTGTCGTCCTGCTTGCTTTCCGAAACCGTGATGCCGCGGTCCTTGGCCACGGCCGGGGCCGAGACCATGTTCACCTCGGCCAGCATCGGGCGCATGGCGCCGGCCAGGGCCGCGGCGGTCAGCGGGCGGGTGTTCAGCAGGGCGACCTCGCCTTCGTAGGCGATGTCGATGGCCTTGACCTCGACATCGACCATCTGGCCGGCGAAAGCGCCCAGCTTCTCGGCCAGGGCCACGAACGGCTTCAGCTTCGGGGCTTCCTCGGCGGTGACCGAGGGGCTGTTGAGGGCGTTGGTGACCGCGCCGGTCAGCAGGTAGTCGCTCATCTGCTCTGCGACCTGCAGGGCGACGTTCTCCTGGGCTTCCAGGGTCGAGGCGCCCAGATGCGGGGTGGCGATGAAGTTTTTGGCCCCGAACAGCACGTTCTCCTTGGCCGGCTCCTCGACGAACACGTCGAAGGCCGCGCCGCCGATGTGGCCGTCGTCCAGCCCCTTGCGCAGGGCCGCCTCGTCGACCAGCCCGCCGCGGGCGCAGTTGACGATCAGCACGCCCTTCCTGGTCTTGGCCAGGTTCTCGGCCGACAGGATGTTGCGGGTCTTGTCGGTCAGCGGCGTATGCAGGGTGATGACGTCGGCGCGGGCCAGCAACTCCTCCAGCTCGACCTTCTCGACGCCGATCTCGACGGCGCGCTCGGCGGTCAGGAAGGGATCGTAGGCCACGACCTTCATCTTCAGGCCGTTGGCGCGGTCGGCGACGATGCCGCCGATATTGCCGGCGCCGATCAGGCCGAGGGTCTTGGCGTAGAGCTCGACCCCCATGAAGCGGTTCTTCTCCCACTTGCCGGCCTGGGTGGAGACGTCGGCGGCCGGCAGTTGGCGGGCCAGGGCGAACATCATGGCGATGGCGTGCTCGGCGGTGGTGATCGAGTTGCCGAACGGGGTGTTCATGACCACGATCCCCTTGGCCGTGGCGGCGGGGATGTCGACATTGTCCACGCCGATGCCGGCGCGGCCGATGACCTTCAGGTTGACGCCGGCGGCGAGCACGTCCTTGTCGGCCTTGGTGGCCGAGCGGACGGCCAGGCCGTCATAGTCGCCGATGATCTTCAGCAGCTCTTCCTTGGAGAGGCCCGTCTTCACGTCGGCTTCGACGCCGCGTTGCTTGAAGATGTCGATGGCGGCGGGGCTCAGCTTGTCGGCGATGAGTACGCGGGGCATGGGTATTTCCTTGCGGATAAGGGATAGGCGTCCCCAGCCACGCGCACGGCGGGCGTGGTGTCGTGGGGACGCTTGAGAAGCTTCAGGCGGCTTGCAGTTGCTCGAGGGTCGTGGCGAACGCCCAGTCGAGCCAGGGGGTCAGGGCCTCGATGTCCGAGGTCTCGACCGTGGCCCCGCACCAGATGCGCAAGCCTGCCGGAGCATCGCGATAGCCGCCGATGTCGAGGGCGGCGCCTTCCTTTTCGAGCACGCCGGCCAGCTTCTTGGCGAAGTCGGCCTGGGCGTCGTCGGCCAGGGCGGCGACGCGCGGATCGACCACCTTCAGGCAGACCGAGGTGTTCGAACGAGCCGCCGGATCGGCCGCCAGGAAGTCGACCCAGGCGGTCTTCTCCACCCAGGCGGCCAGGGCCGCCAGGTTGGCGTCGGCGCGGCGCTGCATCTCGGCCAGGCCGCCGATCTGCGCGCCCCACTTCAGGGCGTCGATGGCGTCCTCCACGCAGAGCATGGACGGGGTGTTGATGGTCGCGCCTTCGAAGATGTCCTTGGCCAGCTTGCCGGCCTTGGTCATGCGGAACAGCTTGGGCATCGGCCAGGCCGGCGTGTAGCTCTCCAGCCGTTCGACCGCGCGCGGCGACAGGATCAGGACGCCGTGCGCGCCCTCGCCGCCCAGCGCCTTCTGCCAGGAGAAGGTGACGACATCGAGCTTGGCCCAGTCGAGGTCCTGGGCGAAGGCCGCGCTGGTCGCATCGCAGATCGTGATCCCCTCACGGTCGGCGGCGATGAAGTCGGCGTTCGGAACGCGGACGCCCGAGGTGGTGCCGTTCCAGGTGAAGACCAGGTCGGCATCCTTGCGCACCTTGGTCAGGTCGGGAAGCTGGCCATAGGGCGCGTCCAGCACCTCGGCCGGCAGCTTGAGCTGCTTGGTCACGTCGGTGACCCAGTCCTTGCCGAAGCTCTCGAAGGCCAGAAGCTGCACGGGCCGCGGCCCCAGCATCGACCACATCGCCATTTCCACGGCGCCGGTGTCCGATCCAGGCACGATGCCGATGAGGTAGTCGTCCGGAACCTCCAGCACCTGGCGGGTGCGGTCGATCGCTTCCTGCAGGCGCGCCTTGCCCAGCTTGGAGCGGTGCGAGCGGCCGAGGACGGCGTTCTGGAGATTTTCGGGGGTCCAGCCGGGGCGCTTGGCGCACGGGCCGGAAGAAAACTCGGGGCGAGCCGGGCGCATGGCCGGCTTGGCGAGGGTCGTCATGGCGATGTCTCCCATCCTTACAGATGAGCTGCGCCCCGTTGGGGGGGCGTGGCCCGCGGCGGAGAAACACCGGCTCGCGCCGCAGCGCAAGCGAAAGTTTCGGAAATTCCGTCAGGGGATCGGCGGATCGCTCAGCCCGGCTTGGCCGCGCGCCGCGCCTTCGCACGCTTGCGCCAGGCGATCACCGTGCCGATCGCCAGACAGACGCTGATCGCCAGGAAGTCGAGATTGTTCACCCGCGCATGGAACAGGTCCACCTCGCGCTGAGTGACGAAATAGAACGAATGCAGGGTGAAGAGGATCGCATAGAGGATCATCACCCCGCCCAGCCAGAAGCTGGCATAGACCACAGCCACCACCAGCAGGCCGACCGCCGTCACGCCGTCGCCGACCAGCCAGACGACCGCGAGGTCCGCATGGGGGAAGAAGAAGTCGCCAAGATTGCCCAGCAGGGCGTTGGCCAGGATCAGACCACCGCCCAACCGTTCGGCTTGCCCGCCCTTCCACAGGGCGAACAGACAAATCCCCAATGTGAGGACCGTCAATGCAATGGCGATCGGTGAAGTCGGCATGATCCTGCGCCCCTATCGCTGAATAGGGACGCAGAACCAGTTAAACTATTGCAACCCGAGCGGCGTTCAGCCGACCTGGCGCATCTCAGCAGCTTGCTTGCGCACCATGACGGGCTTGTCGTGGTAGGCCAGCTTGGTGCGGATGCCGAGACGAAGCTGGGCTTCCGCCAGCTCGTTGTGCACGCCGACCATCGCGGAGCGGGCTTCTCCCAGCGCCTTGATGGCTTCGACCATCTTCACCTGAACGTCGTCGGCGAAGACGAGCGAGGCGTTAACCTCCGCGCGGGCCTTCAGCAGGTCCGCGAGCAGTTCGGTAGCTTCGACCATGGCCTGGTCGACAGCCGCTTCCGTCGAAAACAACTTGGTCGCAACGCGTTGCGCCACAAACACCTTTTCCATGGGGAACCCCTCCGAGGAAATTAACCCTAACGGCGTTAAGATAAACCGGAGGTTAAATTCTACCTAGAGGATTCATATCCCGTTAACCACGTTTTTGTCGCTCGATGGTTGAAATCGTGTCGAATCGGCCACAGTTCGCCCCTCAAGCGAAGCTGTCGGAAGCGAACCGTTAGGGGAATTGGCCTAGACCGGCCCCTCGACAGAAGTTCGAGCCCGATGACAGACCTGCCTCGCACGACCGGACCGCGGCCACAGATCACCTTCCACGCGCGCGTGGCGGGCGTGGCTCTGATCACCACGGTCGTCGTCCTGGTCGCCGCCTGCCTGACCTTCATGCTCCAGCAGTGGGCCGTGGCCCGCGAGCAGAATCTCCACGCCCATCGCGCGCTGTCGGAAATCACCGCCGCCGCGGCCGCCAACGCCTTGGCGGACCAGGACCCGGCCCAGGCGAAGAGCGCCATCGCCACCCTGGCGAACGACACCAGCGTGACCCGGGCGGTGCTGAGCGGCGCCGACGGCAAACCGCTGGCCGCCTATGTCCGGCCGAAGGCCGCGACCACCGAACTGGACACGATCCGCACGCCGGTCGCCACCGGCGAGTTGGTGATGACCTTCGAGACGCCGGCCCTCACCGCCCTGCTGCCGCAATTCATCGCCCTCACCGGCGCCCTGTTCTTCGGCGGCGTCGGGGTGGCGCTGTTCCTGGCGCGCGGACTCGCCTCTCGGGTGATCGCGCCGGTGCTCAAACTGTCCGAAGCCATGCATGACGTGGCCGCCAGCGGCAGTTTCGCGCCCGTCGAGGTTGAAGCCGACGACGCCCTGTTCCGCAGCCTGACCGACAGTTTCAACCACCTATTGGCGAAATTGGACGAGCGCGAGCAGGACCTTCAGCGCACCCTGCGCGAGCTGGTGGAGGCGCGCGACGCCGCCAACGCCGCCAACGTGCTGAAGTCCCAGTTCCTCGCCAATATGAGCCACGAGATCCGCACCCCGCTGAACGGGGTCCTGGCCATGGCCGAGGTCATGTCCATGGGCGACCTGACCGAGGTCCAGCGCCAGCGGCTCGACGTGATCCGGCAATCGGGCGGCCTGCTGCTGGCCGTCCTCAACGACGTCCTCGACCTCTCGAAGATCGAGGCCGGCAAGCTGACCCTGCTGGTCGACGACTTCGACCTGGAGGCAGCCATCGCCTCCACCCGTGACTCCTTCCAGGTCATCGCTCAGGCCAAGGGGCTCGGCTTCGGCGTCGAGGTGGCCGACAGCGCCCGCGGCGCCTGGCGCGGCGACGCCGACCGCATCCGCCAGATCGTCGGCAACCTGCTGTCCAACGCCGTCAAGTTCACCCTGCAGGGCGAGGTCTCGGCCCGCTTCGACGTGGTCCCCGAGAGCGGCGCCCTGCGGCTGGTCGTCCGCGACACCGGCGTCGGCATCGCCGTCGAGAAGCAGGCGGGCCTGTTCGAGAAGTTCACCCAGGCCGACAACTCGGCCACCCGCCGGTTCGGCGGCACCGGCCTTGGCCTGGCCATCTGCCGCGAGCTGACCCAGATGATGGGCGGGGTGATCAGCGTCGAAAGCCGCGAAGGCGAAGGATCGGTCTTCACGATCGAACTCCCCCTCGAGCGCGGCGAGATCGCCGTCCGGGCCTCGGCCCCCGCCCCTGTCGCCGACGAAGGCGAAGAAGGCACCCTGCGCCTGCTCGCCGCCGAGGACAACCCGACCAACCAGCAGGTGCTCGCCGCGGTCATGGGCTCTCTGGGCATCGAGATCGACATCGTCGCCAACGGCAAGCTGGCCTTCGAGGCCTGGCGCGACGGCGCCTACGACCTGATCCTGATGGATATCCAGATGCCGGTCTGGGACGGCATCGCCTCGGCCCGCGCCATCCGCGCGGCCGAACGGGAAGCGGGCCGCCCGCGCACCCCGATCGTGGCCTTGACCGCCAACGCCCTCTCGCACCAGGTCGAAGAGTATCTGGCCGCCGGCATGGACGGCCACGTCGCCAAGCCGATCGAGATCGCCAAGCTCTACGATGCGATCAGCCGCGCCCTCACCGAGGCGGCGACCGTCGGCTCGGCCTCCGCGGCGGCCTGACGGCCTCTTTCCAAAGCTGAACACTGCACAACAACGGCCTCAGGTCCGTTTCAGATCGGCCGTGGTTTTCTTGGGTCATCGTCGCTCGACAGCGACGGCCAGGTTCAAGGAGACCGTTATGAACAAGATCGTTCTCGCCATCACCGCAGCGGCCGCCCTCGCCGCCACCGCCGCGCCCGCCATGGCCCAGCCCTATGGTGCCCGCAACGATCGCTGGACCAGCATCGATCACCGCCTAAACAATCTCGACCGTCGTATCGACCAGGGCGTTCGGACCGGCCAGATCACCCGTAACGAAGCCGTCCGCTTGCGCGGCGAGTTTCGCTCGCTGGTGAACCTCGAGCGCCGCTACAGCGCCAACGGCCTGACCCGCTGGGAACGCGCCGACCTCGACCGCCGGTTCGACACCCTCTCGGCGCGCATCCGCTGGGATCGCCACGACAACGACCGCTATAGCTGGGGCTACGGCCCGCGGCGCTAGGTTCTGACGAAGGGGCGGCGAAAGCCGCCCCTTTTTTCTAGGGTCCCTCGATGACCAGTTCGGGCCAGCGCCGCTGCGCCGCCTCGGCGGTCCGCTGGAAGCCGCCGCCCCCGCGCCCCGGGGTGGGCCGCAGCCGCATGGAGAAGAGGTCTTCCAGGCCGAACGGCGCGCAGATGGTCAGGCGGTCGTCGGGCTCCAGCCGCACCCCCACGGCGAAGACCGTCGAGGTGAAGCGGCTCAGGGCTTCCGCGCTCGATTTCAGCGGCGCATAGGGTTCGCCGAACCGCTGCTCGAACCACAGGTGCACGCGAGCCTGGTTGCGCACCTCCACCATCTCCCGGAACGGCGGCTCGAAGGCGGCGGCGACCTGGCGGATCACCATATCCTCGGCCTCGTAGGAGGTATCGGAGGCGTCGAAATAGCCGAGGTCGTAGTCCTTGATCCCATAGTCCGCCGGACGGCCGGTCAGGTGGTTCAGCACCGGCTGGTAGACCGCGCCCGAGAAGATCAGCCAGTCGGGCGGATCGAGCGCCCGCACCGTCGTCAGCACGTGCATCAGGTTCGGCGTCGCCCGGACGATCGCCTCCAGCCGTCTTTCCAGATCGCCGCTCATCGCCGCCCTACCAGCGGCCAGTTGTGCGCCAGCGGCCCGTGACCGGCGCCTAATCCCGGCGCCTGCCGCATCGCCTCGTGAACATAGGCCCAGGCCTGGGCGACCGCCTCGGCCAGCGGCGCCCCTTGGGCCAGCCCCGCCGCGCAGGCCGAGGCCAGAGTGCAGCCGGTGCCGTGGGTGTGGCGGGTGTCCAGCCGCTCGCCTTCGAACGTCGTCTCGCCGTCCGCGGTCATCAGCACGTCGACCACCGTATCGCCTGGTACATGGCCGCCCTTCATCAGCACGGCCCGGGCGCCGAGCTTCAGCAGCGCCTCGCCTGCTCGCCGCTGATCGTCCAGAGTCTCCACCGGAAGGCCGGTCAAGGCCTGGGCCTCCGGCGCATTGGGCGTCAGCAGACCTGCGCGAGGGATCATGAGGCTGCGGACCGCCTCCACCGCTTGCGCGGCCAGCAGGTTCGCCCCGCCCTTGGCCACCATCACCGGATCGACCACCGCCGGGGCCGAGGTCGAATCGAGGATGCGGGCCACGGTCTCCACCGTACCGGTATCGCCCAGCATGCCGGTCTTGATCGCATCGGCGCCGATGTCGTCCAGCACGGCGCGGGCCTGGGCTTCGATCACCTCCAGCGGGATCGGATGCACCCCGGAAACGCCCAGGGTGTTCTGCACCGTCACTGCGGTGATCGCGGTCGCCGCATAGCCGCCCAGCATGGTCACGGTCTTGATGTCGGCCTGGATTCCCGCCCCGCCCCCGGAATCCGAGCCGGCGATGATCAGCACCCGTCCCTTGGTCTCGCTCATGACTTCGAGGTAGCGCGGCGCGGCTTCGAATGCATCGCAAATCGCCGGCCTATCCACCATCGCGCGCGCTTCCTGCTAAGCTCGCGCCATGACCCGCAAGATCGCCCTCGTCACCGGGGCGGGCTCCGGCATCGGCCGCGCCTGCGCCACCGCACTCATGGACGCCGGCTGGACCGTCGTCCTGGCGGGCCGCCGCGCCGCCGAACTGGAGGCCACGGCCGCCCACGCGCCGAACGCGGCCCTGGCCGTCCCGACCGACATCGCCGACGAGGCCCAGGTGGAGGCGCTGTTCGCCAGGATCGAAAGCGAATTCGGCCGCCTCGACCTGTTGTTCAACAACGCCGGAACCGGCGCCGGCGGACGGCTGGAAGACCTCAGCCTCGACGCCTGGCGGCGGGTGGTCGACGTGAACCTCGCCGGCGCCTTCCTCTGCACTCGCGGTGCGTTCCGGCTGATGAAGGCCCAGGCGCCGCGGGGCGGGCGGATCATCAACAACGGCTCGATCTCGGCCCACGCGCCGCGCCCGTTCTCGGTCGCCTACACCGCCACCAAGCACGCGATCACCGGCCTGACCCGCTCGACCTCGCTCGAGGGCCGCGCCTACGACATCGCCTGCGGCCAGATCGACATCGGCAACGCCGCCACCGAGATGACCGCCGCCATGGCCCGCGGCGTGCCTCAGGCGGACGGCTCGTTCGCGCCCGAGCCGCTGATGGACTTGAAGGCGGTCGCCGACGCCGTCCTCTTCATGGCCGGCCTGCCGCTGGACGCCAATGTCCAGTTCATGACCGTCATGGCGACCAAGATGCCGTTCATCGGCCGGGGTTAGCGCACCGCGGCGATCGCGCTCCACACCTTCAGCGCCTGCACGGTCTCGGCCACGTCATGGACCCGCAACGCCGCGGCGCCCGCCTGGACGCCGGCCAGCGCCGCCGCCAGCGATCCGGCCAGCCGCGCGTCAGGCGCCTCCCCCGCCGCCGGATCGAGCGCGGCGATGAACCGCTTGCGGCTGACGCCCAGCAGCACCGGAAAGCCGAGACCCGCGATCTCCTCAAGGTGCGCCAGCAGGGCGAGGTTGTGCTCCAGCCGCTTGCCGAAGCCGATCCCGGGGTCCAGCCAGATCTTGTCGCGCGCCACCCCGTCCGCCATCACCGCCTGGGCCCGCTCGGCCAGGAAGGCGCGAACCTCGGCCACGACGTCGCCGTACTGCGGATCGACCTGCATGGTGCGCGGCTCGCCCTGCATGTGCATCAGCACCACCTCGCAGCCGAGTTCGGCGGCGACCGCCGGCGCGTCGGGCGAAAAACGCAGGGCCGCGACGTCGTTCCAGAGGTTCGCCCCGGCCGCCACCGCCGCCCTGGCCACCTGCGGCTTCATGGTGTCGATGGAGATGGCGACATCGCTCTCGGCGCGGATCGCGGCGATCAGCGGAACCGCGCGGGCGATCTCCTCATCCTCGCCGACCGGCTCGGCGCCGGGCCGCGTGGACTCCGCCCCGATGTCGAGGATGTCGGCCCCTGCGGCGATCAGCCGGCGGGCGTGAGCCAGCCCCGCCTCCGGATCGAGATAGCGGCCGCCGTCGGAGAAGCTGTCGGGCGTCACATTGACGATCCCCATGACCTTCACCATGGCACGCCTTTCCCTTGGAGCAAGACGCCCTCCTGGCGCGGGGCCGGGAGGGCGTCAAGTTCGGTAGGGGCCGAAGCCTCAGGCCGGTTCGGGACGCGGCGAGATCGGTACGGCGACCGAGGGGCCCGAGGGCCTGCGGGCGTCGGCGTCGTCGCGCACCGGCGGCACGCCTTTCAGCGCGCCCATGATCTCCTCGCCGGTCAGGGTCTCGTATTCGAGCAGGGCCTTGGCCAGGGTGTGCAGGTCGTCGAGCTTCTCGGTCAGGATGCGGCGGGCCTCGTCGAAGCCGCCCTGGACCAGGCGCTTGACCTCCTCGTCGATCATCTTGGCGGTCTCTTCCGAGACGCTCTGGGTACGCGACACCGAATGGCCCAGGAACACCTCGTCCTGGTTCTCGCCATAGGACACCACGCCGAGCTTGTCGGAGAAGCCCCACTTGGTGACCATGGCGCGGGCCAGCTTGGTCGCCTGGTCGATGTCCGACGAGGCGCCCGAGGTGATCTTGTCCTTGCCGAAGATGATCTCCTCGGCCATCCGGCCGCCCATCAGGATGGCCAGGCGCGAGGTCATCTGCTCGTAGGACATGCTGAGCTGGTCGCGTTCCGGCAATTGCATGACCATCCCCAGGGCGCGGCCGCGCGGGATGATGGTCGCCTTGTGCACCGGGTCGGTCGCCGGGACGTTCAGCGCCACCAGGGCGTGGCCGCCCTCGTGATAGGCGGTCAGGCGCTTTTCATCCTCGGTCATGGCCATGGACTTGCGCTCGGCGCCCATCATGACCTTGTCCTTGGCGTCCTCGAAGTCGCGCTGGGTGACCATGCGGCGGTTCTTGCGCGCCGCCATCAGGGCCGCTTCGTTGACCAGGTTGGCCAGGTCCGCGCCCGAGAAGCCGGGGGTGCCGCGGGCGATGGTCTTCACGTCGACGTCGGCGGCCAGGGGCACGTTCTTCATGTGGACGCGCAGGATGCGCTCGCGGCCGGTGATGTCCGGATTGGGCACCACGACCTGGCGGTCGAAACGACCGGGGCGCAGCAGGGCCGGGTCCAGCACGTCCGGGCGGTTGGTCGAGGCGATGACGATGATCGCTTCGGACGGGTCGAAGCCGTCCATCTCGACCAGAAGCTGGTTGAGGGTCTGCTCGCGCTCGTCGTTGCCGCCGCCCAGGCCGGCGCCGCGGTGGCGGCCGACGGCGTCGATTTCGTCGATGAAGATGATGCAGGGGCTGTTCTTCTTGGCCTGCTCGAACATGTCGCGCACGCGGCTGGCGCCGACGCCGACGAACATTTCCACGAAGTCCGAACCGGAGATGTAGAAGAACGGCACGCCCGCCTCGCCCGCGACCGCGCGGCCGAGCAGGGTCTTACCGGTGCCGGGCGGGCCGACCATCAGGGCGCCCTTCGGGATCTTGCCGCCCAGGCGCTGGAACTTCTGCGGGTCCTTCAGGAAGTCGACGATCTCGAACAGCTCTTCCTTGGCCTCGTCGACGCCGGCGACATCGTCGAAGGTGATGCGGTTCTTGTTCTCGGTCAGCATCTTGGCTTTGGACTTGCCAAAGCCCATGGCGCCGCGCGCGCCGCCCTGCATCTGACGCATGAAGAAGATCCAGACGCCGATCAGCAGCAGGATCGGCAGGCTGTTCAGGAACAGGCCCAGCAGCCCGCCGCCAGCCGACTTCACATTGATGTCGGCGCCTTGCGATTCCAGGCGCTTGATCAGGTCGTCCTGATTGTTCGGGGTCAGGGCGGTGTACGACTTACCGCTGGTGTCCTTCACCTCGATGGCGGCGCCGCGGAAGGTCGCCGACTTCACCTCGCCGGCGTTCACCTTGCCGAGCAGTTGCGAGTAGGAGATCTGGCCCGAGGCGCCCGCCGCCTGGCTGCCGCCGGTCATCATGCTGTACAGCCCGATGAGTACGACGACGATGACGCCCCAGATGGCGAGATTACGCAGGTTCATGACGCGCCTTCGTGAAAAGTGTGTCTCAGAGTCCCATTTAGGTGGGACCGCCCTTAAGAACTAGCAAGCCTCGTGCCGCGCGACCGAATATCGCGGTTCGGTGAGCAAGCTGAGCCGCACATGCAAAGGGCCGCGCAGCATGGCTGCGCGGCCCCCCGACATAAGGCTCGAGGCCTTGATACTTAACGGCCGGGCTTCTTCGGCTTCGGCGCGGCGATCAGGCCTTCGCGCTGGGCGCGCTTGCGGGCCAGCTTGCGCGCGCGGCGCACGGCTTCGGCCTTCTGGCGAGCACGCTTCTCGCTCGGCTTCTCATAATGGACGTGCCGCTTCATTTCGCGGAACGAGCCCTCGCGCTGCATCTTCTTCTTCAGCGCCTTGAGGGCCTGATCGACGTTGTTGTCGCGGACGAAAATCTGAACCAGAGGTCTCTCTCCTATCACCCGTTCCCGCTCGGCCCTCCTGACATCAGGCGGCGGCGAACGGACAAAAGCCTTGCACCCGCTGGCGAGGAGCCTTCGGGTTTGAGCGCGGCGGATTAGCAGATGAGGGCGGCGATGTCCACGGCGGACAGGCGGAAAAACGTCCGCTAAGATGCCGCCCATGTCGAATGCAGACGATTGGGCGCAGGACGCCGAGCGGCAGGTTCTGGACGCGGCCCTCCATATAGCCGCCGATCGCGGCTGGACCTGGCCGACGGTGAAGGCCGCGGGCGCGGCGGCGGGGCTGCCCGAGGCCGATGTCGAGCTGTTGCTGCCGCACGGCCCGCGCGACCTCGCCGCCTTGCTGGCCAGGCGGCACGACGCCCAGACCCTGGCCGCCCTGCCCGATCCGGCGCCCCTGAAGATCCGCGAGCGCATCCGCCTGGCGGTGATGACCCGGATCGACCTGGCGGCCCAGGACGAGGGGGCGGTGCGGCGATGGGCAGGTTTCCTCGCCCTGCCGATGCACCTGCCGCTTGCGCTGCGCCTCTTGTGGGACAGCGCCGACAAGCTGTGGCGCTGGGCCGGGGACACGGCCACCGACGAGAACCACTATTCCAAGCGCGCGATCCTGTCGGGAATCCTCGCCAGCGCCCTGGCCATCCGCCTGTCCTCCGGGCGCGACGCGGCCGCCGCCTTCGTCGATGCGCGTATCGAAAACGTCATGGCCTTCGAGAAGTGGAAGGCGGGCCTGAAGCCCGCGCAACTGCTGGCCGACGTGGCCGCCGCGCTCGGACGCATCCGCTACAGCTGAGGCGGCTCGAACTCGGCGTCGGTGAGGAGGCAGGCCTCCAGCCGCGCATCCGAAAGATCGGCGCCCACGAATCGCCCGCGCAGGGCGTAGGCCTTGCGCAGGTCGGCCCGGCGCAGGTTGGCGCCCGAGAGGTCGGCGCGGACGATGCGCCCCTCGCCCATGTCGAGCGGCCCCAGTTGCGCGCCACGTAGATCGGCGCGGGCGAGTTGGGCCTCGACCAGGCGCGCCCCGCGCAGGTCGGCCATGCGCAGATTGACCCCCCGCAGATCGCAGCGCGACAGGTCGGCTCCCTGCAGCTCCACGCCTTCGAGATTGAGGCCGAAGAACACCGAGCCCGGCGCGACCAGCCCGCTGAGCCGCCGCCGCTTGAGCGTCCCCATTGGGCGGAAATCGATAGCCGACAGCCGCGCCGGCGTCCCGCGGCGGCCATGGGTGTCGCAGAACGCCTCGTGGGCGGCCAACACCTCGGCCAGGGGCTGGTCGTCGACATAGACGACCGCGGGCGGCGCGCCGAGTACGTCGGCCATGTCCGCGCCCTCGACGGTGGCGAAGCTCAGGTCGACGGAGATCAGGATCGCACGCCGCAGCGAGGCGCCCGACAGGTCGGCGCCGGCCACATGGGCGCCGGTCAGGTTCGCCCCGTCCAGCCTGGCCTTGATCAGCCGCGCCCCGCCGAGCTGGGCGTCGGAAAGATTGGCGTCGGTGAAGTCGGTGGCCAGCGCCGACGCGCCGGTCATCTGGGCGCCAGAGAGGTCGGCGCCGGCCAGGACCGCGAAGTTCAGCTCGCCCGGCCCGCCGGCGTGGTCGAGATAGCGGAAGCCCTCGTTGCGGTCCTGCAGGGCGATGCGGCCTTCGCGCAGGTCGCAGCCCGCCAGATTGGCGCCCGAGAGGTTCGCGCCACGCAAGGAGGCGCCGCGCAGGTCGGCCTGGACGAGGCTGGCCCGGCGCAGGTCGGTATCGCGCAGGTCCGCCCCGAACAGAATCGCCCTGTCGAGCCTGGCGCCCGCGAGCCGCGCTCCGGCCAGCCGCGCCCCGGTCAGGTCAGCGTCACGAAGATCGATGCCCTCCAGGCGCAAGCCGGAAAGGTCGGCGTAGGCCAGGCTCGCCCGGCGGCCGCCGACCCGATGGTCGAGATAGCGACGGTGCCCTTCCAGCACGCCGCGCAGCGTCTGGAAATCGAGCGATCGATGAAGGCTGGCGGCTGCGGACATAGAGGCTCGTGCAGGCGAGGAAGCGCCCATGGTCGCCGCACGCGCTTAAGGAACGGTTGCGTATTTGTGGCGCGATCTTGTTCATATCGACTGTATGGTAAGCGGCCTCGAAACTATGATGCCCCGCCTATGCAGCAAATTCCGACACAATGGGTGTCATATACGTGTATAGTGCGATCTATATACTGTCTCAATTTCGAAATACGGAAACCCAGGACCGACTTGAATCGGCCAGACGGCGGCTTGCGCGAGAGAACCCGGACGTAAGCTGGGATTATCAGTAGGTCTTCGAGCGCATTGTATTGAAGCTGACGGGCACCGCCGCTCGCAGATGTTTTCCCAGAAAGCGCGGCGCGCGCCTCTCCGGGGTGATGCTCCCTATGCGACGCCCTGCCCCACGATGGAGGGCTATCGCATATGGCTCGGATAAGCGGCGGCGGCCCACTTGGCATGTCTTCCCGGAAAGCGCTCAGCGCTTGCCCGGAATCCATGAACACCTGAGCTTTCAGGCTCTGGCGCCGCCGAGACGGATCCTGAACCGCATGTGTTCATGGGTCCCGGTCTTGCTGCGCAAACCGGGATGACATCCATATGTGACAGCTCCGCCCCGCGAGGGAGGCGTTTAGTTGGAGTCGGCCGGGGGTTGCATCTGGGTCGCGGCCTGGATGAGGGCGGCGATGCGGTCGGTCGAGTCGGCCGCCTGGCTCAGCATCTGGAGGGGGCCGGCGCCCGGACGGACCACCGAGGCGACCTGACTGGCCGCGCCCTGGGCCACGGCGATGGCCGCGTTCTGAGCCGAGTTGAGACGCGAGTTGGCGATCTTGATGGCCGTGGCGTCCTGATAGATGAAGCCGTGGGTCGGGTAGGTCGAAGACCCGAGGTCGCGCACCGGATCATACCAGACCTTGACCTGGCTCCAGTCGCCGGTCGGCGAGACATCGATGACGGTGACGTCCTTTTCGATCTGCCCGCGCGTGCCGCCGATCCGCGACCAGTTGGCGTGGGTGATCTGAATCACACGGTCGGTGAGAACCTGGCTGACCACGGCGACGTGGCCGAGACGCATCTTGCCGGTGGGCTTGAAGCAGAGGACCGCGCCGGCCTTGGGCGTGAAACCGGTCTCGTACTTGCCGACCGCCTGACGCCACCACGTATAGGCGTCGCCATAGATCTGAACACCGGAGATCAGGCGGGCGAACGGCACGCACTGCCAGTAGGTGTCGGCCACCGCGCTCGAAATCGGAGCAAACAGCATAACCGCCGCGGCGGCCAGGGAGCCGATCACGGCCCTCGGTCGTTTTAGCATGCTACGGGTACTCCCCCACGCGAACGCGCCAAGGGGTAACCATCCCGCGTCTGAATGAAAAGAGTCTTTACGCCCCTGCGGTCGAAGGTCGCCGGGCGCGCCAGGAGTCGGCCCACAGCTTCATCTGTGTACGGGCAGGTTTTTCGATGAGATGATATGACGCAGCAGCCAGTGGAATAACGCCGAGCAGAAAAACTAACCACAGGCCAACTGGCAGGCGTTCGTCGCTAAGCTGGAAAACCTTCGAGGCTCCATTCACGAAGACTATCTTCCATGGCACGCAGACCATGTAGACCGAGTAGCTGATCTCGCCGAGATAAACGAGCGGCGTGTTACCGAATGTTTCAGTTCCGGCCTGAGCCATGCGGGCCAGGAAGAAGATCAGCGCGCCCAGGGCGATCACAATCGCGGCATCTGGTGCGGCCAGCGCCGCCAGGCCCACGGCCGCCACGGCGCTGAACACGGCCCCGGCCAAGGCGCCGCCGCGATTCTGCGAGGGCCGTGCGCGCCACAGGGCGTGCAGGGCGCAGCCATAGGCGAAGCAGGGCACGATGCGCAGCGCGCCCCACTGGATCGTCGCCTGGGTCAGCGGAAATCCGGCCAGGGACTGGAAGATCGCATAGAGGCCCGCGAGGAAGCAGACCGCCAGGCCGACCGCCGTCAGCGGGCGATCCTTCAGCGCCAGGGCGCCCCAGGCGAACAATGGAAAGGTCAGATAGGCGAACCACTCGGCCGAGATCGACCAGGACGGATGGTTGAAGGCCGCCTGCGGCGCCAGGCCCCACGCCTGGACCAGCAACAGGTTGGCCGGCAGCGACTCCCAGGAGAGGATGTTCTGGTCGATGCCGAAGCCGGCGGCCTGGGCGCCCAGGGCCAGGACGATCATGCCGGCCAGGGTGGCCAGGTGCAGCGGATAGACCCGCGCCAGACGGTTCCAGAGGAAGGCGCCGTATCGGAAACGGCCCTCCTCCAGACTGGTCCGGTAGACGTGGCAGAGGATGAAACCGGAGAGGATGAAGAACAGCTCCACCCCGAGATAGCCCTTCTGGACGAACAACGGGATCGCCGCGTCGAGGTCGAGCTTGGGCCAGTAGTGGAACAGCACCACCCAGAAGGCCGCGAAGAAGCGCAGCGAGGTGAGCTGGCGGATGTTCGAGGCGTCGTTCATGGCGTCTTCGTCCCGTTCCGGCGCCGTTCTCGGCGCCCGCCTGGAGCGAGTGCAAATCGCGCGCCGCGCGAGTTCGCCCCTTCCAGCAGCGTGGCCGGAAAGGCTGAGGATTGGGTTACGGGGCCATTCTCATGCTTCCCTTCTGAGGGAGTGGCCCGCGAAGCTGGCTGGGGGAGACTTCGGACTCAGCAGGCCCCTCCGTCTCGGCGCGATGCGCCGAGCCCCCACCCCCAGCGGGGGAGGATTTATGATCGCGGTCTCAGGGCGCGGGCGAGGCGGACGAGGGCGTCTTCGAACTCGGGCGTGGTCAGCAAGGGCGAGTCCTCCAGGACGGCGGCGCGGACGACGCCGACCACGGCGCGGGTGACGACAAAGGCGTCGACGGCCTGGCGGCCGGCGCGGCGGGCCGGGGCGTCGACGGCGCCGTCCAGGCTGGGCTCCTGGGCCAGCAGGGCGTGGAGGGCGACGCGGCGGGTGCGGGGGCGGCCGGCGAAGCCCTGGATCTGGGCGCGGATCATCGCGCGGTCCGGGTCGAGGCCGGCCTCGATCCAGCCGCGCGCCTTGCGCCGGGCGAGATCGCGCTCGTCGTGCATCATCGCCACCAGGATCGCCGCCTTGTTCGGAAAGTACTGATAGAGCGTGCCGATGCTGACCCCGGCGGTCTCGGCGACGCGGTTGGTGGTGAAGGCGTCCTCGCCCTCGGTTTCGATTATGCGAGTTGCGGCCTGGAGGATCGCCGCCCAGGTGGCCCGGGCGCGCGCCTGTTTCGGTTTGCGATATGGACTTGCGGGCGCCGCCATCCCGCCCTCCGCGATGCGAGTACAAAAGCCGAGCAATGCTCGGGAGAGTCGCTGCGTCAATCACTTGAGGACGTTGCGATGAGCTGGGCCAAGGAACGACTGGACGGACTGGTGGCGCGCCGGGTGGAGCCGCCGCCGGTGACGAGCACCCTGAAGCTCGGCCTGGTCGACGCCTGGGGCGAAGGCTGGGCGAGCAAACGCTGGGAGCCGGCGCCCGAACTGCTGAACCGGGACGGCAGCCTGTTCGGCGGCTATCTCGCCGCCCTGGCCGACCAGATGGCGGCGTTTGCGGCGATGAGCGTGCTGCCCGACCGCTGCGCCTTTCGGACCTTGAACCTGCAGATGCAGTTCTTTCGCGTCGGCGCGGCCCGGCCGCTGGACCTCGAGGCGCGGGTGACGGCCCAGACCCGCAGGCTGATCTCCGTGGAGGTGGACTTCCGGCGCCCGGACGACGTGCTGATCGCCCGCGGCGCGGCCCAGCAGGCGGTGAGCGAACTCCCAGCCTCCGTCGAGATCGGCGAAGGGGACGGCGGCGCAGCGGGAGAGACGTAGCCTGCCGCTCTTGCGAGGCCGGCGGGGTCTCCTATCTCTCGCGGTTAAAACGCCTTTTCCGGCGATGACGAGGGGACCCCGATGGAAAGCCTTTTGACCCTGGCGAGCGATCCCGCCGTCTGGGCCGCACTGATCACCTTGATCGTCATGGAGGTGGTCCTGGGCATCGACAACCTGGTCTTCATCTCCATCCTCTCGAACAAGCTGCCGGCCGAGCAGCGCACCAAGGCGCGGCGCATCGGCATCAGCCTGGCGCTGGTGATGCGGCTGGGCCTGCTGTCCACCCTCGCCTTCATCGTCGGCCTGACCGCGCCGGTGTTCGAGCTGCCCTGGCAGGGACCGCTGGATGCGCACGGCGCTCCGGCCTGGGAGCTGTCCTTCTCCTGGCGCGACCTGATCCTGATCGCCGGCGGCCTGTTCCTGGTCTGGAAGGCGACGACCGAGATCCACCACACGGTCGATCCCTCCCCCAACGACGACGTGTTCGACGCCAAGACGACGGCGGCCAAGAACTTCGGGGCTGCGATCGCGCAGATCCTCATGCTGGACCTGGTGTTCTCGATCGACTCGATCCTGACGGCGGTGGGCATGACCGACCACCTGCCGGTGATGATCCTGGCGGTGGTGATCACCGTGGGGATCATGATGGTGGCGGCCGACCCGCTGGCCAACTTCATCAACAACAACCCGACCGTGGTGATGCTGGCGCTGGGCTTCCTCCTGATGATCGGGGCGGTGCTGATCGCCGACGGCTTCGGGGTGCATGTGCCCAAGGGCTATATCTATGCGGCCATGGCGTTCTCGGCCCTGGTCGAGGGCCTCAACATGTGGAGCCGCAACGCCGCCAGGAAGCGGA
>NZ_JAYRST010000010.1:0-60328 GCF_041920015.1 Phenylobacterium sp.
GGCGGAGCGTCGATGGATCGGCTTATTCTCTTGCGGCACGGCAAGGCGGAACGAGATGCGGGCAGCGGCGAGGACTTCGACCGCAAGCTGACGGACCGCGGCGTGCGCGAGGTGGGCGAGATGGCGGCGAATCTGGCCGATCTGGGCCTGCTGCCGGACATTGCGCTCGTGTCCTCGGCGGTGCGCACGCGCGAGACCTGGGCCGCGGCCTGCGCCGCCTTTCCCAATTGCGCCGTCCGGTTCGAGCGCTCGCTCTATCTGGCCGAGGAACGGACGATCCGCGACCTGGCCGAATCGGCGGGCGAGACCTCGCGCACCGTGATGGTGATCGGCCACAATCCGGGCCTGCAGGAACTGACGATCCGGCTGCTGGCCGAGGGCTCGGCGCCTTCGACCCTGATCGCCCGCGCTCACGCCGCCTTTCCGACGGCGGCGGCGGCGGTGTTCCTCTTCGACGCCGGGGGCCGTCCGTCCTATGACGGCCTCTTCTATCCGCGGGGCTGAGATGGCGCGCATCTACAAGATCCTGCCGCGCGCGGAGTGGCGCGCAGCCCAGGTGGCTGGCGCCTTCGCCGGTTCGGCGGTCGATCTGGCCGACGGCTATATCCACTTCTCCACCGCCGCCCAGGCGGCCGAGACGGCGCGACGCCACTTCGCCGGCCAGGCCGATCTGGTGGTGCTGGAGGTCGAGGCCGACGATCTTGGCGCGGCGCTGAAATGGGAGCCGTCCCGCGGCGGCGATCTCTTCCCGCATCTCTACGGCCGTTTGCCTGTCGCAGCGGTGCGCGCGGTGACCGAGGCGCCGCTGGGCGCCGATGGCGTTCCGCAGCTTGGGGATCTGGCATGAGCCTGCACGACATCGCCGCCCGCGCCATGCACGCCTTCGATCCGGAGGATGCGCATCGCCTGACGATCCGGGCTCTGGCCGCGGGCCTGGGGCCGTGCGCCGGGGGCGACGATCCGATCCTGGCCACCGAGGTCGCGGGGCTGAAATTGCCGAACTGCGTCGGCCTGGCGCCGGGCTTCGACAAGAACGCCGAGGTGTTTCGGGCGATGCTGCGCGCCGGCTTCGGCTTCGTGGAGTGCGGGACGGTCACGCCGCTGCCTCAGGCCGGCAATCCGCGCCCGCGCCTGTTCCGCCTTTCGCAGGACCGCGCGGTCATCAACCGCATGGGCTTCAACAACGAGGGACTGGAGCGCTTCGCCGCGCGCCTGGCCTGGCGTGGGCCGGGCGTGGTCGGGGCCAATATCGGCGCCAACAAGGACGCTGAGGATCGCATCGCCGACTATGTGACCTGCCTGCGCCGCCTGTGGGGCCTGGCGTCCTATTTCACCGTCAACATCTCCTCGCCCAATACGCCGGGCCTGCGCGCCTTGCAGACCAAGGCCGCGCTGGAGGAACTGCTGGGCCGCGTGGCCGAGGCGCGCGATTCGCTGCCGCCGGAAGGCCTCGTCCCCATCTTCCTGAAGGTTGCGCCGGACCTGGAGGACGGCGAGGTCGAGGCGATCGTCGAGACAGTGGCGGCCGCCGGCCTCTCGGGGATCATCGTCTCCAACACCACGATCACCCGGCCGGGCCTGTCTTCGCCGTTGGCCGCCGAAGCCGGCGGGCTCTCGGGACCGCCGCTGTTCGAGCTCTCCACGCACATGCTGGGACGGTTCGCCGACGCGGCGGCGGGCCGCGTGGCGCTGATCGGCGCAGGGGGAATCGCCTCGGGCGCGGACGCCTACGCGAAGATCCGGGCGGGCGCTTCGGCGGTGCAGTTCTATTCCGCCATGGTCTATGAGGGGCCGGGCCTGGTCACGCGGGTGAAGCGCGATCTGGCTGCGCGCCTGCGCGTCGATGGTTTCACCAGCGTCGCCCAAGCCGTGGGCGCTCGTTGAGGGATCGAGGCCTTATTGCAGAGCTTGCGGCGAAGCCCCGCGTTGCCGAACCGTTCCGGGTGAAGTAACGGGGAGTTGTGATGGCGGACGCCCCCTCTCCCCCGGCGCCCAACAAGCCGCCCGCGCGCCGCTTCTTCTGGCCGGGCGGTCTGTCCGCACGCCTGCTGATTCTGACGATCCTGTTCGTAGCGGGGGCCAGCGCCTTCGCCTTGCCCGCCGCCCTGGCCTCGTTCGAGGAACAGTGGCTGCTGGACCGCGTGCGCGCCGCCGAACTCGCCTCCATGGCCACCGAGGTCGCGCCCGACCAGGTGCTGAGCGAGAACCTGGCCTCGCAGATGCGCGACACCGCCGGGGTCCAGACGGTGGCCATACTCGACAATGACGGCAACCGCTTCCTGAAGGTGCCGGGTCCGCGGCTGGACGAACCGCCCTATCTGGTCGACCTGCGCGACCAGGCGCCGGCGTCGTGGCTGTCGGCGCCGTTCCAGACCCTGCTGGGGAACGACGGGCGCATGGTGCGGGTGATCGCCGAGCCGCGCTTCTACAAGGCCCAGTTCATCGAGGTGGTGGCGCCCGACACCGAGCTGAAGGCCGAGCTGCGCGACTATCTCTGGCGACTGCTGGCGATCATGGGCTTCGTCTCGGCCATCGCCGGCGGACTGGTCTATCTGTCGCTCAATTACTTCCTGGTCCGGCCGATGCAGCGGATCACCCGCTCGATGGAGCGGTTCGCCGCCGATCCCGACGATCTGCAGGCGCATATCGAGCCGTCGGGCCGCCGCGACGAGATCGGCCGCGCCGAACTGCAGCTCGAACGCATGCAGGAAGAGCTGCGCGCCGCCCTGAATTCACGCGCCCGGCTGGCGGCGCTGGGCGAGGCGGTGGCCAAGATCAATCACGACCTGCGCAACATGCTGACCAGCGCCCAGATCGCCTCCGAGCGGCTGGCGGCGCTGAAAGACCCCAAGGTGTCACAGGCCTTGCCGCGCCTGGAGCGGGCGCTGGACCGCGCGGTCAAGCTGGCCTCGGACGTCCTGACCTATGGCAAGACCGAGGAAGCCGCCCCCGATGCGCGGCCGATCCCGCTGGCGCCGGCCATCGAGGCGGCCTCGGAAGAGGCGCGGTTGTCTCTGGAGGGCACTCAGCTCGTCTCGCTGGTGGGGGCCGGAGAACAGGTGAACGCCGACCCGGACCAGCTTCACCGCATCCTGGTGAACCTGATGCGCAATGCGCGCGAGGCGGTGGAGCAGCAGGCGGGCCGCGACAAGCCCGGCCTGATCGAGGTGAGCCTGTCGCAGGCCGAGGGGCTCAGCGTGATCCGCCTGGCCGACAACGGTCCTGGTGTTTCGGAGCGGGCGCGCGAGCGCTTGTTCCAGCCCTTCGCCGGGTCGACCCGGCCGGGCGGCGCGGGCCTGGGCCTGGCCATCGCCCGCGAGCTGGCCCAGGGGCACGGCGGCGACCTGTTGCTGGCCGAGACCGGGCCGCAAGGCTCGGTCTTCGAGTTGCGCCTGCCTGGCGCGCCGCCGCCGCTGGCGCCGCCGAAGCGCCGCCGTGCGAAGAGCGCCGGCGCCTAGAACCCCTTGGCCACGCCCTCGCGGCGGTCGTCGGCGCCGCCTTGCAGGCCTTGCGGCGTCACCTTGACCCCATGCAGGCCCGAGCCTTCGCCGCCGCTGCCCTTGAACACGATCCCCTTGGCGGCCAGGGCGTCGACGACGCCGGGCGCATAGCGGTCGGGTTCGGAAGCGAAGCTGTCGCCGCGCGCCACGAGATTGGGCAGCTTGAAGGCGTCCTCGACGCTCATCTTCCAGTCCAGGATCGCGACCAGCGCCTTCAGGTTATAGGCCAGGATCGAGTTGCCGCCCGGCGACCCGATGGCCGCGACGAGCTTGCCGTCCCGGTCCAGCACGATGGTCGGGGCCATGGACGAGCGCGGCCGCTTGCCGGGGGCCACCGCATTGGCCGCCTGGGTCCCGTCGGCGTTCTGCGGCGACCATGAGAAGTCGGTGAGCTGGTTGTTGAGGAAGAAGCCGCCGACCATGCGGCCGGTGCCGAAGATGCTCTCGACCGTGGTGGTCATCGACACCACGTTGCCGGCGGCGTCGACCACGACGAAATGCGAGGTGCCGCCCGGTTCCTTGGTCGCGTCGGGGGCCAGGGCTCCGGCGCCGCGCGGCGTCCCGGGAGCCGGCGCCGGGCCGGCGACCTCGCCGATCAGCTTGGCGCGCTGGGCGACATAGGCCGGGTCCAGCAGTCCCTCGATCGGAACCGGGGTGAAGGCGGGGTCGCCGAAATAGCGATCGCGGTCTGCGTACATCAGGCGGCTGGCCTGGGTGAACAGGAACCAGGCCTGGGGGTCGGCCGGGCCGCGCTCGGCGATGTCGGTGTTGGCGAGGATGCCCAGCGCCTCCAGCAGCGCCGCCCCGCTCGAGGGCGCGTCCGGCACGCAGACGACATAGATGCGGTAGGGGCCGCAGACGGCGTCCCCGGCCTTGGGTCGGTAGGCCTTCAGGTCCGCCAGGGTCATGGTTCCCGGCAACGGCCCCTGCGCGACCTTGGCGACGATCGCCTCGGCCAGCGACCCCTCCAAAATGGCCTTTGGGCCCTCGGCGGCGATCTTGCGCAGGCTGGCGGCGTAGGCGGGGTTCTTCAGCACGTCGCCGGCCTGGTAGCGCTGGCCGTCCGGCTTGGTGAAGTAGGCCTTGGCGTCGGGGGTCTGGCTCTGCGAGAATGGGCCGGCGATCATGCCGGCCAGGCGCGGGCTGACGACGAAGCCATCGTCGGCCAGCCGCTCGGCGTCGCCGAACAGGTCCTTCCAGGCCAGCTTGCCGTGCTGGGCCTGGGCCATGGCCAGCATGGCCACTGCGCCGGGCACGCCGGTCGCCTTGCCGCTGGTCACCGCCGCCGGAAAGCTGAGCGGCTTGCCGTCCTGCAGGAACATGTCGGGCGTCGCCCCGGCCGGCGCAGTTTCGCGGCCGTTATAGGCGATGACCTTCTTCGTGGCGGCGTCGTAATAGGTCATGAAGGCGCCGCCGCCGAGGCCCGAGCTCTGCGGTTCCACCAGGCCCAACACCGCCTGCACCGCCGCTGCGGCGTCGACCGCCGAACCGCCCTTCTTCAGCACGTTCAGACCGGCCTCCACCGCCAGTGGGTTGGCGGCGGCGACCATGACCTCGCCCGTCGCGGCGCTGGCCTTGGTCGGCGCCGGCGGCGGGGATGCTGTCTGGGTGGTGGCGCAGGCGGCCAGGGCGAGGGCGAGCGGAAGGGCGCTGAAACGCTTGAAATGGAACACGGACACCACGCGAGCGGCAGGGGGAGGAAAACGCCACCATAGCGTTCCGGGCGTGGACAACAAATGCGCAGGCTGCTTTCGATGCCGATTATGAGCCAGCCCGCCCCCGGACCTCGCAACCTGATCACCGACGTTCCCGGCCTGCAGGTCGGCCAGGCCCATGACGAGGCGGTGCGGACCGGCGTCACAGTCATCCTGCCCGACGACCGCGCCGTCGCTGCCTGCGACGTGCGTGGGGGCGGGCCGGGCACGCGCGAGACCGATGCGCTGGCGCCGGAGAACCTGGTCGAGGCGGTGGACGCCATCGTGTTGTCGGGCGGCTCGGTCTACGGCTTGGCCGCCGCCGACGGCGTGGTCGCCTGGCTGGGCGCGCGCGGTCGCGGCTATGGCCTGGTTCCGCGCGACGGCGTGCCGCGCTCGCCGGTCGTCCCCGGCGCGATCCTCTATGATCTCGCCAATGGCGGCGACAAGGGTTGGGGCGAAGACCCACCCTATCGCCGCCTGGGCCGCGAGGCCGTCGCCGCCGCCAGCAGCGACTTCGCCCTGGGGACCGCCGGGGGCGGCTATGGCGCCATGGCCGGGACGCTGAAGGGCGGGACCGGTTCGGCCTCCATCATCGCCGCCGACGGGATCGCGGTCGGCGCGCTGGTGCTGGTCAATTCGTTCGGGTCGGTGGTGGCTCCAGGCGGCGGCTTCTGGGCTGCGCCCTACGAGATCGGCGCCGAGTTCGGCGGGCGGGGAACCGCCGGCCTTGCCGCCGCGCCCGACGCCTGGGGCCTCGCCAAGTCCGATCCCAAGGCGCGGATGAACACCACCATCGCCTGCGTCGCCACCGACGTCGCCCTGACCCCGGCCCAGGCCAGGCGGGTGGCGATCATGGCCCAGGACGGCCTGGCCCGCGCTATCCGCCCCGTGCACGCCCCCTTCGACGGCGATGTGGTCTTCGCCCTCTCCACCGCCCGCCGGCCGCTGGGCGCGGAGGCGGACTTCACCGTCGCCCGGATCGGCGCCCTGGCCGCCGACGTGCTGGCCCGGGCGGTGGCGCGGGGTGTCTACGAAGCCGCCGGCTGGCCAGGGGCAACCACCTGGCGCGCCGCCTTCGGCTGACGTGGCGAAAGTTCCGCTGTGATTTCAAGGTGTTGAGGGCGGTGTGGGCGAGCGACCCGCCACCCTGAACAAAGAAAACCGTCCCGATCGAAATTTTTGCCCCGTCCCGGCTTGCCAACCCGCCCAGCCCCGACTAGGTTCCGCGCCCTCGCCGCAAGGCAAGACGCGCCCGTAGCTCAGCTGGATAGAGCATCAGACTACGAATCTGAGGGTCGGACGTTCGAATCGTTCCGGGCGCGCCATTTTCTCTTTAAAATCAACATCTTGTTGAGAGTTCACGGTTTCCGAGAACGCGCGGCGCGTTCGAGTACCGGATAGGTACCGAACGGAGCGTCTTAAGGCGGGCTTCGCGCCCGTAGCGGAAGTTGGCATTTGGGTTGGAAGCGGACGTCGTCGCGTTCTGTCCGCGGTCGCACGCGAAAGAAGATGACCGAACCGGACAACCACAGTTAGGGTTTCTACCCGGTGTGCCAATTAGATACTGGCGCAGTTCGGGGAGCCGGCGGCGGGTCCGCTAACGGCGAGGGCGCAGTCGTTGGATAGCTATCTGACTATCGCAGAGGCGGTTTTGCGCTTGGCGCGTCGACCGCTGTCTTCTCGCGAAATTGTCGAAGTGGCTTACCGGCATGATCTCGTGCCCTCCAGGCTCTTTGGCAAGACGCAGCACAAGACCGTAGGGGCACGACTGAGCGAGGATATCCTCGCCCGGCGCGACCGCAGCCTTTTTTACCGGAGCGAGCCGGGCAGATTCTTCCTGAGAGAATTCCTCGCCGCCCCAGACATTCCAGAGGCCTATCGTTCTCCAATCGTGGCGCGGCGTCGCCAGCGGGAACTGAAGAGAGGGGCTCCGCTCGCTATTAGACGAGCTAATGCAGTAGCGGCGGCTACCGCACTTCGATCTGCTACTGACAAGCTCCGGCTCATCATCGACATGTGCCGATTTCACTACAGCGATCCGACAAGCAACCGGAGCGACCCTGATGAGCTTCACGTCTGGTCGTTCGTGATGTTCATGCGCGGCTCTGAGGTGCTGACGTACCGACATGGGCGGTATCGGGAAGGACGGGACACGTTCCTAAAGCGCCGATCAGTTGGGTTTTTCACGCCGGTCGCGGACAATGACCTCGACCTATTCGATGAGGGCGATCACGGCATTGTCGCAAGCGGCCTCCGAGCAATCGCTTTTGACCTAGACCTTCCTCATGTTGTCTTTAGCGGACGCTTTCATAACTCACCCACAAGGATCGAAGACCTAGTTGTTGCAGAAGATGAGACGGGACACGCTGACCTGCTGGCGGTGGTTTCCATGGAGTGCCCGCCTCACTTTGAGCCGCTTACGCGGCGTCTTGCGATCAACGATCTAAGCTGGATGCGATTGGACGTTCCAATCAACCACATCGAAGATTTCGACCCTTGGTCTCAAGAGGTCGTCCAGAGAGCGCAGCGACAGCACGCGAATAGCGGCGAGTAGCACGGTGAGGCCTTCTGCTCGCGGATTCATTGGCCAACAAGAGGCCAACTACATTCACCTTTTGTTGGGGCATCCTGAGCCCAAAGGCAAGGAATCGGCGCTCGAACTACTGTGCGCGCATTACCGAGGTGGACGACGCCTTCGTGATCCACACGGGATTTGCCAGACACTCACCGGCCTCTTGTACCATCCAAACCCAAGCGTTCGACGCTGGACGTTCAACGCGATAGCCCTGGTCGGGAATAAGGCGCAGAACCTCGACGCAACCCTCGACGCTCTTGAACGGAATCGCGGCGACGACGACATCTTTGGCGCTGGAATGGCTGCGCTTCTCGCGCTTGCGGGTGAAACAGAAACTGAGGCACGTCTGAAGTCGATCGGTGTGGAGCTGGACGGTGCGGTCTTGCTAGCTGCCGCGCAGCAGGCACCCTCCTACAGCGAGAGGCTTTCGACGCGCCGCGTTAATCCTGACCACGCATCAGCGTCGGAGCTAAGGCTCGCCGCCGTTCTCGTCGGCCTTAACAAGGCACCTCGTCACCTATTCACATTAGGACACGAGAACGCTGCTGTGATCGGCAGTCTAAACGGCCACGACGACAAGCAGGTCGCCCAGTACGCCGCCTGGGCGGTGTGGGAACATCCAGACCTTGACCTTAGCCACCTCGGCTTCCCGCCAGCGCGGCTAAGAGATCAGCCTCCCGACGTAAGGAAGTACGGGTTCCGCCTGTTGACCGCCGATGACGCAACGGTAGAGCGTCACTTCGATTTCATTGCAGAGGCTACCTTTGACGAGGATCGGAAAGCCCGCGAAGGGTTGGCGATGGGCCTAGTCAACTCCTACGTTGCAGGCCTAGAGGAAGTCACGCTGGAGTGGTTCGCCCGAGAGCCCGAAACTGCGATCAAAGACGCGATCCTGGATCATTTCGTAGCCCATGCAGACCGGTCACCCGTCTATGAAGATAGTGCGAAGGAGGCCTACCGGAAGGCCGCCACCGGCTCCATGTTACGCGCTAGGCTCGAAGCCCAGGCAGAGGGAAAGCCGATCTTCCGCGAGTTCAAGAAGATCGAGTTTCAAGCGGCGTCTTTGGACCTGTTCGGGGCGGATACGGGATTGTTGGGAACTGTAACCGTGAACAAGACCATCAACGTGCAAGCGCAGAATATTGGGGTGATCGCCGACACATCGAATGTTGAAGGCGGCATCAACCAAAGTGCGACGAACCATGTGGAACAAGCGCAAGCGCACCTTCAGAGCCTGCTGGAGTTGCTCGATAAAGCAGGGGCCGATGACAAGCTGAAGGAAGGGAAGCAGCTTGCGTCGGAAGCGCTAGGGAAACCCACCAAGGGCATGGTGGAAAAGGTTCTGGGCTGGATGACAACGGCGAAGACCGCCTCGGGCCTCGTGGTGGCCAGCGTCGAAAACTTCGAAAAGCTAGCACACAAGCTCGCAGAGTTGCTGCCCCACCTGCCGCTAGGGTGACTGCACCCCTACGGATGCCGGCGTTGCGCAACTGGCAATCAACTCTAGCAATGCTAAGCGGTCTGGAACCAAACGTACCCAACTTCGGCTATGAGCCCAAGGCGTCACCGGCAATTCCGGTCTCATCAGGTGTCTAGCAAGTCTCGCGGATGCACGCCCAGCGCCGCCGCAAGCCGGCCAAGCACGCTGACTGACGGATTGCGCCGGCCGCGTTCGATCCCGCCCAGGTAGGTCAGGTCGATCTCAGTCTCCATGGCGAGTTGCTCCTGCGTGAGCTTCCGCTCCTTACGCAGGCGGCGCACGTTCGCCCCGACAACTCGACCCCAATCCATTCCATGGATGGGCCGTTCGGCGCTCCACAGGGTCTAGGGACTATAAGCCCGATTTCGTTGACACGGTCGGAGGGCGTGGCATGCAGGGACCATGTTCGATGCCTGGGCGCCTGAAAACTCAGTCCTGCGGGAGAAGGTGCTGGAGCATGTCTTCCTGTCGGAGCTGGCCAAGACGCTGCTGCTGGACATGCAAACGCCCTTCGAGGTCCTTCGGTCCGAGTTCGACGGGCATGGCTACGACGTGGTCATCGAGGCCCGGGGCGTCGTTCGGCACGTCCAGCTCAAGGCGACCCGGCTCGGCGGGAAGCGGGCCAAGGTGGACGTAAACCTCAGCCTGACCCGCAAGCCGGGCGGCTGCGTCGTGTGGTTCATGGTGGACGAGACGACGCTGGAGATCGGCCCTTACCTTTGGCTCGGCGGTCGGCCGGGCGAGCCGCTGACCGCTCGCGGGGCGAGGCCGGCGCGCCATACTAGGGGCAATGCCGCAGGCTGGAAGGCCGAGCGGCGCGGGATCGTCGAGGCGCCGAAGGGCATGTTCACCAGGATGGAGACGATGGAGGAGGTCGCCCAGGCGATGTTCGGGGTCGAGGACGACCACCTGACGCTGCTTCGTCGGCACCTTCTGGAGAGAGGCCATCCGCTGGAGGCCGTCGTGGTCAATCCTGGGCTGACTTGGGAGCGCTCGGTGGACGTGGCCTACATGGTCGATGGCTACGAGCTCGCCGAAGCGGCCGGGCTGGGCGATGTCCACCAGTTCGCCAACGGCTGCCGGGCTACGGCCGAGGCAGGCGGACGGTGGCCCGCCGACCTGCTGGAGCTATGGGTGCTGCTGTTCCTGGAGCACCGCAGGGACCACATGTCCGGCGGGATCGGGCTCGGCTTTGAAGCCGAGCCTTCACCGCTGCTGGACGATCTGTGTCAGGCATTCGTCGGCGCCCTGGCGGCTGAGCGCCGCTGAGAGCGGTCAGTCGAACTGAGCATCCTCTGGCCAGCGCTCGTGCCTGACCCAGCGCTCCTCAAGGGGGCCGTAGAAGTTGATCGGCACCATCTCGCGCCGGTAGCCGTGGGCCCGCAGGTCGCGGGCCGCCTCGCTCTCCATCCGAGACGTTACGTCGTCGAAGTCGACGCCCATGAAGATGCAGAGCTCCTTGGGCGTGGTGACCTCACAGCCGGCCAGCGCCGCCCGCACCGCCTTGTAACGGGCGCTCCAGGTGATCGGGTACGTGAAGGGCTCCAGCATCACGCCCCCCGCAGCGGATCGCCGCCCCGCGTCAGCGTCGGCCAGGTGGTCTGCCCGATGGCGCCGATGGGCGGCGTGCCCTGCACCACGAACGGCGGGGTGTTCTCGGTGACGTCGATGGCCAGGTACTCGGCGAAGGCGCCGGGCTGGCCGATCAGGCCCTCGGCGACCGAGCGGGCGGCGGCCTCGGTGGCGCCGTGGGCGACGACGGTGTTGACGCCGTCGGCCCGGCGCTTGCGGGGCTCGTCGGCGTAGAAGACGAAGGTGGCCATGGTCAGTTCTCTCCTTGTTGGTCGGGGGCGGTCTGGTCGTCGTCGCTGACGGGGAGACCCTCGGCGACGGCCTGCTCGGCCTGGATCATCCGGGCGATCTTCAGGACACGAAGGTTGTCGGGCGCGCCGCGCTCGAACGTGGCCTCGTCGTTGGCGACCTCTTCGGCGAGGCGCTCGGCCTCCATGATCGACAGCACGACCTTGCGGTGGTCGCCGCCGACCAGGGCCTCGGCGAGATCATGGGACGAGAAGGGCCGCTGGTTCGGCATGAGATCAGCCACGCGTGAGCAGAGGGCGGCGCCGAGCTCCATGTCCTTGGTGGCGGCCGCGTACTCGGCCAGGGACGCGAGCTCGGCCGGCCCGGAGGCGGCGATCTGCTGGAGGATGCGGCTGCGACGCTCGGAGCCGAGGTTCTCGCGCATGAGCATCTGGACGGGCGACTTGTAGTGGTCGCGGACGGCCACGAGCTCGTCCCTCAGGCGGACGGCCTCCCGCAGGAGGGCCACGCGCTTGTCGTAGGTCTCGCGCTTCAGCTCGCCGCGGCGGCCTGACGCCGCCCGGTTCACGAGCGGAGTGCGCTGAGAGGGAGGCAGGTCGGAGAGGGACTCCTCGATGGACTGGCGCCGACTCCGGACCTGCTCTTCAAGTTGGTCGAGCAGGCGACGCTGCGCCTGCCGGTTTTCATTCGCCTGTCGGAGTTTTCCGCTTACGTCCGTCACGGACGCCCAGCGGGCTCCGAGAGCCGCCTTTCGTATTCCCATGTCGTTCTCCACTTCCGGCTTTGCATCACGCGGGGCCTGTGGGTCGGACATCGACGCGGCGTCAGCCGCTTGCCGTCCCCGCCACCGCGGTCAGGCCACCCATTCGGCGGCCAGGACGTGATCAGAATGTGCGGTGGGGCGGTCGGCGCGGACCATCATCCGAGGTCGACCGAAGGCGACCTCGGATGCACTGATCAGCGGGGCTGCTTCGCCAGCCAGTTGCGACGATAGTCCTCGGGGAACGCGGCGAAGATCGCGTCCAGAGGCAGGTGGCCGGGCCCGATTTCCACCTGAGCCCTGCGGGCGGCGGCGAACACGGTGGCGAGGGGTACGACCGCCCTGGTGGGGATTTCACCTTGGTCTGCAAGACGCTGGAAGCGTTCTCGATCAGCTCGCTTCGCCGAGACAATAAGCTTCCGAGGCATATGCTTGTGAGGGCGCTTCGTGGAGATCACGATTGATCCTCCTCGGCGCTGATGAGGTTGAAGCGCTTCTCGGCCACAGCGCGGATGGTACCCGTGCAGCCCGTAGCCAGCAGCCAATCGAAGTAGTCGCTGGTCAGGAAAGGCAATTGCTCGGCGGCCGCCCAAAACGCTGCGAGCCTGAGCCTTACTTCGCCCTCGTCCAACTCCCAATCAGCGAAGGCGCTGGCGATCCGATCCATGGCCATGGGCCCCAGGCATTCCCAGGCTTCGTGCATATCCCCAGGGGTGATCTTGAGGGGATAGGAATAGCCATTCATCAGCACATCAAGCGCGGTCTGCTCAGCGCGCGGGTGATCAACGTTGGACATATCAATAGCTCCTGTTCTGGGCCTCGATGGCCTGAAGAGCACATTGTTGATCTAGCGCTGAAAGTCATCTAATGCCTTGTTTTTATAGATAAACAATGGTCCTAAGTGTCTCGGTATGCCGAAGGTGCAAGATGACTGGCCAGAATGGCTGAGGGAGCAGGTGGGACTTCGGTATGCCGAGGTGCGGCATGACCCGCGATTGGCCGCCCGCTTCATGAGCAAGGGTGACATCGTCCGGGAGTACGCACGGCATCTCCAGGAGGTGCGCGGCGAGCCCGTCACCTATCCGAAGATCAAGGCGATGCTCGAAGCCCTCGACCGGGGCTACGCCGACAAGACCGACCAGCTAAGCTTCGCACTCTATCGCCATCGGCATTGGAGCAAGCGGTTTAGGTTGGACCCGTTTCCGAACGGCCAGGCCGTCTCTATCGAGGGCCGGTCTTATCGGAGCATCAGGGAAGCCGCCAAGGGGGAAGGAGTCTCGCCGGAGACCGTGCGGCGCCGGATCAGGGCGAAGCGACCCGGATGGTCGTATTGGGAAGGCACGGCCAGCGGACCGGCCCGGTAGGCCTCAGAGCTCCTCGGTGTTCTCCCGATGCCGAGCCTGCCCGACGGCCGCCTGGGCCTCCCAGGACGACGCCGAGGGCGCCGGAGGCACGACCAGGGCGCCGCCCGTGTTCTTCACGCTGACGTCCACGCTGACCCCGCTGTCGCGGTAGCCATGGCGGCCCTTGAGGGCGAAGATCAGGGCGGTCGTGTCCCCGCCGCGGGCCTTGTCCATCAGGAGGGAGACGAGCTCCTCCTCCTCGACCTTCTTGGTCTCGGCCAGGGCGGAGGCGATCCGGTGGTCCTGGACCCGAAGGCGCATCCAGGTCCGGTAGTTGACGCCGAGGGCGCGGGCGATCTGCGTCTCGGGCACCCCGCGCCGGCAGGCGTCCAGGATGGTGGAGACGTCGCCGGGGGCGATGACCACCTTCCGGCGGTCGGTCCGGGCGTCCACCGGGGCGGTCTCGCTGTGCTCGGCTCGGTGCTCGGTAGGTTCGGTCGCAGACAAGTCCTTACGCTCCTTGGCTTTCGGGAGCGCCGACCCTCGAACTCAACATCTCAGGGTCTTCACGCGCCCACGCGCGCGCGTTTTGTGTCGCGGGTTCTGCGCCTTCGGGCGCCATCGTTGGCGGGGCTGTCCGGCGATGTGGCTAAGGGGGCCGTCTGCCAATTCGCCGAAGTGGGGGTAGGCAGGTAGACAGGTAGACGACCACTTTCCGAAACTTTCCCGGTTGTCGGGCTCAACGGGCGGGAATGGGCAGTGTCTGCTGCGCTGTTTCGATTAGATTGAGAATACTACCTGTCTACCCTGTCTACCTATCGAAAACTCCTTACAGAACTATAGCTTATGGGTAGGCGGGGGCTGCTTCCCGAGCGAGCGCCCCCCTGTCTACTGTTTGACCTCAGCTGGTCGTAAAACGCCCCTCTGCGAAGGCGTCAGCCCTAGCGGCCGCTGAGACGGCTGCCCAGTGGTCGTGATTGGTCAGCGACCAGAGGAAAGAGGAGGTGCGGCCGGATCGATCCTGCTTCTTGTAGCGCTCGTGCTTGATGGCCTTGGCTTCGTTCTGCAGCCAGTTGCGCACCCTGTGTTGCAGGTTCCGAGTGCGATTGGCGATGGAGGTGGGGATCGCCCCCAAGACATCCTCGATCCGAACAAGCTCGGCGTCGAAGGGGTAGACCTGCTCCTCCAGGAGAGACGCAAGATACTGCTCAGGCTCACCCTGCGAGAGCGACTTCATCTCTTCCTTGCCGGCGGTGGTGGGCGCGACCCCCTTCGGGCTGAGGGCGACCTCCCGCTTCGACAGAAAATCTGCGACTGCCGCGGGGCCATCGCCATCGAGGAAGGCGAACAGGCTTTCGTAGTAGGCTGCGTCCTTCTTCTCGGCCGGCGAGAATACGACGAGCCACCTCCGATCGTCCTTTTCGATGGGAAGGGCGTCGGCGTAATTGGTGAAGCAAATCAGATTGAGATGGTTGGGGATGTTATAGGCCCGGCCGTAGAGCTCCCGGATAGTGAGGTACGGATCGGTGATCACCGGCTTGAGCCGGTTTGCGATCTCCTGCCGGCCAAGGGTCATGAGTTCCTCAAGTACGGCGATCTGCGCCCCCTCCTGCCAACCTGTGTAGGTTTCGCTGACGACTGAGTTGGAGGGGCGCGAGATGTTGGGCTCACCCACGATCTGGCCCACCAGTCGGCCTAGCCAGCTCTTGCCTGTGCCATTGGCGCCGCGCACGAGAAGCGCGAAGTGGATCTTCTCCGAGGGCCGCCGCACTAGAAGCGAGAGATAGTCGAGGACGTAACCCCGCTCGCGTTCGTTGGGGAACAGGTAGGCCATGTGCTCCATGAAGATGGTGACGTCGCCAGCCCTCGGCTTGACGCTCGTGTCACGCCAGATGTTGTAGAGCCGCCCTCCATAGGGATTGGCAACATGCTCAGGCTGATCAGGGAGGTAGACGAGCGACTCGAACTTCTCGATGGGAAGGCGGTCCTTCCAAATGGCGCTCAAGATGTCACCGTCCGGCCAATACCCGCCCTTGAACGACTTGAACTGAGCGGCCGAAAACTTCTTCGTGTCGCGGCGGCGCACGAAGCACTCCGCATCGACAACCCATGCGTACTCGTCCGCCAGCTTACGGCTGACTTCCTGCAGCGCCTCATCCGGGAAGTCGTGCTCGGCGCTGTCGCGAGGCAGGAGATCAGCGCGTCCGGCGTCGACAAGCGCCTTGAAGAGCGTCTTCACGGTGACCCTGCGGCCCGCGCTGTCCGCGTGCAGGCTGTCCCAGCGACGACCGATGATCCAGGCAGCATCGGAATACTGCGGATCACCGGTGGACCACGCGATGAACTCCTGCCTGCCATCGCCAGCGGTGGCGTGGTGGCTGGCCATCATGATCTCCAGCCATCGAGCCTGGTCGCGGAATTGCGTGACGTCGAGGCCGTCGAGCATGGCGGCGAGTTCCTCGGGCGTATGCTCACCACCACCCGACGTGCTCGTCACCGAGGGACGCCGCGCGACGTCCATGAGGGACGACGGAGCGGATCGAACAGCGCTGAGCGGGACGGCGAGCACATCGTCATCCCACCGGTAGGGCAGGCGGGTGCCAGGGTGGACTGAGCCGGCGGCCACGACCTGACGGCCGAGGGTCTTGAACTCGATGCCGGGGTATTCCTTCAGCGTCTCGCTCAGGAGCATATCAGCGGGCTTGAGCATGTAGATATGCTTGCCGCCAGAGCCGGTGATGACGGTGGGGTAGTTTCCGAGATCGAAATCGAGATCCTTTTGAAGCCGGGCCAGCGGATCGTCCCCGTCCTCGAAATTCCGCGGATCGACATCCAGGACCAGATCGACGTCTCGAAGGCGGACGCCGACATTCGCGCCGCGCTGCATGTGAGCATGAGCGTCCTCGGTCGAGATGGGCGGGTCCTGGCGCCAGCCCTTGAACGGCGCCTTGCCGATCGGGCGACCCTTCTGGTCGACGGCGTCCGGGGCATGGAGCGGGATCAGCTCGTAGCCCGTGCCGGCGTACGCCTCCAGTTGCTGGGGCTCGAACGAGGGCGTGGCCTTCCGCTCGGGCGCAGCATGTTCGACATGTTCATTGCTCATGTCTCCCGAGCGGTCGCACCAGGGCGCGCCGGCTTCCCTATTCCGGTCGGCGTGCCCACCCCTCTCCTGAAAATCGCTCATCGCGCCACCTCGCCACGCACGAAGGCGTCGAGTTCGTTGCGGTGATACCGGACGAGCTTTCCGTTGATCACGTGGTAGGGCGGACCCTCGCCGCGGGCCCTCCAGGTCTTCAGTGTCCCAGGCGCACAGCCCAGGTAGGCGCCGGCGTTCTCGCAATCGAGCCAGGGGCTCGGCGCAGCCTGCGCGATGGCGTCGAAGACGACCTGGCGGAGGCCGTCGTAGGTAATGTGTTCAGTCAAGGCATGACTCCTCGGTCCCGCCGAAGCGGGTTCATTGAGACGCTGTATGGATCTGTCTGAATGAGGAGGCCGGCGCCCGGAGACGCCGGCTGCGCTCGTTATCCCGGAGGACCTCCCTCGGAGCGCGGACAGCCTAAGATCACAAAATTCCCAGCTGTAAACCTATTACTTCTCGTCTTGCTGGTCGTCGTTGAGCGGCCAGATTGGGCCGAGTACGAGATCCTCGAGCGCCTGCGCATGCGGGCGAAGGTGCTCGACAAGGTGTTCGGCGTGGACGTAGCCGCCCGACGCGCCGGGCAAGCGTTGTCCGAGCAGCAGGGCGCTCTCGGCATAGGGCACGCCTGCCGCGATGAAGAGCGTGCGGGCGTGGTGGCGGTACTCGTGTGGGCTCGGCAGCGCCCGGCGCTGCTCTTTCGGCTCGACGATCCGGCCGCAGGCGCTGTTCGGCGACGGCCAGAGCCAGGGACTGCCCAGCGGCTCGTCGGCCGCCAATCGGTCGGCGATGATCGAGCTGAGCCGCTTGCCCATCGGGAAGAGCATCTGCCCGCCCGTCTTCATGTGGCGGAACGTCATCACGTTGGCCGTCAGGTCGATGTCCTCCCGGCGCACCTGGAGAATCGAGGAGCGGCGGGCACCCGTCAGCATCATCGCCCGGTGTAGGTCCCGGCGGATCGGGCCGCAGGTCTCGGTCTCCTGCCACCAAGCGGTGAGGTCGAGGGCGCCCACCTCGCGGCGGTTCGAGGTCGGCACCCGCAACACGGCTACCGGGTTCTTCTCGATCGTCTCGTCCAGGCGCATGGCCGTGTTGATCACCGCGCGCAGGGTCCGCATGACGCAGGAGGCGGTCGTCTGGCCGCGCTGCTTCTTCAGGGTGTCGTAGAGGTCGCGGACCTCGGTGCGGGTGATGTCGGCCACCGCCCGGCTGCGGAAGCGGGTGAGGTACTTGTCGAGGTGGTAGCGATAGCTCTCGGCCGTCGCCGGCCGGAACTGCTTCTCCGACAGGTGGTGGTCGAGCGCCGCCTTGAGGGTGACGCCGGTCTCGTCGGGACCGGCGGTCGGATCGACGCCGGATTGGATCTGGCTCATCAGCGCTTTTGCCCGCGTGCGGGCCTCACGCAGGCCGATCCGGTCACACCGGTCGATCTTCACCCGCACGGTGCGGACGTGCCGCCCATTCCGCCTGACGTCGCCCTGGACCGCGTAGGTCTTGGTCGACTTGTGGCAAACGACCATCAGGCCCTTGACCTGCTCGTCCCGCCAAATTCCAGAGCCCGGAGCGAGGTCCCTAATGCGGGCCTCGGTCAGGTTCACGACTGCCATTCATCCACTCCACGAACACCGAAATGAGCACCGTGAGGACGCCTCCCGTGAAGCACCTCACATTACCCATCGTGTCGCTCAAGCCTTTGAAAGTACGCCATTAATCGCCCATGGCGCGCCCCTGGTCACCCGGACTCCGCCCAGCTACGAATCTGAGGGTCGGACGTTCGAATCGTTCCGGGCGCGCCATTTTCTTTCAGGCAACGCAGTTTCGCTTGGTTTCGAGGCCTGTGTGCCTTGAACACACTTGTGATATCTTCAAGCCTCAAGCCTGAGGGGCGGCCGCCCCGATCCTACGCCAAGGCGACGGCCCCGGTCAGGACCGCGGCGGCGAGGGCGAAGAGGCTGAGCAGCAGGGCCCAGGGCAGGCCGAAGCGCTGCAGGGAGCCGACGTCGCAGCGGATGAGGCTGGCCACCAGATAGATCGGCGCGATGAACGGGCTGATCACGTGCAGGGGCATGCCGACCATCGAGGCCCGCGCGATGTCCTCGGGCGAGACGCCGTAGGCCGCTCCGGTGGCGGCGAGGACCGGCAGCACGCCGAAGAAGAAGGCGTCGTTGGACATCACCACCAGCAGCGGCATGCTGATGAGGCCCGCGATGGGGCCCATATAGGGGCCGAATTCCGGCGGGATGGAGCCGACCAGACTCTGGGCCATGGCGTCGATCATGCCGGTTCCGGCCAGGATGCCGGTGAACGCGCCGCCCGCGAAGATCAGCGAGACCATGCTGAGCACCGCCTCGCCATGCACGGCGAGCTTTTCGCGCTGCTCGTGCAGCCGCGGGAAGTTGAGCGTCAGGGCGATGGCGAACGCGCTCATCACCAGGGCGGGTAGGGGCATGAAACCCGTCACCATGCCGACGACCAGGCCGAGGGTGAGCAGCAGGTTGAGAATCAGGTTGCGGGTCTGCTTGGGTGTTGCGGGCGTGACGTCGTCCGGTGGGACGAAGCTGCGCCCCGCCGCATGGTCGGCGGCCAGGCGCCGGCGCTCGAGCCGGCCGAACAGGTAGGCGAGGGCGAGGATGGCCAGCAGGCAGAGGCCGAGCGCCGGCAGCAGCGGGCCGACCACGTCCATGGTCTCCACGCGAAGCGCGGTCGCCGCCCGGGCGGCCGGACCGCCCCAAGGCAGCCAGTTGATCACCGAACTGGAGAGCCCGAGCAGGATCGCCAGGATCAGGAGGTTCATCCCCAGGCGGCGGTAGACCGGGTACATGGCCGAAATGGTGACCAGGGCCGTGGTCGCGCCGTCGCCGTCGAGGGAGACGGTCATGGCCAGGATCGCCGAGCCGACCGAGACACGCACGGGATCGTCGCCGGCCACGGCGAGCACCTTGCGCACCAGCGGCTCGAAGAGACCCGCCTCGATCATCACCGCGAAATAGAGCAGGGCGAAGACCAGCATCAGGCTGGTAGGCGCGACCGCCTTGACGCCCTCGATCATCATCTCGCCGAGCTGCGGAGAGAAGCCGGCCAGCGCCCCGAAGATCACTGGGACCAGGATCAGGGCGACGACGGCCGAGAGCCGCTTGGTCAGGACGAGCGCCAGGAAGACGCCGAAGGCCGCAAAACCCAGGACCGAAAGAGACACCGCGTTCCCCCATGTCGCCGGCCTTTGCGCCTGCGGGGATCGCAGCGGCCTGTGGGCTCGGATGCCTCCATGCTGGCGCAAGGCGCCATGCATGTACGGCATGGATAGATGCGTTCATTGCATCGGGGGGCGGATCGTCAGGCCTTAGGGTCGCCCGGGAAATGGACAGGGCGAGATGACGGCGGGCAGAACCCTCTACGACAAGATCGTCGATGCGCATCGCGTGCGGGACCTGGATGCGGAAGGCCGCCAGGTGCTGCTCTATGTCGATCGCACGGTGCTCAACGAGTACACCAGCCCCCAGGCCTTCTCCGGGCTGCGGGAGGCGGGCCGCCGGGTCTGGCGTCCGGGTGCGGCGCTGGGGGTGGTCGACCACGTCAATTCCACAGCGCCGGACCGCGGCGCGGCCATGCCCGATCCGGGCGGCCAGCGGCAGACCGCCTATTTCGCCGAGAACTGCCGCGACTTCGGCATCGAACTCTATGACGTGCTGCACCCGTTGCAGGGCGTCGAACATGTGGTGATGCCCGAGACCGGACGGGTCCTGCCCGGCATGGTGCTGGCCGCAGGGGACAGCCACACCACCACCTATGGCGCGCTGGGGGCGCTGGGTTTCGGTATCGGCACGTCTGACATCGAGCACTACCTGGCTACCCAGACGGTGATCTACCGGCGGCTTCGTTCCATGCGGGTGACGGTGGAGGGGCGTCTCGGGCTCGGCGTCACCGCCAAGGACGTGGTGATGGCGCTGATCCGTCAGATCGGCGCGGCCGGCGCAGTCGGCCATGCGATCGAGTTTGCGGGCGACACGATCGAGGCCCTGAGCGTCGAAGGCCGCATGACGCTCTGCAACATGGCCGTGGAGTGCGGCGCACGCGGCGCGCTGGTCGCCCCGGACCAGACGGTCTTCGACTATCTGGAGCCACGCGTCGCCGGGCTTGGCGGTCGCTGGCGCGAGGCGGTGGAGGCCTGGCGCGGCTTGCGCAGCGATCCGGACGCCAGGTTCGATCGGGATGTGCGGGTCGACGCCGCCGCCATCGCCCCGATGGTCACCTGGGGCGTCAGCCCCGATCAGGCCGCGCCCATCGACGGCCTTGCGCCCGATCCCGCCGCGGCGGCCGATCCGGCGGTGAGGCGCGACCTCGAGCGGGCGCTCGCCTATATGGGCCTGGCGCCCGGCGCACGGCTCGACGCCATTCAGATCGACCGGGCCTTCATCGGCTCCTGCACCAACGCCCGGCTGGAGGACCTGCGCGCCGCCGCCGCGGTGGTGAAGGGGCGGCGGGTGGCGTCCCGGGTCCGGGCGATGGTGGCGCCGGGCTCCAGCCTGGTGCGGCGTGCGGCCGAGGCCGAGGGGCTGGACCGCATTTTTCAGGACGCCGGATTCGAATGGCGGCAGTCGGGCTGCTCCATGTGCCTGGCCATGAACGACGACGTGCTGGCGCCGGGCGAACGCTGCGCCTCCAGCACCAATCGCAACTTCGAGGGCCGGCAGGGGGTCGGCGGGCGCACCCACCTGATGAGCCCGGCCATGGTCGCCGCCGCCGCGATCCGCGGCCGGCTGACCGACTGCCGCGATCTCGCGACGGAGGCCTGAATGGAGCCCTTCGTCCTCGCCGAGGGGCGTGCCGCGCCCCTGCCGGCGGCCAATATCGACACCGACGTCATCATGCCCAAGCGGTTCCTCAAGGGGATTGACCGCACAGGCCTCGCGGACGGCGTGTTCGCCGATCTGAGGTTCGGCGCGGACGGGACGCCCCAGGCGGACTTCATTCTCAACCAGCCCGGCTGGCGGGGCGCCTGCTTCCTGGTGGTCGGGCCGAACTTCGGTTGCGGGTCGAGCCGGGAGCATGCGGTGTGGGGGTTGCGTCAACTGGGCGTCCGGGCGCTGATCGGGACCAGCTTCGCCGGGATCTTCTTCGACAACTGCGCGCGCAACGGCCTGTTGGCCGTCTCGATGAGGCCCCAGCAGGTCGAGCTGCTAACCTGCCTGGCGGCCGATCCCTCCTGCAACACCTTCCGCCTCGATCTCGACGCGCAGACTGTAACCGTCGCTGGCGTCGTCGAGCGCTTCGAGATTGACGGGCTCCTGAAGGCCATGCTGATCGAAGGCCTCGACACGGTCGGCGCCACCCTGAAGGGGCGCGAGGAGATCTGCGCCTTCGAGCGCCGGCACTTCCAGGCCTTTCCCTGGCTCGCAGACCCTGGAGTTCGTCGATGAGCGCAACATCGCGGCGGGTGGTCGTCACCCAACGCTTCTTCGATCCGGCGGCCGTGGCGCTGCTCGCGGGGGCCGGTTGCGAGGTGGTGATCCACGAGCCGCCGCCGGGCAAGGCGGACGGCGACTACACCGAGGACGAACTGACGGACCTGCTCGCTGGGGCGGGCGGCTGGATCGTCGGCCATGCGCGAGTGACGCGCGAACTCCTCACCGCCTTGCCAGAGCTCGTGGTGATCTCCCGGCGGGGCGTGGGCTATGAGCGGGTCGATCTGGAGGCCGCCCGCGACCTTGGCCGCGTGGTGACGATCGCCGCCGGCGGCAACGAAGCTTCGGTGGCCGACCATGCGCTCGGACTGATGCTGGCCGTGGCGCGGCGGTTCCGGGAATCCCAGGCGCTGATGGAGGCTGGCCGATGGTCGATCCTGATGGGGTCGGACCTCTATCGCAAGACGGTGGGGGTGATCGGCCTCGGCCGGATCGGACGCAGCCTCGTACAGCGGCTTTCCGGCTTCGAGGCGCAGGTGCTGGTCCATACGCCGAGACCCGACCCGGCCCTGACCGGCGTCCGATACGTCGCCTTGGAAGAACTGCTGGAACACAGCGACTATGTGTCGATCCATGCGCCGCTGACCGACCAGACCCGGTTCCTGATCGACGCCCGCGCGCTGGCCCGGATGAAGCCCGCCGCGATCCTGGTGAACACCGCGCGCGGCGGGCTGGTGCAGGATGCGGACCTGCTGGACGCACTGACGGCGGGCCGCCTGGCGGGAGCGGGCCTCGACGTGTTCGTCAGCGAGAGCGACGCGGCCTTCAAGCCGGTGACGGAAAAGCTGCTGGCCCTGCCCAACGTGGTGGCGACGCCCCATGCCGGCGCCTCCTCGTACGAAGGCCTGGCGCGGACCAACGCGATCGCCGCCCAGTCGGTGATCGCGGTTCTGGACGGCGGCGACCCCGCGCCAGGGTGCGTGGTGGCCGACGGGCGGCCGCGCCGCTAGAGCGTGATCTGTTTCGACAGAACCGGATCACGCTCAAGACTCTTTGAATTTAGAGCATTTTCTGCTCCGAACTGGCGTCCATTTCGGCGGAAAATGCTCTAGTCTGCGGCGAGCAAGGGAGGATCGTCGGCGAGCGGATGGAACTGGACTGGTTGGAAGATTTCCTGGCCCTGGTCGAGTTCGCGCACTTCTCCCGCGCGGCGGAGAAGCGCAACATCTCGCAACCGGCCTTCAGCCGCCGGATCCGCATGCTGGAGGCTTGGGTCGGCGCGCCGCTGTTCAATCGCGACACCCACCGCATCTCCCTGACCGTCGCCGGCGAGCAATGGCGGCCGGTGGCCGAGGATCTGCTGCGCCGCGCCTATCTGGGGCGCGAGCGCGCCCAGGACGCCGCCGGGGCCCACGGCGCCACCGTGCGCTTCGCCTCGACCCACGCGCTCTCTGTGACCTTCTTCCCCGAGTGGCTGGAGCGCACGGAGGCCCAGCACAATCTCGGACTCGCGGTGAGCCTGGCCACCGACAGCATGGCCGGCTGCGAACAGAAGATGCTGCAGGGAGAGGCGCACTTCCTGCTCTGTCATCACCATCCCTCGGCTTCGGTGTCGTTCCGTCCCAACTACTTCCGCTCGGTCGATATCGGCCGCGACCTGCTCGTGCCCGCCAGCGCGCCGCGGCCGGACGGCCCGGGGCCGCTCTACGCCTTGCCGGGGACGATGGCCGAACCCCTGCCGCACCTGACCTACGCCCAGGTCTCGGGCATGGGGCGGATCCTGGCGGCGAACCTGGCGCTGGACGGCCCCTCGGCCTGGCTGACGCCGGCCTTCACGGCGCACATGGCCACGGTGCTGGCCATGATGACGCGGGCGGGGCGGGGCGTTTCGTGGCTGCCCATGAGCCTGATCGGCGGCGACCTGGACGCCGGCGCCCTGGTCCGCGCGGGCGGACCGGAGTGGGACGTGCCGATCGCCATCCGCCTCCATCGGCCGCGTGCGCGCCAGAGCGAGGCGGCCGAGCGGTTCTGGTCGGTGGTGAAGGCCATGCACGAGGCTGAGCCCGCGGCCTGATCGCTGCGGCGTTCATGTGCAACGCGCATGAATCGATGCGTCCGGCGCAACGGTCGGCGCACTATAGAATGGTTGGAGAACGGGCGTCCCCGAGGGCGCGCAGGGAGCGAGCATGCAGGCGCAATTCACTCAGGTCAGGCTCTTCGTCCCGGTCGGCTCGCTGGGCGCGGGCGTGCGGGCCGACGAAGTCGAGGCGGCGATCGAACGCGGGTTCGACGTCATGGCGATGGACGCCGGATCGACCGACAGCGGCGCGGCCTATCTCGCCACCGGCACGTCGAAGAACAACCGCAGCGCCGTAAAGACGGACCTGCTGCTGGTGATGGGCGCGCAGGCCAGGACGGGCGCCAAGCTGATCGTCGGCACCGCGGGCCAGGCGGGCGGCGATGCGAATGTGGACTGGACCGTCGAGATCGTGCGCGAGATCGCACGGGAGAAGGGCTACCGGCCCAAGATCGCCGTGATCTATTCCGAGCAGACGCAGGCGGCGATCAAGGCCAAGCTCGCCGCTGGACGGGTGCAGCCCCTGCCGCCGCTGGGCCAGCTCGACGAAGCGACCCTCGAAGCCTGCGATCACATCGTCGCCCTGATGGGCCCCGAGCCCTATGTGGCCGCCCTGGAGCAGGGCGCCGACATCATCATCGGCGGGCGCAGCACCGATCCGGCGGTGCTCGCCGCCTTCCCGATCTGGAAGGGGGCTCCGGCCGGGGCGGCCTGGCATGCGGGCAAGACCGGCGAATGCGGCGCCCAATGCACGCTCGGCTCCAATCTCGGGACCGGCGTCTTCCTCACCATCGACGCCGAAGGCTTCGAGGCCGAGCCCCTGCTGCCGCAGAACAAATGCACCGTGCACACGGTCTCGGCGCACATGCTCTACGAGAACAAGAACCCGTTCCAACTCCATGAGCCGGGCGGCATGCTCGACGTGAGCAACGCCCGCTACGAGCAGGTGAGCGACACCCGCGTGCGCGTCACCGGCTCGGTCTGGACGCCGCGGCCCTACACCATGAAGCTCGAGGGCGCGGGCGGCGGCCTCTACCAGACCCTGATGCTGGTCGGCATCGCCGATCCGTTCGTCCTCGAGAACCTGAACCTGTTCCATGACCGGATGCAGCGGGCCCTGACCCGCCGCATCGAGCGGACCATGGGCGAAGGGGTCGGCAAGTTCGACATCTCCTTGCGGATCTATGGCTGGAACGCGGTGTCCGGCCGGCCGGTCCCGGACGATGCGCCGCCTCCGCGCGAGGTGGGCGTCCTGTGCGTGATCACCGCCGAGACCCAGGATCTGGCCAACCAGATGGCCAAGGCCTGCAATCCCTACTTCTTCCACCTGCCGCTCGCCGACGGCATCGAGTTGCCGAGCTACGGCTTCCCCTGGACCCCGGCCGAGGTGCCCCGCGGCCAGGTCTACGAATTCAAGCTCAATCACGTGGTCGAGGTCGATGATCCGCTGGAGCTGGTCCGCTTCAAATGGATCGACCTGGCCGCCGCGCTGGAGGACGCCCATGCCTAAGCTGAGAGACGTCTGCCCTCGCGTGCGATCCAAGGTCGCCGGCCCGTTCTGGGTGACCATCGACCTCTTCTTCGACAGCCGCGAGGCTTTCGACCGCTACCATGACGACCCGGCCATCCAGCCGCCCTCGGTAGCCGCGGTCTATGGTGTCGATCCCGCCCTGGTCGCGCTCTACAAGGTCCCGGACCTTCACATGGTCAAGATCTCCTATCCGCGGCCTGCGCCTCAAGGCGGGGTGGTGGAGCGCGACATGCATTCCGGCCAGCAGTTCGTCTTCCTGCTCGACGTGGAGATGAGCTAGGCGCCCGGCAGGCGTCCTGCCGATGGCCCTTTGAAATCGCGGCGCGATGGCATAGCTGCGGACTCTGTCCTGGAGATCCGCCCATGCTGGAGCGTCTGAGATCGCATCTGTCGGCCGACGGCTTTGCGCGTGCGCAGGCCGAGGAGATGCAAGACGCGGTGGGCGCGCCGGCCGTCGGCGGCTGGGAGGACTATGCCCGCTCCTGGAACGACCTGGCGCCAGACCGCTTCATGGCCGACGGCGGCCGCTATCGCCGCCGTCGGTACGGCGTCTTCGAGGCCGCGCCCGGACGGCTGGTCCGCCAGCCGCACCAGCCGCACTATCAGAGCCGCGACTACAACAGCCTCAACGGCGGCGTGGAACGCTGGTTCGAGCCGATCACCGAGGTGGTCGCCGCCTCGCCTGTGACGGAACAGGTGGTCGGCCTCTGCCTCGACGTCTTCGGCTCGCGGCGCCCCGATCCCGGTTATCCGTGGCGCCTGGAGATGCACCAGTTCCGCATCGAGGCCAGGCCCGGCGAGGCGGGCCAGCCGACGCCGGAAGGCGCGCATCGGGACGGGGTCGACTGGGTGCTGGTCATGCTGGTGGCGCGCGAGAACATCGCCGCGGGCGTCACCAATATCTTCGATCCGCAGGGCAGGTCCCTGGGCGCCTTCACCCTGACCCAGCCGATGGATGCGGTGTTCATCGACGACGCCCGCGTCTTCCATGGCGTGACGGCGGTCGAGCCGGCGGACCCGGTCAGGCCCGCCTATCGCGACGTGCTGGTGGCGACCTTTCGCAGAAGCTGAGGCGAGCGGCTTGGCGCGCGCGTCTGCGCATGCGAGACGGGAGCCCGATCAACGGGGGACCGTCTTGGCCGGCAGCATCGCGCTCTATCATCCGTCCGCAGGCGTGCGGCCGAAGACCAACCCGTTCGGGAAGGACGTCGCCAATGTCGAGCTGTTCCGCGCCATCCTGAAGCACGGCGACTTCGACGAAGTCGATTTCCACGTCTCCAGCGACATCACCGCCGCCGACCTCGTGCAGGGCCTGTTGGACGGGCCCTCGCCCAAGCAGGTTTCGGTCCGCGCCTTGCTCGACCAGGCTGCGCCGGTGCGGGCCGGCGCGCTGGTGCGCGGCGTGCCGGACCTGTCGGACATGGCCTGGCTGCGCCGCTCCACCGGGCACGAGGCGGACTACAGCCTGGTCGGGATGGTGCACACCTTGGCGCCGCCGGCCATGCGCGAGGTGATCGGCAAGGCCGCGACCTCGCCCCTGCAGCCGTGGGACGCCCTGATCTGCACCTCGCCGGTCGTGCAGCAGGCGCTGACCACGATGTTCGACGAGTGGACGGACTATCTCGCCGACCGCTATGGCGGGAGCCGGCGCATCCGCCCGCACCTGCCGCTGCTGCCGCTCGGCGTCGAAGGGGCGCGCTTCGCCGCCCTGGCCGATCGTCCCGAGGCGCGCAAGGTCACGCGCGAGGCGCTGGGAGCGGCGGAGGCCGATATCGTCGTCCTGTGGGTCGGCCGGCTGTCCTTCTTTGAAAAGGCCTTTCCGCAGCCGATGCTGCGGGCGATCGAGGAGGCCGCGGCCAAGGCCGGCGACGGCGTGCGCGTGCATTTCGTCCAGCTCGGCTGGTTCCCCGACCCGGCGACGCAGAAGCCGATGTACGAGGAGGCGGCCCGCGCCTATGCGCCCTCAGTCGTGGTCCATCACCTGAACGGCAACGACGCCGATCTGGTCGGTCGCATGTGGGCGGCGGCCGATATCTTCCTGTCGCTGGTGGACAACATCCAGGAAACCTTCGGGATCACCCCGCTGGAGGCGATGGCGGCCGGCCTGCCGGTGGTGGTCAGCGACTGGGACGGCTATCGCTTCACGGTGCGCGACGGGATCGACGGGTTCGGGGTGCGCTCGCTCGGCCCCGCGCCAGGGCTGGGGCAGGGGATGCTGAACCGGCATCTCTTCTACGGCATGAGCTATCAGTCCTATGTCGGCACGCTGGCCCAGCACACGGCCGTGCATGTGGGTGATGCGGCGGCGCGGATCGCCGACCTGATCGCCTCGCGCGAGCTGCGGATGAAGATGGGCGAGGCAGGCCGGAGGCGCATCGCCGAAGCCTTCGATTGGCAGGTTGTGGTCGGCCAATTGCAGGAACTCTTACAAGAGCTGGCCCAGGTCCGCGCCTCGGCCGCCCGCGAGGCGCCGCGCCACCGGAGCAACCCCCTGAAGGGCGAGCCCTTCGGCGCCTTCTCGATCTTCCCGACGCAGGTCCTGGCGGCCGGAACGCGCTTTTCGGTACGGGCGGGCGCCGGCGAAGGCGACCTCGACCGGGCGCAGGCCGTCAAGCTGGACATGTTCGCTTCGGGATGGCGTGCGCCGATGGACGGTTGCCGCGCGGTGGTCCGGCGGCTGGCCGCCGAGGGCGAACTCTCGCTGGAAACGATCCTCCAGGACGCGCCCGTCGCCCAGCGTCAGGCCCTGGGCCTGGCCCTGGTCTGGATGTGCAAGATCGGCTTGCTCGACTGGCGCTGACTACTGAAGGCCGAGCGCGCGGCTGACGGCGAAGATCGCCAGGCCCACCAGCCCGCCGACCAGCGTGCCGTTGACCCGGATGAACTGCAGGTCCTTGCCGACCTGAAGCTCCAGGCGCTCGACCACGCCCTTGGCGTCCCAGCTCGCCACCACCTGGGCGACGAAGCCGCCGATCTCGCGCCGGCGCGGGGCGATCACCTGGCGGGCGAGGATGCGGGCCCAGCCGTTGAGCCGCGCCTGCGCGCTCTCCTCCGCATGCAGCCATTCGCCGAGCGCCAGCAGCAGGGCTTCCAGCCTCGCGGCCAGTTCGGAGCTGCGCCCGTCGCTGAGCTTCTCGATCAGCTCGTCCCAGAGGCCGCGAGCCTGGACGCGCAGGGCCGGGTCGTCGAGCAGCCGGGCCTTCAACACCTCGCCACGGGCGATGAGGTCGGGATCGTGAGCCAGGCGCTCGATGTAGCTTTCGATCCAGGTCTTGAGTTCCCGCCGCCAGGGATGGTCGGGCTCGCGCATCTCCACCAGCAGTTCGCCAAGCCCGGTGGTGACCTTCTGGGCGATGATCCGGTCGATGAACCTGGGCATCCATTTCCAGGACTTGGCCTCGACCTTCTCCTGGATCGCCGCTTCGTTCTCCGCGAGATAGGTCGCCAGCTTGTCCAGGCCCCATTCGAAGGCGACCTGCGAGCGGCCCTCGTTCCAGACGGCGGCCAGCAGCTTGGAGGCGGTCGGCGCGGCGGGTACGGCGCGCAGGCCGGCCAGGGCGGCGGACCCGGCCGTTTCACGCAGCATGTCCTTGGGCAGTTCGCGCAGCACGCCGGGCAGGACGGCGGCGAGACGCGCGGCCAGCCGCCGGGCGTTGCGCGGCTGGCGCAGCCATTCGCCGCCCCAGCGCGCCACCTCGATCTGGCGCAGGCGGCTGTCCAGCACCTCGACGGTCAGGAAATTGTCGGCGAGGAAGTCGCCCAGGGCCTGGCCGATGCGGTCCTTGTTGCGCGGGATGATGCCGGTGTGCGGGATCGGCAGGCCGAGCGGCCGGCGGAAGATCGCCGTCACCGCGAACCAGTCGGCGCAGGCCCCGACCATCGCCGCCTCGGCGAAGGCGCGCGCATAGCCGAGGCTCCCGGCCAGGTCTGGCCGCGCGCGCAGGCCGTAGCTGGCGGCCAGGAACACGCCGGCCATGGCGACCAGCAGGCCGGTGGCCATGGCCTGCATGCGGCGCAGGTCGCGGAGCTTCTGAACGTCGCGGACGGATGCGGTCGCGAGGGCGGCCATGCGGCGATCCTAGAGGTTCGCCGCCGCCTCGTCGTCCTCCTTGGCGCGTTTCGTCTCGGCGTCGCGACGCCGGCTCATGGCCGCCGAAATGCTGTCGGCCGTCTTGCGGATGGTTTCGCTGACCCGCGCGTCGAAGTCGCCCACGGTGCGGTTGAAGGCCGAGTCCGGACCCAGGCTCTCGGTGATCTTGCGGCCCAGCACCGACCATTCGTCCTGCAGCTTGCGGGCGATGGCGTCGAAGTCCGCGCCGGTTCCCGAACCGATCTTCTCGCCGAGCGCGGTGCGGGACGCCGCGGCGATGAAGCCCGAGCGGCTCATGCCGCGGGCCTCGGCGGCCTGGTCGATGCGCTTCAGGAGCTGCTCGCCGATGGAGATGTTCACCCGCACCGGCGGGTCTTCCACCGAGATGTCGACCAGGAAGGGGATTTCGCCGGCGGCGGCGTTCACCGCCTCGGCCGCGGTCGGGCGCGGCCATTCCTGGCCCTCGTCGGTCAGGCGCTGCAGCTCGCGCTGGATCGCTTCGCGGGCGGCGGCGACCAGATCGGCGATGCTCCCGCCGGAAACCGACAGGCCGGGCAGATCGGGAACCCTGGCCTGATAGCGGGACTGCTGATCGCCCGCGGCCAGGGCGACGAAGACGAGATTGGGCATGGGCGTCTCCATGAAACAGGTCAGCGCCTTATGTTGTGTATTTTTGCGCAATTGCAACCGCGCCATCGCGAGCCAGCGGAATCATGCGAAGAGGCGATCATGCCCAGCCCGCCCGGTTTGCCCGAGTTCGACCTGCCGATGATCTTCGGAGATTCGATGGCGGGCCTCGGATTCCAGTCCGGGGTCGCGCGCCTGGCCTTCGCGGCCAACACCGCCGACGAGGCGGGCCAGGAGCGGATGGTGAAGTCCGGCTACCTGATCCTGACGCCGAGCTGCATGCTGGAACTGCGCAGCCAGATCGACCAGATCCTGACCGAGCTGGAACGCCAGGGGGTCATCAGCTTCACGCCCGAGAAGCTGGACGGCTGAGGTCGCCGCGGCGCGCCGCGGCCGCCGCCTTCAGCGCCGCGCGTTGCACGCCGTCTGGCATGGTGGCGAGCCAAGCCTGAGGCGACAGGCGCTCGATCACCCGCTTGCGGCCGGCTTCCGACAGGCGCTGGGCCAGGCCCGGCTCGGTGCGGATGCGGCGCAGGGCCTCGGCGGCCGCGTCGATGTCCGGGTCGGCCCACATCTGGCCGCGATAGATGCCCTGGGGGTCCTCCACCGGGACCAGCCTGGCCGGCACGACCATGGCGCAGGTCTCGTCCATGAAGTCGAGATTGCCCGACCAGCCGGTTCCGATCATCGGCGTGCCGAGCGCCATGGCCTCGGCCATGATCAGGCCGAAGCCCTCGGCCCGGTGCAGCGAGACCACCGCGTCGGCGGCGGCGATCAGCGCCTTGACCTTCGCATAGGGCCACACCTCGTCGATCACCTCGACGTTCGGCGGCGCCATGGCGCGCAGCTTGGCCAGCAGATCGGGAAACAGCTTGCCGTTCTGGGTCTTGATGACCAGGCGCGCGGTCGGGTCGTCCGGGAAGGCGCGGCCGAAGGCGGCGATAATCCCTTGCGGGTTCTTGCGGGCCATGGACGACTTGAAGTCGAACAGGGTGACCGCCAGGAAGCGCTCGTCGCGCGGCGCCGGCTCGACGTCGCGATAGTCTTCCATGAACAGCGGAACCGGCACGGTGCGGACCGGCGCACGGGCGCCTTCCAGCGAGGCGCCGGTGAAGCTGGATGGAACCCAGACCTCGTCCATCATCGCCGCGTCGCGCAGCCACGACTTCGGCGCGCGCGGCAGTTCGAACGCCCAATAGCCGTAGCGGGGGCCGCGTACGTTCTTCGGCCCCAGATAGGCCAGGGCCGCGAGCAGTTCGGGGGCGTTGCAGTGGAAGATCCAGGCGCCTGGCGATCGGGCGGCGTCGGTCGCGCCGATCCAGTCGAGGCGGGCGCCGGAGATGTCGACCTTGTCGACCGGCGCGCCCAGGGCCTCGAAGGCGCGGGCGCAGAGGATGGCCGAATGGGCGATGCCGTAGGAGCCGCCGAAGTCGCCCACCACCCGGATCGGGCCGGAAAAGTCGTCGCCGGCGTGGGGCGCCTCGGCTTGGTGGCGGACATAGGCCTTCAGGGCCGGACCCAGCACGGGCTGGGCGATCGTGCGCAGTTGCGGGGGCAGGGCGGCGCGCCAGGCGCGGCGGATGGAGGTAAGCAGACTCATGCGCTGGCCGAACTCCAGGACACGCCCTGGCTGAGCAGGGCCACCGCGTCGGCCGGGACCAGTCCAGGCGCCGTGCGGAAGATGACGATGTCGGCGCGGGCCGGCGGCAGGGCCGGGACGCCTTGCGGGGTGCGGAAGCGTGCGGCGCCCGCGTCATAGACCAGGGCGTCGCCGCCCGCCGCCTCGGGTGTCCAGCGCTCGGCGACCAGCAGGGTGTGGACCTGGCCGGCCGGCTGGGCGCGGGCGGGCTCGGGCGCCGGGCGGCGGACGGTCAGGCGCGCCAGTTCGAACATCGGGTGGCTGTCGACGCTGGGCGGCAGGGCGGCCAGGTCGATCCCGTATTCGGCCAGGCCCCCGCCGATCAGCCAGCGTAGGAAGCCGAAACGGCCGTTGAAGCCGGTCAATGGAAACAGCTTCTGCAAGTCGCCGCGGCTTTCCCAGATCGACAGGAACAGCCGGGGGAAGGGCAGGCCGCGGGCGAGATCGCGCACCGGCGCATCGAAGCCGGAGCGCAAGGTCGCCCCCACATGCCGCGGCCAGGCGGCGCGGTGGGCCAGGCCGTAGGCCGCGAACCGGAGCCTGGCCTCGGAAAGGTCGCCGGCGACGTAGCGGGCGGCGCGTATGGCCAGGCTGGGATCGGCGAAGGTCTCCAGCGGCGCCAGCCGGGCGTTGAATCGACCCTCCACAGACTCCGGTCCCAGCAGCCAGGCGCGCAGCCCCGCCGGGTCGCTGGCGAAACGGTCGCGCAGGTCGCGCCGCGCTCGCGTCAGGGCGGCGATGGCCGGCGCGTCCGGCGTGGTGGTCAGCCAGGTGGCGAGGTCCGCCGAGGAGGCGAGCCACGGCCCTTCGCCGCGCGGCCCTTCAGGATCGCGCACGGTCGCGCCGGGGCGCACCGACACCCAGGTCTCGGCCGCCGCGGTCAGGCCGCCGCCGAAATCCTCGCCCGCGCGGGCGGCGGCCAGCATGCGGCGGCGGTCGGCCTTGTCGACCAACTGGCCGGACGGGAAGGCGGCGTGGCCGTAGGGTGTGGCGGAGGCCTCGACATGGCCGTTGCGCAGCAGGGCGGCGGCGTATTCGGCCATCAGCGCGGCGAGCGGGCCGCCGGCCGCGACCTTCACCCGATCCTGGTGCTTGGAGAGCAGGCCTGGATGCAGCGGGTCGAAACCCGAGAAGTGGAAGAAGACCAGGGGCTGGCCGTCGACCCGCCAGCCGCTTGCGTCTCGGGTCACCTCGCGGCCCTCGAGGTTCCAGTAGGCGAGGTTGAGGGCCGGGCTGCGCAGGATGGCCAGGTCGCTCACGAAGCCGGGCGCCAGGTCCATCCACTTCTGGTCGGTGAAGAGGCCGGCGGCGAAGTCGGCGCGGCAGTCGAAGCGCAGCTTCTCGCCCCACCAGTCCAGCAGGTCGAAGATCTGCGGCTCGGCGCGGGCGGCCATGAAGCCGAGATTGTACGCGCCCGATTGCAGCAGGGTGTGGTCGCTGGGGCTGGCCTCGCCGCGCAGAGGCCGGGTGGCGTGGGGGGTCAGGGCCAGGGGCGCGCGGGCCAGCGCCTGGCGCACTTCGTCCAATGGCCGATAGACCCAGATGTCGGGGTCGAGATAGGTGCAGCTTCCCATCCCGTCCTCGGCTAGCAAGGCCTTGAAAGCGTGCGGCTTGACCGCGGTGTTCAGCTCCAGGGCGTCGTAATAGGCGCACTTGGCGGCGAAGTCGGGATCGAGATAGGCCGCGTCCAGCACCCGGATCGCGGGGTCCTTGAAGGCGATCTGGCCATCGGTGGCGATCACCACGCGCCGCGCCTTGGGCTCGGCCGCGGCCAGGCTCTCCATCAGGCTGGCGGCCTGGGCGGCGTAGTTCCGCGATACGATGGTGAAGATGACATCCACGGCCGGTCCCCTGACGTCAGGCCGCGGCCAGCAGTTCGTCCAGCCGTTTGACGTCCATGATCGGCGAGGCGACGCCGGCTTCGATACGCATGACCTTGTTGCAGTAGAGGCGGATCAGGTCGAGCTCGTGCGAGGCCAGGACGAGGATGCCGGCCCGCTCCATCAGGTCGAGGATGCGCTTGTGGGCGAGCTTCTTGAAGTCGGAGTCGCCGACGGCGATCCACTCGTCCATCAGGATGACGTCGGCCTCGACGGCGGTGGCGACCGCGAAGGCCAGCCGCGCCTGCATGCCGGCCGAATAGGTCTTGAGCGGCATGGCCAGGAACGGGCCAAGGCCGGTGAACTCGGCGATTTCGGTCAGGCGCTCGTCGATCTGCTTGGTCGACAGGCCCGCGATCCGGCCGCGCAGGCGGATGTTGTCGAGGCCGGTGGCCGAGGGGTCGATGCCGAGGTTGAGGTCCAGCATGGCCGCGATCCGGCCGTGCACGTCGATCGTGCCCTCGTCGGGCTCGTAGGCGCCGGCCAGCGCCCGCAGCAAGGTCGTCTTGCCCGAACCGTTGTGGCCGATCAGGCCCAGGCGGTCGCCCGAGCGCAGTTGCAGATTGACCTTGGAGAGAGCGGTGATCTCGGGCGCGCCCAGGCCGGTCTTGCCCAGCTTGCCGCCCACGGTGATGCGCGCCAGGTGCTTCTTCAGCGACTTGGAATCGACCCCGTAGACGGGGAAGCGCAGGGTCAGGTCGGTGACCGTGATCGAAATCTCGGGGGCCTTCATAGGTAGTGCACGATCCTGCGGCGGATGTTGGCGAAGGCGGCGAAGGTGGCGATCCAGCCGACCACGGCCATGATCGACAGGCCGACATAGGTGATGGGGGCGACCGCTTCGCCCAGCAGCGGCGCACGCGCCACCGTCAGCAGGTGGTAGAACGGGTTGAACAGCAGGACCGCGTGATCGACCAGCCGCCCGCCCGGCAGCCAGAAGACCGGCGTCATGAACATCGCGAACTGGATCACCGAGGCGACGATCTGCGGGATGTCGCGGAACCGTGCCGAGGCCAGGCCGGCGGCCAGGCTCACCCACGAGATGTTGGCCAGCATCAGCAGCACGCCGAGCAGCGCGAGGGGGACGTCCGCCTGACGCCAGTGGTCGTAATAGACCAGCACGCCGACGATGATCACCAGATGGTGCAGGAAGTTGATGACGTTGCGCATCACCGTGCGCCAGACGAAGGTCATCATCGGCAGGGACGTTTGGGACAGGATGCCCGAGGCCTGGACGAAGGCGCTGCAGCCCTCGAGGATGACGTTGGAGATCATTCCCCAGAAGACGATGCCCAGCGCCACATAGGGGATGAACTCCTGCACCGGCACCTTGAAGAGGTTGGCGTACAGGAAGCCGATCCCGGCCACCATCAGGCCCATGGACAGGGTGATCCAGAATGGGCCGAGGATCGAGCCGCGGTAGCGCGACACGACGTCGTGCCAGGCCAGCGACCAGGCCAGTCCGATCCGCTCGAACGAGGCGCGCAGATCGGCGAACGCCATGCTGAAATCGTGCATGGGCCCGCGCCGTCCGGTGCGCACCATATGTTGTACGGATTGCATTCAGTCTCCCGAGCCCGCAGCTCTATGCCGGTGGGTAACAGGTCGCATTTTGCGGCGCAAGCATGGCGCCGGGCGTGGAATCCAAAGGAAAATCCGCGCCTGCGGGCAGGTCCGGCTTCCTCACGCCGACCAGGACTCCGCCCCGACCGAGGTGAAGCGCGCCGCCTGGGCCGCGCCGCCGAACTTGCCGAGCAGCCGCTTGAGTCCCTCGCGGCGAGTCGGGTCGACCAGGAACATCATGAAGCCGCCGCCGCCGGCCCCGGAGACCTTGCCGCCGAACACGCCGAAGCTCTTGGCCGCGTCGTAGACCGCGTCGATCCCCGAGGAGGAGATGCGGTTGGCCAGCAGCTTCTTCGAACTCCAGCCGGCGTCGAGCAGGGCGCCGAAGCGCGGCAGGTCGCCGGCGACCAGGGCGTCGCGCATCTCGAAGGCGCCGGCCTTGAGCGCATGCAGGCCCCCCAGCGACTTCTGGGCATGGCTGCGCATGTTGGCGGTCTGCTCCTCGATGATCGAGGCCGACTCGCGGCTGACCCCGGTGAAGTAGAGCACCAGACTGGCCTCCAGCTCCTTCAGGATCCGGTCCTCGATCGCCACGCTCTCGACCTCGGCGCGGCCGCCCTCGAAGAAGCGCATCAGATTGAGGCCGCCGAACGCCGCGGCGTACTGATCCTGCGCGCCGCCGGCCAGGCCGAGCTCGCGCCGCTCGATGTCGAAGGCCAGGCGCGCGACCCCGTAGGGGTCCAGGCTCAGGCCCATGAAGCGGCGCATGGCCTCGACCATCGCCACCACCAGGGCCGATGAGGAGCCCAGGCCCGAGCCGGGCGGACAGTCCGCATAGGAGACCAGGGTCAGAGGGATGGCGCGGCCCCCGGCGTAGTCGACCATGAAGCGGTTGTAGACCCCTTTCAGCAGGCGCAGCGGCTCCTCGGTCGGCAGGGGGGCTTGGGCTGGCCCCTGCCAGGCCTGGTCGCGGTCGGCCGCCACCAGGCGCACCTGATCGTCCTCCCGCGCCTGGACCGTGACATGCGCGAAGAGGTCGATGGCCGCATTGAGGACGACGCCGCCGTGCTCGTCGCAATAGGGCGAGACGTCCGTGCCGCCGCCGCCGAAGCCGAGCCTGAGGGGCGCGCGGGCGCGCACCAATTCATGACGCATTGTGGGCGCTCTATCCCCGAACGTGATCAACCGCAGGGCGCGGGGGTAGTCGGCGCAGGCGGGCTTGGCAACCGTCATCGGTGTCGCGCCGCCTTGCCGACGCGCGATAGAATTGGGGGCGGTCCTGGCGAGGAGACCAAGCGGTGTCTATGTGGGCGAGGGCCGCCGTCCCGCCTCCCTTACGGCCGCGTCCCGGATGAACAGCATGAAGTCGATTCCTACCCTGGCGGGCGTGGCCGCGGCCCTCCTGCTTTCGGCCTGCGGGCAACCGGCGCCCTGGGCGCGGGCGGCCGCCGCGCCGCAACCGAGCCAGGCCGTCCGCAACGAGCGTGTCCAGGCGGTGGCGTGGAACGAAGGCGCCGGCCGGTTCGAACTGCGCGGCGCGCCGCTGCGGGCCGGCCGCCTCTGGACCTTCGAAGGCGCCACCGACGGCTTCGTGCTGGCCGGCGGCGAGGTGCTGCCCAGCACGCCGGCCGGGCTGGAGGTGCGAAACCTCGGCCCCGACGCCGCCTTGCGCTCGCCCAAGGGCCTGGCCCTGGACGGTGAACGCTATTCGCTGGTCCTGGTGCGTCTGACCCGCACGCGGGCCGGGGCGGAATGGGACGGGAATCTCTTCTACAGCACCGAGGCGCATGGCGAGACCGGCGGCTTCCGCGCCAAGCCGGCGGCTGGCGGCGATCCGGCGCCTGGCGAGACCGTGGTGCTGGTCTACGACATGGCCAACCTGAAGGCGGGCGGCGACGACTGGATCGCATCGCTGATCGACCAGATCCGCCTCGACACCGACGACGCCTCGGGCGGCGCCTTCGTCGTCCATCAGGTGGCCGTGACCGAAAATCCAGGCGCGGCGGCGTTGGCGCAGTCGCCGCTGCGCACCGCCAGGATCGCCGATCACTGAGGCATGAGCCTTCAGGCCGCCGCCGGCGTCTTTCCCAGCTCTTCCAGCCGCGCCAGGTAGCGCAGGCCGATGGCGCGTGCGCTGAAATGGGTGCGCATGTGGCGGCGCGCGCGTTCGCCCAGGGCCTGAGCGTAGCGCCGGTCGTCGACCAGCCGCCCGATCAGCTCCACGGCATGATCGACCGAGGGTTCGGCCCAGACCTGGCCCTCGCCGAACAGGTAGGCGCCCGGCGCCACCGGCACGAGTTCGCAGTCCACCAGCAGACTGGTCTCCGGGGTCATGAAGTCGAGATTGCCCGAATAGTTGGTGGCGACCGCCGCGCGGCCCATGAACATCGCCTCGGCGGGGCCGCGTCCGAAGCCCTCGGCGCGGTGCAGCGAGACGAACACGTCGGCGCAGCGGGCCAGGTTCTTGATCTCGTTATCCGACAGCTTGCGGGTGATGGACTGCACGCGGCCGCCCAGGGCGCGCAGGCGGCGCTCCAGCTCCTTGCGCGCCGGGTTGGCGTCGTCGCCGCCCTTGTACTTCACGACCGCATGCAAGGGCGCGTGAGGGCGCAGGGCGATCAGCTTCTCGAACGCCTCCAGCATGGCGAACGGGTTCTTGCGCTCGGCGTAGGATGAGAAGTCGAAATAGAACAGGCAGACGAAGGCGTCCTCGGGGATGCCGAAATGACGCCGCCCCAGCAGCGAGGAAACGGTCAGCTCGACCGCCTGGGACATCGGAACGACCGGGCGGTCGACCGCCGGGGCGATGGCTTCGTGGATGAAACCGGACGGCGCCCACACCTCGTCGAACCGCTCGAGGATTCGCGCCCAGGGCTCGGGATATTTCGCCAGCTCCCAGGCCGGATAGATGATGTTGTAGGCGCGCTCGAAGGCGTCCCGGCAACCGCGCTGGTCCAGAACCCCCATCGCCTGGTCCACCTCGTCGGCGTTCAGGGAGAAGAAGTTGACCTTGTCGCTGAGCCCCTGGACCACGGAGGGGGCGAACTCCCGCTCGAAGTCGGCGTCGCGCTGGCGTTCGATGCCGTAGACGTCGAGCAGCCCGGGGGTGACGCCGGCCGCGCGGAACGCACGCCAGGCCGAGCGGGCGTGTTCGCCCATGCCGATCGGGGAGAAGGGGTGGCCCACCAGGACCAGGTCGGGCGACGTCATGACTTGTCCAGCAGGTCGGCGTCCGCGGCGTTCTTCACCGCCTCCAGCCAGGCGTGACCGAAGCGCTGGTCCGGCTCCAAGTGCGCGCCTTCGCCCCATTCGTTCCAGGCGTTGATGAAGACGATGCGCTCGTCGCCGAAATTCTGCCGCCGGGTGTCCTCGAACGCCGCCTCGGTCCAGGCCTGGAAGGCGCCCGGCGTGGCGTGCTGGTAGACCCAGCCGCCATCCTGGCGGCGGGGCGTGTTGTCCCACGACGGCATCACGCCCCGGAAGCGCTTGTGGCCGAGCTGGGTGGTGTCGAGGAAGGTGCGGACCATCTGGCGGTAGTCGTTCACGCGGCCGGTGAAGCGCGGATTGTAGAGCGGCCCCGGCGGATGGATCAGAGCGCCGGCGCCGGCCGGCGGGAATTCCACCGAGGCGTCGAAGCCGAGGTCGGCCGGATCGGTCCTGCCGCCGGCTTTCTCGAAGCTTTCGACGAAGGCCAGGTAGATTTCGCCGACGCCGGCCTTGCGGCAATGCTCACGCCAGGTTTCGGCCCAGGCGCGGGCGTCCGGCAGCAGGCCGGGGCGGTAGATGAGCAACAGCGGCCTGCCGTCCACGCGGATGTAGTTCGGTCGGGTCAGATAGGGCTCGATGGCCGCGATAGAGGCCTCGGCGTCGCCGGGTTCGTAGGTCTGGGCCAGCAGGACGTCGCGCTCCTGGCCGTCCCAGGTGCGCGTCCAGTTCTCGTTCGCCCAGCAGAGGCAGAAGGGAAAGTCGCCTTCGGCGCTGTCCAGCAGCGGCTCCAGCGGCGCCTCCAGCACGCGCCGCCCGCCGGTGAACCAATAGAAGTAGTGGCAGAAGCCGCCGATCCCGTAGCGGCGCGCCAGGTCGGCCTGACGCCGCATCGCCTCGGGATTGGAGAGGTCGTAGAAGCCGAGGTCGGCCGGCACGTGCGGCTGATAGTGCCCGCGATAGTTCGGCAGGGCGCGGCTGACATTGGTCCATTCGGTGAAGCCTGGGCCCCACCAGCGGTCGTTCTCGGCGATGGTGTGGAACTGCGGCAGGTGGAAGGCGATGGTCCGCACGCGGTTGAGCGCTTCCAGTTCCTCGGCCCAGCGCTCGACGAACGTCTGCTGGTTGCGCACCGCCAGCCGCTGCTTGTAGCCGGCGTCGATCGAGTTGGAGGTGATGCTGAGATGGTGGACGATCTCGGCGCCCGGCTCGTAGATGATCCGCAGGCCGCGCGCCCGCAGCCGGAAGCAGAGGTCGGAATCCTCGCAATAGGCCGGGGCGAAGGCGAGGTCGAAGCCGTCGAGTTCGGCGAACATTTCGCGGCGGACCATCAGGCAGGCGCCCGAAGCGTAGTCGACCTCGCGCCGCACGTTCCAGCGCGGCAGGGCGGGGTCCTCGAACAGGCCGATCATCTCGGCGGTCCCGTCCACGCCGATCCGCGCGCCGGCCTCCTGCAGGCGCCCGTCCGGGAACAGCATCTTGGGGGCGACGGCGCCGACGCGCGCTTCTTCGGCGTAGGCGCTGCGCAACGCCGCCAGCCAGCCGGGCCGGACCTGGACGTCGTTGTTCAGGAAGACCAGGAATTCGCCCTTGGCCAGGTCGATGGCGCGGTTGCAGGTGCGGATGAAGCCCTGGTTCTCGGCGTTCGAGACCAGCACCAGGCCTTCGACCTTGGCCAGCACCGAGGCGGTGGCGTCGGTGGAGGCGTCGTCGATCACGATCACCTCGGCCTCTTCGAGCCCCCCTTCGGCCTGCAAGGCGGCCAGGCATTCGAGGGTGAAGGTCAGGTTGTTGTAGGCGGGGATGACGATCGAGACCGCCGGCGCCGCGGGCCGCTCGAAGCGCAGCTCGGCTGCGGCCTTGGCCACCTCGCCAGGGGCGACCTTGATCAGGTCGAAGGGTTTGGCCTTCACCCCGCCCAGGGCGCGCTCGCGGATGCGGCGGTGGGCGGCCTTCATGTCGCGATAGGCCTGGAGGTCGTAGGCGCCGGGGTCTCTGGCGCGGCCGGCGGCGCGAAGCTGCTCGAACAGACCCGCCTCGCCGGTGGGGCGTAGCTGGGTGGCGCCCGGCTCGGGCTTGGGCGCGCGGCTCAGCGCCCAATGCTCCAGGGACGAGATCGGCTGCTCGGCCGCCTCCGGGTGTTCCAGCAGATAGGTCAGTTCGTTGAAGTCGGCCGCGGGCGACACGCCCTCGAACGCGCCTTCGGTCAGGTAGTGGATCACCGGATGGGCCGCCTGCGGCGTCTCGGCGGTCTGCTCCATATAGAAGGCGGTGTCGAAATGGATCGACGGATCGCGCCGCTCTTCGAAGCCGTAGGCCAGGAAATGCGCCAGGGGGCTCACCCCCATCGGGGCGGCGTCGCGATAGCGGTCCATGTACCAGATCGGCTCGAACAGCGGGTGCGGGGTGCGCCCCTCGGCCGCGCCGCTGGCGACGTAGTGCAACAGCGGGGCCGCACCGGTCTCGGCCACGTCCGGATAGGTGGCCAGATACCAGCCCCCGTTGAACAGCGGGTGCGGCTCGTAGCCCTTCTTCCAGCCCTCGCGCAGATAGTGGATCAGCGGATTCTCGCCGCTCTCGGCCACCTCTTCGACCTGGCCGACATAATAGCGCACGTCGAACAGCGGATGCGGGTCGTAGCCCTCGGCGACGCCGCGATGTACGAAATGCTGCAGGGCGGTCAGGCCGCTGGCGGCGATTTTCACCGCATGGCGGCCGCGATAGTCCTTCAGGTCGAACAGCGGGTGCGGGTCGCGGCCTTCGCGGTCGCCGGCCACGAGGTAATGCGCCAGCGGCGCCCAGCGCGACCCGGCCAGGTCCTCGTTGCGCTGCAGATACCAGGCCTGGTCGAACAGCGCCTTGGGATTGGCGCCCGCGTCCGGCCCGGCCCGCACATAGCCGACCAGCCCGCGGACCGCGCCGCCGTCGCGGCCGACCGCGGTCTTCAGACCGAAGTCCCAGAGGCCGGACCTGGCGATCAGGGCCGCGCGCCCCGGCCACTTGGCCCGCGCCAGCATCAGGTCCATCCGCTGCTCGGCCTCGCCCTTGTCGGCCACGCCGACCCGGCGGGCGGCGGCCTTGCGGAACCGCGCCCAGCGGTCCTCGGCCACGACCCGGCGCGCGCGATGAAGGTCGCGTCGCTTGGCCAGAAGCGCTTCGGCTTTGGAATCCTGGGGGGAAGTTTTGAGGTCGTGCGCCAATGAACCCACTCTCGGACGGGCTGCTTAGCGGCCGGCGAGGGTCGTGTCGACTACGGCCTCGATATGCGCGCGTTCGCGCCGCAGGGCGTCGATCTCGTCCTCCAGCGCCCGAATCTTCTGTTCGCGCAGGGCCGCGAGCTGGCGTTCGTAGAGCAGGTCGGCGCGGGTCGAATCGAGAGTGCTGGTCACCGGTGTGACCAATACGCCCATCTCTGTCCGCATTTGAGCGATCTTCGCGGCCGCTCGGTCCAGCGGCGCGCGATCGGGCGCCTGGCCGGCTGCGGCGGCGGTGAACCAGTCCAGCACCTCCTGGGCCATCGGGCCGACCAGCGGCGTATCGGCCAGGGCGCCCTCGCCGGCGTTGTGGCGCAGGTCCGGGGAGAGGAAGCCGTCGATCTCGGCGGCGGCGCGTTCGGTCAGGCGCGGCAAGGGCGCGCCCAGCGCCCGCTCCATGGCCGCGACCTCCGAGCGCCAGTCGGCGAGCAGGTTGTCATAGGAGACGAAGGCGCGCGGCAGATCTCGCGATCCGGCCTCGGCCGCCAGCATGTAGAGCGTCCAGAGCAGCACCGACTTCTCCACCGGGAAGCGGTCGCGCCGCGCCAGCGACCCGGCCACCGCCAGCGGATGGCGGACCGGGATCACCACACGGGCGCCGACGCCCGCGGCTTCCAGCACCTCGCGCCACATCGGCAGCAGCACCGAGACGCGGGGGTCCTTCAGCAGCGGATGGATCGCCTCGCCGAACTCGGCGCGGAACAGTTGGACGGCGCGGGCCTTCCACTCGGCCTCGGGCTCGGGGGCCAGCGGCTGATAGGGCAGGTTGAACGGATCGTCCCAGGCGCTGCCCGCCGCGCGCAGCCGCTGGTCGTTGAAGACCGAGATCTTCCAGGGCTCGAAATAGCCCTTCGCATTGTGCTCGTCGCCCGGCATCACGTTGTCGGGCAGTTCGGCGCCGGCCAGCGCCAGCAGTTGCGCCGTGGCCGAGGTGCCGGACCGGTGCATGCCCAGCACCAGATAGGCCGCGCGTTCGGAGGTCTGTCGCATCGTTCTGTCCCGCCTGCGGCCCCCGCGGCGCAAGTTCGCTTCCGCTGTATGGCCGCTCGCGCCGGGCTGCAAGGCCGGGCGGTTGATCGGCCGGTCCATCTGTTGCAAACCCGGACCTCGCCCCGCGGGAGAAATTCGCAGCATGGCCGCCACGGCCTCAACCGACCGCGCCCATCGCCTGATGCTCGTTGCGGTGGACGGTGAATTCTACCGCCAGGTCTATGCCGACCTCAGCTATGACGAGGTCGATCCGGCGCGGCACTACGACCTGACCGGCTGGCGTGAAGGCCGCGATCCGGCGCCGTGGTTCTCGACCCAGGCCTATCTCGACGCCCATCCCGATGTCGCTGCGACGGACGGCAATCCGTTCGCCCATTATCTTTCGCGCGGCTGGCGCGAGGGGCGCGAGATCGCCGCCTCCCGCCTGGCGGCCGGCTATCACGCCCTTACTGAACAGCAGCGCGCCGCCCGGCGTCCGGCGCGGTTCTCCGACGCCGAACTGGCCGCGGCCCGCACCGGGTTCGACGTTCGCTATTACCTGGCGGTCAATCATGACGTGGCGCAGAGCGGCGCCGATCCGCTGTTGCACTTCCTGGTGCATGGCTGGCGCGAGGGGCGCGATCCCAGCCATGATTTCTCCGTGGCCGACTACCTGACGCTCAATCCCGACGTCGCGGCCAGCGGCGTCCATCCCTTCCTGCACTATGTTCTGCAAGGTCGCGCCGAAGGCCGTGAGACCAAGGTCGCGCGGGATTTCCGCGAGGAGGCGCTGGCCCAGCTCAAGCCGTTCGCCGAGCGGCTGGCCGACTCGCGCCGTTGGGCGCGGCCGGTCGAACTGCGGACCGCGGCCGACCTGATCGCGGCCCTGGCCTCGGCGGAGCGGCGCGGGCTGCACCTCACCTTCGGCCAGGACGACTACAGCCGCTCGGTCGGCGGCTCCCAGCTCTGCGTCCAGCGCGAGTCCGCCCAGTTCGCGGCGATGGGGCGCAACCACCTGCATGTGTATCCGGTCAACGGCTGGCCGACCGTGCGCAGCGGGCCGACCGAAGCGCCGATGGGCGTGCTGCTCAACGGCCAGGCGCTCGGCGCCTTCGTCCCGGCGGCGATCGTCGAGGCCTTGAAGGCCGCGCGGCCGCCAGGCCCCGGCAGCCTGGCGATCCACAACATGCTCGGCCATTCGAGCCGCGACGTGGCCGACATCGCCCGCGCCGCCGGCCTGAACGGCGGCTATTTCTGGCTGCACGACATGGGCGGGCTCTGCGCCGGCATCCATCTGTTGCGCAACGACATCGAATCCTGCGGCGCCCCGCCCCAGGGCAGCCCGGCCTGCGGCGTCTGCGTCTACGGCCCGGCCCGCGCCGCGCACGTGGCCGAGCATCGCCGCCTGTTCGAGCGCCTGGACCTCATCGTCGCCGCGCCCTCTCAGGTCGCGCTGGACGCCTGGCGCGCAGGCGGGGACCTCGACGCCTGCGGCGAAGTGGTGCTGCCGCACGTGCGGCTTTCTTCGCCTGGCGAGATCGTCGACGCGCAGCCCGGCCCCTTGCGGATCGCCTTTCCGGGCACCCCGACCCTGCACAAGGGATGGCCGATCTTCCGCCACCTGGCCGCACGTTTCGCCGCCGACGCGCGTTACGAGTTCCTGCACATGGCCTCGAAGCCGATGGCCGGCGCCCTGGCCCGGCACGTGCCGGTGACGGTCACGGCGGACGATCTCCTGGCCATGCGCCGGGCCCTGCTGGAGCACGAGGTCGACGTGGCGATGATCTGGTCGCTGTGCCTGGAGACCTTCTCTTTCGCCGCCTATGAAGCGGCCTCGGCCGGCGCCGCCGTGCTGACCGGCCCCGACAGCGGCAATGTCGCCGCCTTCGCCGCGCAGGGTCACGGCCTCGTCCTGCCCGACGCCCGGACGCTGGAGGCCTGGTTCGAAAGCGGAGAAATTCTGCAACTGGCGCGCACGGCGCGCGGCGCGCGAACCTACGACATGACCTATAGCAGCCTGACGGCCGAGCTGGTGGAGGACCAGTCGTGAAGGTCACCTGCTTCTCCAGTTTCACCTTCGGCTATCTGGACCGCGCCCGCGTGCTGTTCGCCAGCCTGCGCCGGTTCCACCCGGACTGGGACCTGGTGGCCCTGATCACCGACGAGCCGCCCCCCGGCTTCACCCTGCGGGTCGAGGACGAGGCGTTCGACCGGGTCGTCTATGCGACGGACCTCGACATTCCGGACCTGCGGGGCTGGCTCTTCAAGCATGATGTGGTCGAGGTCTGTACGGCGGTGAAGGGCCCCTTCATCCGCCAGGCCTGCGAGACGGCCGAGGTGGTGATCTATCTCGACCCCGACACCGCTCTTTTCGAGAGCCTCTCGCCGTTGCTGGAGCGGCTGGAGCGCGACAACATCCTGCTGACGCCACACCTGCTCGATCCGAACACCGAGCGCCAGGCGATCCTCGACAACGACCTCTCGGCTTCGCGCACCGGCATCTTCAACCTGGGCTTCGTGGCGATCCGCGCCGCGGGAGAGGGGCTGCGCTTTGCCGACTGGTGGAGGTCCAGGCTGCTGGAGTTCTGCTACGACGACATTCCCGCCGGCCTCTTCGTGGACCAGAAGTGGTGCGATCACGTCCCGGCGCTGTTCGACAAGGTCGGGGTGGTGCGCGATCCCGGCTACAATGTCGCCTCCTGGAATCTCAGCCAGCGGCGGGTGGAGATCGGCCGCGACGGCGCTATCGGCGTCAACGGCTTTCCGCTGCGGTTCTGGCACTTCACCAAGCTTGGCCCAACGGGCGATGCGATGACGCGGCGCTACGCCCAGGGCTCCTCGGCGGTCTACGAGATCTGGCGCTGGTACAAGGAGCAGGTCGCCGCCGCGGCCGCGCCGATCCCGGCCGGCTACTGGGCCTATGGCGTCTATTCGGACGGAACGCCGATCGCGCGCGCGCACCGCCTGGCCTGGCGCGAGCGGCCCGACCTGCAGGCAAGGTTCGCCGACCCGTTCGCAGCGGACGGGTTCAAGGCCTGGCTCGAGGCCGGGCAAGACGAAGACGCGGGCGCAGCGTGACGGAGGCGGCGATGACGCAGGCGGACGGCGCCGTGGCGGGCGAAGACCTTGTCGCCAAGGTCGAGGCCCTGGCGCGGCTCTATGCGGCGGCCCGCGCCGGCTTCCAGCGGGACGAGGCCGAGGCCGGCGTCGCGCGGGCGCGGCTGGGCGAGGCCCTGACCGGCGCCCTCATGGCGCGCGAGCGGAGCGAGGCGGACGCAAGGGCGCTGGCCCTGGCGGGCTATCGCGCCGCCGCTGCTCGCCATGCGCGCCCGCGTCGTCGCAGCCGGCTGGACGCGCGCCTCGACAAGGCGCTGGAAAAGCTGCGTTCGCTGGGCCGCGCCCTGGTGATCGCCCGCTCGGGCCTGTGGGATCCTGCCGCAGGCGGCCTGCGGGCCATGGCCGCCTATGCGCGCCGCGGCCCCGATCCGGCTGTGCAGCCGGCCGCGCTGTTCGACCAGGCCTGGTATGTCGCCGGCCGCCCGGACCTGGCCGCCTCGCGCGGCTGTCCCCTGACGCACTACCTGGTCCACGGCGCAGCGGAAGGGGCCAGCCCGCACCCGCTGTTCGACGGCGCCTTCTACGCCGAACGCAACGCCGCCGACCTGGCGCGGACCGGCCTTGGCCCGCTGGAGCATTTCGTTCGCGTGGGGGCGGCGCAGGGCTGCGACCCGCATCCGCTGTTCAGCATCGAGTACTATGTACGCCAGGCGCCCGACCTGATCGCCTCGGGCGCAAATCCCCTCCGGCACTATCTGTATGAAGGCTGGCGGCGCGGCATGAGCCCGCACCCGCTGTTCGCGCCCGATGTCTACCTCGCCCAGATGGCCGCGGCCGGCGCGCCGGAAGGGCCGCCGCTGGTCCACTATATCGTTTCGGGGAGCGCGGCCGGCCTGAAGCCTCACCCCCTCTTCGATCCGCGCTGGTACGGGGCGGAATATCCCGATGTGGGCGAAAGCCGGCTGGAGCCGCTCACCCACTACGTCGTCGCCGGCGGGGCGGAGGGGCGTCATCCCAGCCCCTGGTTCGACGCCCAGCGCTACGCCGCCCTGCGCGGCGACCAGCTCGAGCCCGGCCGTAATCTCTTGATCGACTACCTCCAGGGCGGCGCCTGGGCGATCGGCGAGCCCATGCCTGGCCGCGTCGAGGTCGATCTGCTGGGAACCCTGGCCGAGAGCGTCGGCATGACCCCGCTCGAGCACTGGGCCCGGCGGGAAGGGACTCAGACCCCCAGCGCCTGAAGCTGGGCGTGGGCCTCGCGATAATAGGCTTCCACGTAATGGAACGGGCTGAGGCCCCAACGATGCCCGGCGTCGGCGATCCGCAGCTCCGGCGGAACGGCGACCCGCCGCGCGGCGGGCAGCAGATCCAGGAACGAATCCTGGTAGTAGGCGAGGGTGGCGTTGTGGTCGGCGATCCGGCCGCGCTTGCCGGTGAAGATCTCGACCTCCTCGGGCAGGTCGCGGACCTGGCCGTCCTGATCGAGGTGGCGCGTGGCCCACTGCGCCTCGTGCAGGATCAGCGTCGCATCGGCCAGCGGGGTCGAGGCGATCAGGCCGGCCATCTCGCGCATCGCCTGTTTCCAGAGCAGGTCGCTGGCCGGCGTCGCCCGCGCGATCGTGCGGGCGACGGCGAAGACCGGCTGCGCCAGGAAGCCGCTGACGTCCAGCTCCCAGCTATGGGTCACCAGCGTCCCGCCGACCGAGAGGATGTCCAGCCGTTCGTCGATGAAGTCGAAGATCAGGTGCGTGGGCCGCCAGGCGACCAGGGCGGCCAGGGCGGTCTTGGTCAGGTCCGCGACCATGGACCGGTAAGGGAAATCGGCCAGTTCCGGCGCCGGCGGCGCCAACTCGACCCCGGCCAGCGGCGCGGCCAGCAGGCTCGGCAGGCTGGTGCGGCATACATACAGCAGCTCCTGCGGCGGCGCTTCGCCCACGATCGGCCACACATCGCGGGTAATGCAGCTCCCGATCACGGCGACCCTTGGCAAAGGTTCGATTCCTCACGTCTTAGGCGAACTCGGTCGCCCCTCAACAAGTCCCACGCGAATCCTGCGCGGCTTCGTGCAGCATTGACATCCTTAAGAGGCCCAAGCATGTCTCGCGCGTTTTTGGCGCAAACCGCCTTGGACTTCGAGCACCCAAATCAGCCATGGTCCTCTTGGCCATCGGCGGCGAGCACCCACGGAACAGCGCGGCGCGCATGAAAATCTTCAATCCGCTCGCGGATCTGCCTGACAATCCGCTGACCCGCGCGATCAAGGAGGGGTACACCCCCCTGGCCTATGCGGGCCTCTTCAGCCTGGTCTCGAACCTGCTGTACCTGGCGCTGCCGATCTTCACCTTCCAGATCTACGGACGGGTGATGGCCAGCTACAGCGTGCCGACCCTGCTGGTGCTCACCTTCATGGTGCTGCTGGCCTTCCTGATCTCGGGCCTGATCGACGACTACCGCGCCAAGGTGCTGATCAACTACGGCGTGGCCATGGACCAGCGGGTCTCCGGCCGCGTTTTCTCGGCGCTGTTCGACTCGGTGATCCGCGGCAATCCGGCCGCCCGCTCCCAGGCCCTGCGCGACCTCGATAGCTTCCGCCAGATGATGACCGGGCCGGCCTTCGGCACGGTGTTCGACCTGCCCTGGATGCCGGTCTTCATGATCATCCTGTTCATCATCGACCCGATCATCGGGCTGGTCACCATGAGTGGCGCGGGGTTGCTGGTCCTGGTCGCCTACCTGCAGGACAAGGCGACGCGCCCGGCCCTGAAGGAGGCGAACGACGCGGCTCTGCGCAGCTACGCCTTCACCGATGCGGCGCTCCGCAATGGCGAGGTGGTGCGCGCCATGGGCATGGTGCAGCCGCTGGGCGCCCGCTGGGCGACCTTCCGCTCGGTGACCATGGAGCGCAGCGCCAACGCCAGCGAGCGGGCCAGCGTGCTGAGCAACGTCTCCAAGTTCATCCGCCAGGGCATCCAGGTGCTGATCATCGCCCTGGGCGCCTATCTGGTGGTCAAGGGCAAGATCCATTCCGGCCTGCTGTTCGCCAACATGATCCTAGCCGCCCGCGCGCTGCAGCCGATCGAACGGCTGGTCGGCTCCTGGGACTCGCTCAACAACGGCTATCGGGCCTATGAGCGGCTCAACACCCTGTTCGCCGAGTACAAGCCGACCAAGGCCACGACCACCCTGCCCAAGCCGCTGGGCCAGCTCTCGGTCGAGGGCGTCAATTTCGCGCCCCAGGGGGCGACGCGCTTCGTGCTGCAGGGCCTCAACTTCAAGATCGAGCCGGGCGAGATGCTGGGCGTCATCGGCCCGTCGGGCGCGGGCAAGTCCTCGCTGGCCCGCCTGGTGGTGGGGATCTGGCAGCCGAACACCGGCCACGTGCGGCTGGACGGCGCCGACGTCTATTCCTGGGACCGCGCCGAGTTCGGCCGCCATGTCGGCTACCTGCCGCAGGACACCGAGCTCTTCTCCGGCAGCATCCGCGACAACATCGCCCGTTTCCGCCCCGACGTGGACGACGAGCAGGTGGTGAAGGCCGCCCAGATCGCCGGGGTTCACCAGCTCATCCTGCGCCTGCCGAACGGCTACGACACCGATCTCGGCGACGCCGGCCACGTGCTGTCGGCCGGCCAGCGCCAGCGCGTGGGCCTGGCGCGGGCGCTGCTGGGTCAGCCGCGGCTGATCGTGCTGGACGAGCCGAACGCCGCCCTCGACGCCGAGGGCGAGGAGGCGCTGGTGGGCGCGCTCGACGCGCTCAAGGCCGGCGGTTCGACCATCGTCATCGTGTCGCACAAGCCCAGCGTCTTCCGCTCCGCCGACAAGATGCTGATGCTGCGTGACGGCCGTATCGAGATGTTCGGTCCGCGCGACCAGGTGATGGCGCGCGTGGTTCAGCCTGCAACCCCGCGTGCGATCGAGGCCGGCCGATGAAGATGGATTTTCACGCGCCCAAGCCGTACGTCGCGCCCTCGTTCGACGACAAGGATCTGGCGCCGCTGGACCCTGAACTCGAACGGCGCATGCGCAAGCCGATCGTCGCCGGGGCGGCGGTGGTCGGGGTGTTCGTCGTCGGCCTGACCCTGTTCTCCGCGGTCGCCAGGATCGACAGCGCGGTGATGGCGCCGGGCATGGTCCGCGTCGAGGACAACCGCAAGACCGTCCGCCACCTGCAAGGCGGCACGGTCAGGCAGATCCTGGTCAAGGAAGGCCAGCACGTCCGCAAGGACCAGGTGCTGCTCACCTTCGACGAGGTGCAGCCGCGGGCCACCAACGACGTCTTCCAGAACCAGCAGGACGCGCTGATGGCGCAGTCGGCGCGGTTCCAGGCCGAGGCGACCGGACAACGCACGGTCGCGTTTCCGCCGGAGCTGACCTCCCGCGCCGCCGATCCGCGCGTGGCCGGAATCATCCGCGACCAGGACTTCCTCTTCACCTCCCGCCTGCAGTTCTTCGAGACCCAGAGCTCGGTGCTGGCGCAGAAGCTGCAGCAGCTCGAGACCCAGATCAGCGGCGTCCAGGCTCAGGTCGATGCGGTCAACGAATCGGACCGCCTGACCAAGGAAGAGCTGGCCGGCTATCAGACCCTGTACGAGAAGGGTTACGCGCCCAAGACCCTGATCCTGCGCTATCAGCGCACCCTGGCCGACCTTGCCGGCCGCCGGGGCTCGCTGCTGGCCGAGATCACCCGCCTGCGCGAGCAGATCGGCGAGACCCGCCTGCAGATCACCACCCTGAAGGAACAGCGCATCAGCCAGGCGGCCGAAGGCCTGCGTCAGATGCAGAGCGGCCTGGCCGAGGTGACGCCCAAGCTCGCCGCCGCGCGCCAGACCCTCGATGCGGCCACCGTCCGCTCGCCGGTCGACGGCTATGTGCTCGACCTGACCCAGTTCACCGTGGGCGGCGTCGTCGGGCCGGGCGAGCGCCTGATGAGCGTGGTGCCCGCCAACGCTCCGCTGATCGTCTCGGCGCGAATCAAGCCCCAGGACATCGATGTGGTGCATCCGGGCATGAAGGCCCGCGTGCGTCTGTCGGCCTTCAACGCGCGCCGCACCCCGCCGGTCGAGGCCGCGGTGCTCACCGTTTCGGCCGACCAGCTGGTCGACGAGAAGACCGGCGAAGGCTACTTCCGCGCCGATCTGAAAATCCCGCCGCAGGAGCTGGCCAAGCTGCCCAAGGGCGACAAACTGAGCCCCGGCATGCCCGCCGAAGCCATGATCGTCACCGGCCGGCGCTCGATTCTGTCCTATGTCGTCAGCCCCCTGACCGACACCATCCGCGACGCTCTGCGCGAGGATTGATCGTTAATATTCCGTTCCCGCGCACCGCCGTTTGGCAGGGGTTTTCACCCGTTTTTGGTGTTGCGCATCCCCCCCGCTTCCGATACGTCTTCCTCGGGCTCGTTTAACCTTCGCCACGACCCTGTTGCGGCGCGGGAAGGACCGCTGGGACCGCTCCATTGGAAAATGGTGGCCAGGCGTTTCGGGGGTCCGCGTGACACAGACTGGAGAGAAACATGGCTGAATACATTTTCGAAACCATGACGCAGGCTGACGCTGATGCGTTCACTGGTTCCGACACCCTGAAGTTTTCGACTGCGGGAGCTAGCGGCTCGCAGGTGGTCGTAACTTTCACCAACCTCACCTTCCCGGATCCGGAAACCCACACGGCGACCCTGGTCTTCGCGGGGAAATCGCTGACGTTTCAAACGCCAGCCGCTGTCGCCTCGGCTTCTTTCGCCGATGGCTCGAAGCTCTATATCGGCGGTCAGGGTAGCGACGCTCAATTGGGCACGGCTCTGTCGGATGGTTTCTGGGGCAATGATGGCAACGACAACTTCGTTGGCGATGCGGGCGACGACCTGATCCAAGGCAATAAGGGTAACGACACCCTTTCCGGCGGCACGGGCAATGACTCGATGTACGGTGGCCAAGGTGATGACATCATCACCGTGGGCTCTGGCAACAATTTCGCCCAAGGCAACATCGGTGACGATCGGATTTTTGCGGCCGAAGGCAACGACACTCTGCTGGGTGGTCAAGGTGCCGATACCATCGACGCTGGCGCTGGCGACGACTATGTCAGCGGCGATTTGGGTAACGATAGCCTTGCTGGCGGCGCAGGTAACGATCAACTGCTTGGTGGTGACGGGGACGACACCATCAGCAGCGGCGCGGGCGCTGACACCGTTTCGGGAGGAGTGGGCGCTGATCACATTACCAACTCGGGTGGCAATGATTCGGTCGATGGCGGTGACGGCAATGACACCTTCGTCGGTACCGGTACCGACAACGAAACCGTCTTCGGTGGCGCTGGCAATGACCAAATCTCGGCCGGAGCTGGCAACGACATCGTCAATGGCAACACTGGCAACGACACCATCAATGGTGAAGCTGGTTCTGACACCTTGTCGGGTGGCCAAGGGAATGATGTGATCAATGGTGGCGACGATGCCGACTGGCTCGCCGGCAACATCGGGGCCGACACCCTGACTGGCGGTAAGGGAAGCGATACCCTTCTTGGCGGTCAGGATAACGACAGCCTGAATGGTGGCGACGATGCCGACCAACTGTATGGCGACCTCGGTAACGACACCCTCGATGGCGGTCTTGGTAACGACAGCGTGTCCGGCGGTGCTGGGGATGATCGGATCACCAACACCGGTGGTAAGGACACCGTATCGGGCGGCGATGGTAATGATATCATCGACGTGACCGGTGACGGCACCAACGCTAGTGTAGCCTATGGTGATGCTGGCAATGACAGCATCCTGGGTTCGGTCGGGGCAGACACCCTCAACGGCGGCGATGGTAAAGACACCATCAGTGGCGCGGATGGCAACGACGCCATCTATGGTGGCGCTGGAGATGATATCGTTACGGCCGGCGACGGTAACGACACCGTCTACGGTGAAGATGGTAATGACAACATCAACTTGGCCGCTGGGGCTGCTACGGAGCAGAACTCGGCGGATGGCGGCGCTGGAGCTGATACGATCGCCGGTGGCATCGGTATCGACTATATCCTTGGTGGCGCTGGCGCTGACCAACTGAGCAGTGGCGGCGGTGCTGACACCATCAGTGGCGGTGACGATAACGATACCATCACGGGCGGGGCTGGTAACAGCGTGCTGAATGGTGATGCTGGTAACGATCAGATCGTTGGTGGTTCCGGTAGTGAGGTGATTTCCGGCGGCGCCGGCAATGATACGATCACCTCGGGCGGCGGTACCGATACTGTTTCCGGCGGTGATGGTGCTGATCAGATTACCGGCGGCACGGGTAACAGCGTGCTGAACGGCGATGCTGGTGCCGATACGATCGCCGGTGGCGCGGGTAATGAAGTCATCAGCGGTGGCGCTGATGGCGACGTCCTTTCGTCGGGTGGCGGTACCGACACCATCTCTGGTGGCGACGGTGCGGACACTATCACGGGCGGTGCTGGAGCCAGCAGGCTCAACGGTGATGCGGGTAACGATGTTATCAACGGCGGCGCTGGTGTTGAAACGCTCTCGGGCGGCGACGGCAACGACACCATCGTTGGCGGCGGTGGCGGTGACCAGATTATTGGCGGTGCTGGCGCTGACCAACTGACCGGTACGGTTGGGGTTGCTGATACCTTTGTGTTCAACTTCGGCGACTCGGCGGCTACAGCGACTGACGCCACGACGGCTGATGTCATCACCAACTTCGAAGGTGTTGATGCCATCAAGCTGGGTGTCGCCGGGACCGTTGCAAACTACGACGAGCAAACCGCGCTCAGCTACGCTGACGCTTATGCAGCTGCGAAGGTGCTGATCGAAGCAACCGATGGGACCAACCGTGACATCGTCGCCGTTACCGTGAATGGTGCGGATACCTACATCTTCGCCGACGGAAATGGTTCCAATACCATTACGGCTGTTGTGAAGCTGACCGGCGTGCTCGCAGCCGGTGTTGATGAAAGTGACTTCATCTAATTCCAAGATGAGTGAATTCTGGAGCCGCCCTTTGGGGCGGCTCTTTTTTTTTGCGTGAAAGCTGGCGTCAGTGAAATGTAGCGGCTGACTTGGAACCGAGGATAACTGCTAATTAAACTTGAGCTCGAAGCTCCACATCAACCATGAGTGAGGGCGTAGCGAGAGCATTAGCCTAATGGCTTAGCGAGTGGCGGTTGCCGGTCAGTAAGAAATGCCGGTCAGGGCATGAAGGCGCGCATTGTCTTCAGCGTAGAGCTCTCGCATCAACGCGATGTCATGCTTTGAGAGGGAAGCTGAGCTTGCTGGACCAACATGGACCGATCGTCGATCGGTCGCCGCTGGTGATGGTGCGCCTAGAAAGGCGTTGAGGCGGGCGAGAGGATCTGCAGGCCTTTGCTTTAGATCATCGGCCTCGATGATGAGAACTTGGCTAGGGGGGAAAACTCCGAAGAGGCGTTCCAGTTGTTCGCCATAGAACCCTCTTTCCACATAGGAAATCTCTCGATCGACACCCCAAGGGATTCTGCATTGCAGGCGCCTACGCCCCTCGCGGATACACCATGAGAAGTCATGCGACTCTACTCCTCGCGCGGCCTCCATCTTCCAATGGGACCAGGCCCGTTCCACCGGATCGCGTAGCATGACGACGATCTTCATGTCGGGATTGTAAGCCGCCATGCGCTCCAGGCAGTTTGGCCAGTAGATATAGATGGGCGTCGCTTCACCTCGGATTAGAGAGCGGTTCCAATCGAACTGTGCATGGTAGCTCTCATATGCGGGCGACTTCCAATTAAGCGAATCGTCATCAAAAAAGTGAGCTTCCTTCGCTATCGCCATGCCATATGCCGGGTCGTTAGAGAGGTAGTCGTGTAGTGCGGTGGTCCCGGCCTTTTGAACGCCAACGACGACAAAATCGATCAAACGCATTTGATATTCTAAGCGCTTAGTCGCGCCCTCTGTCGGATCTTCAGGATGCTGGATACAGCTTCATCGTTCTGCCGACACGCGATAAGAGAAGCGCAAATCCTGCGGGCCTAGCGAAACTAGTCGCCCGTATAGCTACACAGGGGACCGAGAGCTTGATTACCACCATTGACGAGGAGCGCGGAGAGGTCATCGTCAAGAGCGGCGATGCTGAAGTTCGCCATAGTCTCGCAAGTGCGGAAGGTTTCGCGGCGGCCTCCAAGGCTTGGCTCCGGGCTACCTGGGATTCCAAATACGTCTACTCATTTGCTTGGATGGGCCGGCCGATCATCCAGTTGCCGGAGGATATGATCCGCCTGCAGGAGGTGATCTACGCGCTCCAACCGGACGTCCTGGTCGAGACCGGGGTCGCCCACGGTGGAAGTCTGATCTTCTACGCTTCGCTGTTCGAGGCGATGGGTAAGGGCCGGGTGATCGGTGTCGACATCGAGATCCGCCCCCACAACCGCATGGCCATCGAAGCCCATCCGATGAAGAAACGCATCGAGCTGATCGAAGGCTCCTCGACCGCGCCTGAGGTCCTTGAGCAGGTGAAGGCTCTCATTAGACCGGGCGAAAAGGCGCTGGTGGTGCTCGATTCCAATCACACCCATGCCCACGTGCTGGAAGAACTCCGGCTCTATGGCGAACTGATTGAGGTCGGCTCCTATGTAGTCGCCACAGATGGTATCATGGCCCAGGTCAAGGGAGGCCCGCGTACGGCCGAGGACTGGGACTGGAACAATCCTCAGAAGGCGGTCCACGATTTCGTGGCGCAGGACAAGCGCTTCGTCGTCGAAGAGCCGATCTTCCCGTTCAATGAAGGCGTAGTGAGCGAGCGCGTGACCTATTGGCCTGATGCCTTCGTCAAGCGGATCGCTTGAGCATGAAAGCCGTCCTCCTCGCCGGCGGTCTCGGCACTCGGATTTCCGAGGAAAGCCACCTGAAGCCGAAGCCCATGATCGAGGTCGGGGGGCGGCCGATCCTGTGGCATATCATGAAGCTCTACTCTCACTACGGCTTCAACGACTTCATCGTATGCCTAGGCTACAAAGGTTATGTGGTGAAGGAATACTTCGCCAACTATGTCCTGCACAACGCCGACCTGACCGTCGATCTGGCCAAGGGCTCGGTCGAATACCACGCCACCAATCACGAGCCGTGGCGCGTCACCCTGGTCGACACGGGCGCGGAGACCATGACCGGCGGGCGGATCAAGCGCGTCGCCGACTACCTGCCCAAGGACGAGCCGTTCTTCCTGACCTATGGCGACGGCGTGGCCGACATCGACATTCGCGCCCTGCTCGACTTCCACAAGGCGCACGGCAAGCAGGCGACGGTCAGCGCCGTCTCTCCGCCCGGCCGCTTCGGCGCGCTGGAGATCGTCGAGGGCGCCGTGAAGCGGTTCATCGAGAAGCCGCCGGGCGACAACGGCCTGATCAATGGCGGGTTCTTCGTGCTCGAACCCTCGGTGATCGACCGGATCGCCGGCGATTCCACGGTCTGGGAACTCGAGCCGCTGGAAGGCTTGGCGCGCGACGGCCAACTGATGGCCCGGCCACACGACGGCTTCTGGGCGGCCATGGACACTTTGCGCGACAAGAACGCCCTCGAAGCCCTTTGGACCTCGGGCGAAGCGCCGTGGAAGCTCTGGAAATGAGGCGGCCAGATCCCGCCTTCTGGTCGGGAAAACGCGTCCTCCTGACCGGGCACACTGGCTTCAAGGGATCATGGGCGGCGATCTGGCTCGCCCGCATGGGCGCCCAGGTGACGGGCCTGGCCTTGCCGCCGGACCAGCAGCCGGCGCTGTTCGACCTGGCCGGGGTCGAGAGGCTGGTCGCCTCCAGCCGCTTCGTCGACCTGCGCGACGGCGCGGCGGTCGAGCGCGCCTTGAAGGGGGAGGCGTTCGACCTGGTGCTGCACATGGCGGCCCAGCCGATCGTGCGCACCTCGATCGAGGATCCGGTCGGAACCTTCGCCGCGAACGTCATGGGCACGGCGCACCTGCTCCAGGTTCTGCGCGCCCAGGTAGGGTTGCGGGCCGTGCTGGTGATCACGTCCGACAAGGTCTATGCCAACAACGAGCAGGGCCGGGCTTTCCAGGAGGGCGACGCCCTCGGCGGCAAGGACCCCTATTCGGCCTCTAAGGCGGCGGCCGAGATCGTCACCCAGTCCTTCGCCCGCAGCTTCTTCGACAAGGCCGGCACGCCGGTCGCCACGGCCCGCGGCGGCAATGTCATCGGCGGCGGCGATTTTTCGCGCGACCGCCTGGTGGCTGACATCGTCCGTGCCGGCGCCAGCCAGGCCGCCACCGTCCTGCGCCATCCGGAAGCGACCCGGCCCTGGCAGCATGTACTCGATTGCGTGGCCGGCTATCTAGTCTATCTGGAGCGGCTGGCGACCGATCCGGCTGCGCCGCGCGCGCTCAATTTCGGCCCGAGTCCCGGCGGGCGCGAGGTGAGCGTCGGAGACCTCGCCACCCGCGCCACCCAGGCCCTGGGCGCCAAGCCTTGGCGGCATGAACCCGATCCGAACTCGATCGAGGCCCGCTCACTCGGCATAGACGCCAGTCTGGCCCGCCAGGTGCTGGGCTTCGAGAGCCGTCTCGATGCGCCGGCCGCCGTCGACTGGACCATGGACTGGTATCGCGCCCAGGCCGAGGGCGGCGACGCCCTTGGCCTCGTCAGCGACCAGATCTCGCGTTACGAAAGCCTTTGATGACCGTTCCCGCCTGCCGCTTCTGCCGTGCGCCGCTGACCCAGACCTTCCTCGACCTGGGTAAGCAGCCGTTGGCCAATTCCTACCTGACCCAGGCCCAGCTCGACGCCGGGACCGAGGGTTTCTATCCGCTGCACACGCGGGTCTGCGGAAGCTGCTTCCTGGTCCAGGCCGACGATCCGGTCGCGGCTGATGCGATCTTCGACGCCGGCTACGCCTATTTCTCGGCCTATTCGGAGAGCTGGGTCGCGCACGCCAAGCGCTATGCGCAGGCGATGGCCGCGCGGTTCGGTCTCGGGCCCCAATCGCTGGTGGTCGAGGTCGCGTCCAACGACGGCTACCTACTGCAGCACTTCAAGGCTATGGGCGTGCCGGTGCTGGGTATCGAACCCACCGCCAACACCGCCGAGGTCGCGATCTGCGAACGGGGCGTTCCGACCGAGGTGGCCTTCTTCAACGACGCCACTGGCCGAGCGTTGAGGGCCCGCGGGATGGCGGCCGACCTGATGGCTGGCAACAATGTCCTGGCTCACGTGCCCGACATCGGCGACTTCGTGGCCGGCTTCCAGCACGTGTTGAAACCCCAGGGCGTGCTGACCTTCGAATTTCCCCACCTGCTCAACCTGATCGAGAAGGTGCAGTTCGATACGATCTATCACGAGCACTATTCGTATCTGTCGCTGTTGGCGGTCGAGAAGGTGCTGCGCGCCAACGGGCTGCGCCCGTTCGATGTCGAACGGCTCGCTACGCACGGCGGTTCGCTGCGGCTGTTCTGCGCCCACCTGGCCTCCGATCACCCGGAAACCCAGGCCCTGCGCGACTTGCGGGCCGAGGAGATCGCCGCCGACCTGGACAAGCCCTCCGGCTATGAAGGCTTTGCAACTCGGGTCGAGGCTGTGTGCGACAGCTTCCTGGCCTTCCTCGCCGAGGCCAAGGCGCAGGGCAAGACCGTCGCGGCCTATGGCGCGGCGGCCAAGGGCAACACCTTCCTCAACTATGCCGGCGTCACCGCGGCCGACATCGTGGCGGCCTTCGACGCCAATCCGCACAAGCAGGACCGGTTCCTGCCCGGCGCCCACGTGCCGATCTACGCCCCGGCGAAGATCGCCGAGATCCGTCCCGACTACATGGTCATCCTGCCTTGGAACCTGAAGGACGAGATCATGGGCCAACTGGCCTACATCAAGGATTGGGGCGGCCAGTTCGTGATCGCCTCGCCCGACACTCGGGTCGTCGACTGATGAGGTTCACGGCGAGCGGCATCGAAGGCGTCGTCATCGTCGACATCGAACCGGCGCACGACGAGCGCGGCGCCTTCGCACGCCTGCATTGCCCCGAAGAGTTCGCCGCCGCCGGCCACCCGTTCGTTCCTCGGCAGACCAGCCTGTCGCGCAACACGCTGGCCCACACCCTGCGCGGCATGCACTACGAGGCGGCGCCACACGAAGAGGCTAAGCTGGTGCGGGTCGTCCGTGGCGCGATCTTCGACGTCGCCGTCGACCTGCGCCCGGCCAGCCCCACCTTCCACCGCTGGGTGGGAACCGAACTTTCCGCCGAAAACGGCCGCGCCCTGCTGATCGGTCAGGGCATGGCCCACGGCTTCATCACCCTTGAGGACACCACCGACGTCCTCTACCAGATCGACCGCATCTTCGAGCCGGGCCATGGTCGCGGCGTCCGCTGGAACGACCCGGCGTTCGGGATCGAATGGCCGGCGGCGCCTGCGGTGATCTCGGCGCGGGATGCGGGGTATGAGGACTTCGAGGGCGTTGATGCTTGAGATCGATCCGACCGCCAGGATTTCGCCGCTGGCCGACATCGAGTCCTCGGTCCGCGGCACTCTGATCAGCATCGGTGCGCGGACGATGATCGACGCCTTTGTGAAGGTCAAACCGGCTGGCGGTTCGGGTGAGGTGCGGATCGGCGAGGACTGCGCGATCAATTCCGGCACGGTGATCTATACCGGCAATGGGGTCGTCATCGGTGATGCGGTGTTGATCGCCGCGAACTGTACCCTAGCCTCCACCAATCACGCGTTCGGCGATCGCGATCGTCGCATTCGTGACCAGGGGTTTCTGCCTTCCAAAGGCGGTATCATCATCGAAGACGACGTCTGGCTGGGCGCTAATGTGGTCGTGCTGGACGGCGCGGTGATCGGCAAGGGCTGCGTGGTCGCCGCCGGCTCGGTCGTTCGGGACCGCTTGGAGCCCTACTCGATCTATGCTGGCGTCCCGGCCCAGCGCACCGGCGCGCGCGGCCGATGACACTGCACACGGTCATCGGCGCTGGCGGCTTCATTGGGTCGCGACTGGTGGCCGCGCTGCAAGCGCGGGAACAAGAAGTTTATGCCCCGGCGCGCGGCGAGGCTGGCATGTTTGAGCGCGATCTCGGCAAGATTTTCTATTGTGCTGGTCTGACTGGTGACTTCATGGTCCGACCATTCGATACCGTGGATGCTCACGTCGGGTTGCTGAACCAGGTGCTGCGAGAGGGGCGGTTCTCGCGGCTGGTCTATCTGTCCTCGACTCGGCTCTACGATAGTCTGGGCACGCGCGGTGGGCGCGAAGACGATGTGCTGGAATTCGATGTCGCCGCGCCGCGTAATGTCTATGACCTCTCCAAAGCGTTAGGCGAGAACTTGTGCTTGGCGCGATCAGAAGGGCGAGCCAGCGTGGCGCGTTTGGCTAACGTGTTCGATTGGACCGAGGACGCTGGGGGATTCCTCTCGGACCTGTTGAAGCGGGCGCGCCGCGAGCGTCACATAACGCTGACCGCCTCGCCGCAGACTGGCCGCGATTATATCCACGCCGATGATGTGATCGCCGCACTCCTGGCCATACAGGATCAGGACGCCGAGGGCATATTCAACATCGCCCGTGGTGAAGCGATCTCAAACGCCGAGCTAGCGCAAGTATTCGAGGCGGTCGGCTGGCGACTGGAATTGACCGGGCCGGATACAGCAGCCCACGGTCCGACATGCGACGTTACGCGTTTGGACACCCTGGGAGTACGGCCGGGCGACGTGCGCGCAATGCTGTATCGACTCTTGTCACAGACAGACTTCTGGCTCGGTTGAGTCTTAGCCGTG
>NZ_JAYRST010000011.1:0-60078 GCF_041920015.1 Phenylobacterium sp.
TGCTGCCGACCATCAGCCTCATCGACGTCCAGCGTGAGCCGATGGACTTCCGCTTGCGCCTGGCGGGCACCGGCCTGTACGGCGTCTACGGGCGCGAGATCACCGGCCGGCGGCTGGGGGAGGTCTATAACCCGGCCGCCGCGGACTACTGGCGGGGCGAACTGAGCAAGGTGGTGGAGGACCGCCGCCCGGCGGTCGGCGTGCACAGCCTGGCTTGGCGCGGGGCGGCGCACATCTCGATCCTGTGGTTGCGGTTGCCGTTGGCCTCCAACGGCCGGGACGTCGACATGATCCTCGGCTACGACGCGGTCGTCGGCGTGCAGGGCGACACCTCCGTCTCGGGCATCCGGGCCGCCTGACCCTTTTGCGGCCGAAGCGTCAGGCCGCGGTCAGCGCCTCGGAGTCGCGACGGATGCGCGCAGCCATCGATGCGAGGCCGTTCGACCGCTGGGCCGAGAGGTGCCCGGCCAGGCCCAGGCGCTCGAAGGCGTCCTTGGGATCGAAGGCGAGGATGGCGGCCGGCGGCTTGCCGGAGAACAGTCGCAGCAGCACCGCGATCAGGCCGCGCACGATATGGGCGTCGGAATCGCCCCTGAAGATCACGCGTCCGTCGGCCTGGGGTTCGGTGACCAGCCAGACCTGGCTGGCGCAGCCGCGCACCTTGTTGGCCTCGTTGCGCTCGGCGTCGGTCAGCGGCGCCAGTTCGCGGCCCAGTTCGATGACGTAGCGGTAGCGCTCCTCCCAGTCGTCCAGCAGGTCGAATTCCTCGGCGAGGTCGGTCAGCTCTTGGTCGATGGTCTTCATGTGCGACAGCGACTTAGGGGGCCGCGAGAGGTTGCGCAACCGACCTCAAGCCAGCGGCAGGCGCACGATGGCGGTCAGGCCGGCGCCGGGCGGCGAGGCGAGCTTCAGCCGTCCGCCCATGGCTTCGCACAGCAGTTGCACGATGGGCAGGCCAAGGCCGGCGCCCTCGATGCGGCGGGTGAGGGCGTCCTCGCCCTGCTCGAAAGGCTGCAGCAGCCTGGGAATATCGCCCGGATCGACGCCGGGGCCGTGGTCGAGGATGGCGATGTCGACATGGCCGCCGACCACGCGGGCGCACACCTCGATCGCCGCGCCTTTGGGCGAGAAGGTGATCGCATTGTGCAGCAGGTTGGCCAGGATGTTGCGCAGGCCGCGCGCGTCGGCCTGGACCGAGGGCAGGCCGCCCCGCTCATGGACCATGATGGTCAGCCGCCGCTGGGCAATTTCGTCGGCCAGGCCGTCGACCGCGTCGTCCAGGGCGTGATCGACGGGCTCGGGCGCCAGCGCCAGGTCCATGGCGCCGCTTTCGAGGCGCGCGATGTCGAGCACCTGGTTCACCAGGCGCAGGAGCCGCTGGCCGCTGGTGCGGATGATGCCCGCATATTCCTTGTACTGAGCCGCGCCGAGCGGGCCGTAGAGCTCTGACTCCAGGATTTCGGAGAATCCCAGGATCGAGTTCAGCGGCGTGCGCAACTCATGGCTGGCCATGCGCAGGAACGAACGGCGCGCATCTTCGTGTGAGGAGTCCGCAGGGCGCGTCCGCTCGGGGGCGTCGGACGCGGTCGGGACGGGGCGGGGGCTGTGCGCCGCTTGGGCCATGGGTACGAACGAAAGCCTCGCGGTCTCGGAGGCTTCAGTATTGGCCTCGCCGCCTTTCGATTTGGTTTCGATCAACAGGAAGGCGTGCGTCGCCCCCAGGTCAGCGGTCGCGTGGGACGCGAGCGCCCTCGCAGGGACTCACCAGCCCCGTTAGGTTCAGCCGACCGAATTTGGAGCCCCGAAGCCCGCCGTGACCGAAAGCCCGCCAGTCAGGACGACCAGCGCGACGGCGCGGGCGGCCGGCCTGCCGGCGATCCTGACGATCGTCGGACTGGGGTTCGTCGCAGCCGTGGCGGCCAGCGCCACGGGCGGGGTGGCCGGGCCGTTCGGGGTCTGGTGCCTGGCGCCGGTGGCCGCCGCCGCGGTGATGGGCCGCACGGACCGCCTGGCGCTGGGGGCGGCGGTGTCGCTCGGCGCGGCCGGACTTGCGGCCATCGGCGGCCTGACCCTGCGCGGAATCGTGCTGCATCCGGCCTATGAGGCGGTGCTGGGCGTCCTGGCCCTGGCCACCATCATCCTCGGCCTCGCCGCCGGGTTGGTGGTGATGCAGCGGAGCGTCGGCCTGGACGCCCGCCGGCGGCGCCTCTCCGAGGCGCGTCTTCGCCAGGCGCTGCACGATCAGCCGCATCTGCTGCTGGCTATCGACGAGGCCGGGCGGATCAGCGGCGCTTGGGGGCCGGTTCCGGCCGGGATCGAGGTGCGCGAAGGCGGCATGATGACCGAGCTGGCGGCGGCGGGATTCCGCCAGCAGGTCGCCGCGGCGATCGCCGAAGCGCGGCGCAGCGGGGCCGGCGAAGCGGCGTTCGCGCCGGCCGGGGCGGCGGATGGCTGGATGGTGCTGGACGTGCGCCGCCGGGGGGCGCGGATGGTCGCCGGGCTGCGGGACGCGCGCGCCGCCCACGCCCGCGAAGTCGAGATGGAGCAGGCGCGCAACGACGCGGAGGCCCAGAACGCCGGCAAGTCCCGCTTCCTGGCCAATATGAGCCACGAGCTGCGCACCCCGCTCAATGCGATCATGGGCTTTTCGGACATCATGCGTCAGCGGCTGTTCGGGCCGATCTCCGACCGCTACGCCGAGTACGCCGACCTGATCCACGAGTCTGGCGGGCACCTGCTGGACCTCATCAACGACGTGCTGGACATGTCGAAGATCGAGGCCGAACGGTTCGAGCTGGCGCTCGAACCCTTCGATGCGAAGGAAGCGGTGTCCGGGGTGCTGCGGTTGATGCGCGGCCAGGCGGAGCGGGCCGGGGTGCAATTGCGCGGGGTGCTGCCCAGGGAACCGCTGGAGGTGGTCGCCGACCGCCGGGCGCTGAAGCAGATCGTGCTGAACCTGATTTCCAATGCGCTCAAGTTCACCCCGCGCGGCGGATCGGTGACGGTGAGCCTGCTGAGCGACGGGCGAAATCTGGAGCTGGTGGTGGCCGATACAGGAGTCGGCATCGGGCCGGAGGACTTGCAGCGTCTGGGCCGGCCCTACGAGCAGGCCGGGGAGGCAACGCAGAAGGCGGCGGGTACGGGCCTGGGCCTGTCGCTGGTGCGCTCGTTCGCCGAACTGCACGGCGGGGCGATGACGATCGAGAGCCGCCTGGGGGAAGGCGCGGCCGTTACCGTGCGGCTGCCGGTGGTGGAGACGCCTCTGGCGGCCAATACGCCATAGAGCGCCTGCCTGGAGCATTTTCCGCCGAAGCGGCTGCCGGTTCGGCGCAGAAAATGCTCTGAATTCAAAGAGACTCGAGCGTGATCCAGCCTAGCGGTTCGCGACCTGGAGGAAGGCGCGGCCGGCGGCGAAGTCGCCGACCTCGACATAGGCCCGGCGGGCGGCGTCGCCGCCGGAGCCGGCGAACAGGAACTCGACCGCGATGGCCTCGCGCGGGTCCAGTTGGCTGAGGACCTGGGCGGCGTCGGCCGGGAAGCGGAAGGCCCAGCCGGTCTTGGTTCCCTTGGGCAGCAGGTCCGATCCGGCCGGGCTGCGGGCTTCGGCGGCGTAGGTCCGCTGGCCGGCGGGCGGCGGCAGGCGTCGGGCCAGAGGCAGGTGCGAGAGCTGCTGGCCTCGGGCGTCGAGATAGGGGCCGAGCGTCACGTCGGCGTCGCGCACGATCAGCCGCGCCGCATAGGGCGCGCGGCCGTCGGAGAAGGTGGCGACCGCCATCAGGGCGTTGGCGCCCTCGCGGCCCGCCAAGCCGAAGGTCATCTGGTCCCAGCCGAAGCGGGTCGATTGCTGCAGCCGCCAGCGGGCGGCGGTTCCGGCGGCGCGGTCGGCGCGCCACTCGGCCATCTCGCCCGGATAGGTCATCCGCGCCAGTTGCGAATAGCCGGCGAAGGCGTCGCGGACGCGGTCGGCGGCCAGTTGCAGATCGCCCGAGCGGCAGTCGGCGGCCGCAGCCTTGGTCCTGGCGCGGCGCTCGATGCGCGCCAGGGTGTCCTTGCCGGCACCGGCGCGGATGGCCGCGCCGCGCGCCTGGGCCTGACCGGCGGCCAGGGCGGCGGCGATCTGTGGCTCGAACAGCCCGCAGCGGGCGTCGGCGGCGGTCATCACCGTGCGCTCGTAGAAGAGGTCGGCGGCGCCAGCCGTCGAAACCCCGGGCGCCGCGAGAAGCCCCCCCGCAGCGGCCAGCCCCATCCATCCACACACGACGCGCCGCGCAGTTCTGCGCGTACTCGTCATGCCTTTTGTTTTTCTCGTATAGGTTCGAGAGCTTTTGCGGGGCAGCCTAGAGCGGCAGCCTTTCGGTTCCGTTACGAGGTCGCATGCTTCTTTCCACCGACATCTGGGTCGCCGCCCTGATCCGCCGGGTCGAGCTTGGCGGCGGCTTTGCGGTGGTGGCGCGAAAGGGCGATGTGCGGGCCGGCAGCGTGCTGGTCAAGGTGCTGCATCGGGGCGAGGGAACCACGCGGCTCTATGCGGAGGCGACGCGCGGCGATGGCGAGCGGGTCTGGATGCGTCCGGCCGCGTCGGAGGCCGAAGCCGACCTCGACCGCTATATCGAGCGGGCGGCGCGCATCGACCCCGACATATGGGTGGTGGAGATCGAGGATCGGGACGGCCGTCACTTCCTGACCGAGCCGGTGGAACAGGGTTAGGATTCACCCTTACCGGGCAATTCACCGCGTCTCTCAACGGCGGCGAAAGCACGTTCATGGCAAGGCTTGGCGCCCCGAACGCGAGTGCCTGCCTGCGTATGCTGTTCCTGTTGAACGATGTCGTCCTGAACCTGGCCGGGGCGTCGCTGTCCCCGAAGATGGCCGGCAAGCGGTTCAAGGCGCTTCCGTTCAACATCGTCAGCAAGCTGGGCCAGGAGCTCTATGCGGAGGACCCGCTGCTGCATTTCGACCGGCCCGAGCGGGCCAGGCGGCTGGCGACCCTGATCATCGCCAAGGCGCCGTCGATCAATGCGGCGCTGTTCGTCGCCCCCTCCTATGGCTGCGCGCCGGAGGACGTCGCCATCCGCTACGCCAATGTCGATTTCGAGGTGATGGCGCGGCTGTCGACCCGGCAGAACGAGGGTCAGCTCGACACCGTCTGGACCGATCGCCAGGTCTGGCGGCGGCTGGCGGCGTAACGCAGGCTTTCCCGCGCCGCGCGGCTGCGCTACCAGCCGCCCATGAGCACCTCTCCCGCCGCCGAGGCCGCGCGCCGGCGCACCTTCGCCATCATCTCGCACCCTGACGCGGGCAAGACGACCCTGACGGAAAACCTGTTGATGGCCGGCGGGGCGATCCGGGCGGCCGGCGCGGTGCGCGCCCGCGGCGAGAACCGCCGCACCCGCTCGGACTGGATGAAGATCGAGCGCGAGCGCGGGATATCCGTCTCGGCCAGCGTGATGACCTTCGATCACGACGGGCTGATGTTCAACCTGCTGGACACGCCGGGCCACGAAGACTTCTCGGAAGACACCTATCGTACCCTGACGGCTGCGGACGCCGCGGTCATGGTGCTGGACGCGGCCAAGGGTATCGAGCCGCAGACGCTCAAGCTGTTCGAGGTCTGCCGCCTGCGCGACATCCCGATCGTGACCTTCATCAACAAGATGGACCGCGAGGCGCAGGACCCGATCGAACTGCTGGACGAAATCGCCTCCAAGCTGGCGCTGGACCCGGCGCCGCTGTTCTGGCCTGCCGGCTCGGGCGGGCGGTTCAAGGGCATGCTGGACCTGCGCGACCAGAAGTTCTTCCCGTTCGTCAAGAAGGCTTCGGACAATGACGGGGGACATCCCGGCGCGGTGGCGTTCGAGGGCAACGCCATCGTCAGCTATCTCGACCCCGACGAGCAGGCCGAGCTGGAAGAGAACGCCATGCTGGTGCAGGAGGCCTCCAAGCCCTTCGATCCGCAGGCCTTCCTGGAAGGCCACATGACGCCGGTGTTCTTCGGCTCGGCCCTGCGCCACTTCGGCGTCGACCAGTTGCTGGCGGGGCTGGGCGCCTATGCGCCGCCGCCCAAGGCCGTGGCTGCGGTGCGGAACGGGGAGCCGACCCACGTCGCGCCGGGCGACAAGGAGGTCACCGGCTTCATCTTCAAGGTCCAGGCGAACATGGACCCCAACCACCGCGACCGCATCGCCTTCCTGCGCCTGACCTCGGGCAAGTTCCAGCGGGGCATGAAGATGAAGGTGCAGAACACCGGGCGGCAGCTTTCGGTCAACGCGCCGATCATGTTCTTCGCCTCCGACCGCGAACTGGCCGAGGAGGCCTTCGCCGGCGACGTGATCGGCATTCCCAACCATGGCGTGCTGCGGGTGGGCGACAGCCTGTCGGAGACCGGGACCCTGCGCTTTGCGGGCCTGCCCAACTTCGCCCCGGAAATCCTGCAGCGGGTGCGGGTGAAGGACCCGCTGAAGGCCAAGCACCTGAAGAAGGCGCTGGAAGGCCTGGCCGAGGAGGGGGTGACGCAGCTCTTCCGCCCGGTGATCGGGGCGGACTTCATCGTCGGCGCGGTGGGGCAACTGCAGTTCGAGGTCATGGCCGACCGGCTGGCCAACGAGTACCAGCTCGAGGTGATCTTCGAGCCGGCGCCCTATGCCGAGGCGCGCTGGCTGTCGGGCGACAAGGCCGAGGTCGAGGACTTCGCGAGCAAGCACAAGGGCGCCATGGCGGTCGACATCGACGAACAGCCCGTCTTCCTGGGCAAGTCGTCCTGGGAGATCGGCTATGTGGGAGAGCGTTTCCCGAAGATCGGCTTCGAACGGTCGAAGGAACGGGCCTAACGGCGGTTAAGCAAGTTTTGCGCCAGTTCGGATCACGCGCCGAACACGAATTATTCAGTTATTGTTAACCATAACGGCCGCGTTAACCACTTGTTTACGATCTCGGCTCCGGCTTTGCTGTTTCCGATCTGAACCCTCCGAGGGCGTCTCGCGATGAGACGCCATGGGTGATCGGAGCCGTCGAATGTTCGAGTTCGGTCGAGAGCTGAAACGCCTGTTCGGCGCCGACGCCGTCAGGGCGCCGCGCGACGGGCTGACCGGCGGGGACGCCTCGCTTCTCGAACTGCTCGACCTGCGGATGATCTCACAGGAAGGCCGCGCGGCCGATATCGCCGCGGGCCGCGTGGGGGCCAAGGACAAGGCTCAACGCCGGCTGGAGGCGGCCATCGTCTGGCGCGAGGTCGCGCGCCGTTCGGGCGATGCGACGATCCTGCGCAAGGCGGCGGCGACCGCCGAGGCGGCGGCCGAGGCCTTCGGGCGCGAGCGCCGCCCCGACGGCTGGGCGCGGGCCCGCTGCGAGCAGGCCTTCTGCGCCATGCTGGGCGCCGAACTGTTCGGCGACGAGGGATTGAACGCGGCTGCCGACGTCGCCTTCCGCGAGGCGCGCGCGGCGGCGCGCGGGGGCCTCGCCCTGCCGCTGGCCGACATCGGCGTGGCGGCCATCGAGGCGCGCGAGCAGATGGGCCTCCTCGACGCCCGCGCCGCGCGCGCGGCGTTCCAGCGCCTGGCGGCGCCGATCGTGGCGCTGCAGAACCTCACCCGTCGTTGCCGGGCTGCGCGCCTGCTGGCGGTCGAGGCGCGGCTGGTGGCGGCCGACATCATGATCGGCTGGGGCGCGCGCCTGCGTGACATCGACATCCTGGCGCTTGGCCGCGACGAGGCGGCGCGGGCGGCCGACGGGCTCGACCCGGCCTATGAGCCGTTGAGCTGGGCGCGGGCCTGCGCCCTGCGCGGCCAGGCCATGGCGCTGATCGGCGAGGCCTCGGGCGAGGTCGAGCCGCTGGCCAAGGCGGTGACGGCGCTGGCCGACGTGGCCGGCGAACTCTCGCGCGAGCACAGCCCGCTGGACTGGGCGCGCGTGCAGACGGCCCTGGCCCAGGGGCTGCAGGCGCTGGGCGAGGCGGGCGCTTCGGAACGCGCCTACGAGCAGGCGGTGACCTGCTACGACCGCGCGGCCCATGTGCTGAAGACCGCGCCGGGCCTGTCGCTGCGGGCGTTCGGCGCTTCCAATCGGGCGCTTTGCCTGGCGCGGTCGGCCGAGCTGTCGGGCGACCTGACGGTGCTGGACGCGGCCGAGGCCGCCTTCAAGATCGAGCTGGCGGACATCTCGGCCCGGCGCGACCCGGCCGCCTGGGCGCTGCTGCAGGTCAATCTCGCACGGCTTTACGAGGCGCGGCTGGACATCACCGGCCAGGACCGCGGCGAGAGGGCCAGCGCGGCCATGGCGCTGAACGCGGCGCTGGACGTGTTCGGGGAACTGGGCCTGCGCTCGCTCTGCGTGATCGCCGCCGACGCGCTGGAGCGCCTGGCCGGTCCGGCGACCGCTCGCCCGGCCTATTAGGCCGCGGCCATGTCGCCGGCCTCGCGGCGGATGCGCCAGAAGCGGATCGTCCGCTGCGCGGCTTCGCGCGGCAGGCTTTCGTAGAGTTCGCCGTATTCGCGCGCGCGGCCCATGGCGTTGGCGTCGCGGTCGAGGATCAGCACCGCGAAGGTGAGATAGAGCGAGCGCTCGAAGCCCGCGGCCTTGCAGACGATGGACAGGGCGTCGAGCTCGCGCCGCTCCAGGATACGGCGGGCGGTGTGGAAATCGATGTCGGCCAGCTCGCTCAGGGCCACCAGGAACTTGGTGGTCTCGCGGGCGCGCAGGAAGCCGGCCAGCACCTGCGGGGTGATGGCGCGGCGGGCGCGCAGGAGCTGCACCTGAGATTCGGCCTCGGCGTAGTCGCTGGGCAGGGCGCCGTCGCGCGTGGCGAGCTGCTTGCGCCCGGCGGCCAGGGCGGCGTCGAGTTCGGCCGGGTCGATGGCCTCGTTGCGCGCGAGGATCTCGCTGCGCAGCCGCGCCTCGACCACGAAGTACATTTCGTTGAGCAGATCTACCGGCAACGATTTGCGCCCGACGACGGCGGCGTGCAGGGCCGGGTTCTCGACCGCGCGGTCGACGACCAGTTCGTGGGTTTCGCGCGACATGCGCGCGCCGTTATTGGCCAGCAGCAGGCTGACCGTGTCGTCGTCGCCACGCTCCACGATGGCTTCCGACACCGCCTCGGACACCATCGGGCGCTGGGAGATGGCGCGCAGATGGTCCTGGCCGCGGGTGCGGGCGACCGATAGCAGATCATCATCGGTCAGGGCGTGCGAGCCTGCGAGGATCGGCTCGGCGACCGTGATCGAGGTGTCGCGAGCCAGGTCGCGCAACAGGCCGCGCGGGGGAGCGCTGCTCTGGGCCATGCGATGGGAGAGCTCCAGCCGCACGGCTTCTTCCATCTCGCCGGCGAGCTGGCTCAGCACGTCGTCGAACAGCTCCATCTCCTCGCCGCGGACCTCTTCGCTCGAGAAGAACAGGTCCGTCACGCCGCGCAGCAGCTCGCGCCGCCGCTCGCTCGACGGTTCGCGCGCCATTTCGAGAAGATCGTGAAGCTTGCTGCGGGCCATGGAAGTGTCGTCTTCAGAAGGAATCCGGACGCGAGCCGAGGGGCTCGCCGTCCTGTTCGTCGGTTTTCGGGGCGGGCGCGTCTGGCGGGCCGATGAGCACGTAACGGTCGCCGGCAGGCGGCTCGGGGATGGCGTCGGGCGTCAGGCCGTAGCCGCGATGGACCGAGTAGAAGCGCGTGTGGCCGCCGGCTGCGGGCGCCACGGCGGCCATGCGCTGCGGAGCCTGCGCCTGGAGCGGAGGCTGGACGGGCGCGGAAGCGACGGGCCGATAGGCCGGCGGCTCGACGGCCGCCGGGGCCGGTTGCCGGACTTGCTGCAACGGCAGCGGAACCTGAGGCTGGAACGGCGCATAGACCCGCGCCTCGCGATAGGCGGTCGGAGCCGGAGGGAGGGCCGATTGCGCGGTCGGCTCGGCCGCGGCCTTGTTCGTCCAGGCGAGGGTCGGGCCGCGATAGGCTTCGCCGGCGACGGCGGTCAGGCGCGCAGCCGAGGGCGGTCCATAGCGATCGCCGGCGGCCTGTGCCGCGGCGAGGGATGGACAGGCGAGCCCGACAGCGATGGCGAGAGCGACGCGCATGCCCGCATCGTTAATCCCAGGTCGCTTAATTCGCGCCTAACGGCCAAGCCTAACGCCCGCGCCACCATTTGAGGCCGGCCTGCTCGATCCGGTCCAGCAAGGCGTGCAGCGCCACGCCCATCAGGCCGAGCACCGCCAGGGCGGCGATCATCCGGGCGGTCTGAAGCTTGTTGCCGGCGTCGAGGATCTGCCAGGCGAGGCCGCGGACGCCGCCAGATCCGGCGCCGAACTCTGCGACCACGGCGCCGATGATGGCCAGACCCGCGCCGACCTTGTGGCCCTCCAGCAGGAAGGGCGCGGCCGAGGGCAGGCGCAAACGCGTCACCCGCTGCCAGCGCGACGCGCCATAGAGGTCGAACAATCGCTCGAGGTCCGGATCGGCTGCATGCAGGCCGGTGACCGCGCCCGAGAAGATCGGGAAGAAGGCCACCAGCACCGCCAGGGCGATGATGGCGCGCTCGGGGTGGTCGATGCCGGCCCAGATCAGCACCAGCGGGGCGATGGCCACCACGGGCGTCACCTGGAGCACCGAGGCCAATGGCCGGACGGCGGCTTCCAGCAAGGGGTTGAGCCCGACGAGGACCGCCAGGCCGACCGCCGTCAGGCTGGCGATGGCGAGCGCGATCAGGGCCGTCGAAAGCGTGATCCAGGAGGCGGCGGCGAGCGCCGGCAGGTCCTGGACGAGCGCGATCGCCACGCCGGACGGCGGCGGCAGGAAATAGGCCGGTACGCCAAGCGCGCGGACGGCGATCTCCCAGGCCGCGAGCAGCAGGGCGACCAGGACGAGCGGGGCGAGCAGCCGGCTCATACCGTCGCCCCCATGCCCTCAGCCAACAGGGCCGAGACCTGCTCTACCGCGTCGCGGAAGACCGGGGAGGTGCGGAAGCCCGCGGGGCGGGGCAGGGGCGCATCGACCTCGGCGATCCCGGCCAGATGGCCGGGGCCGCGGGTCAGCACAGCCACGCGGTCGGCCATGTAGACGGCCTCCTCGACATTATGGGTCACGAAGACGATGGCGGGCTGGGCGGCTTGCCACAGTTTCAGGACGTCGTCGGCCAGGGTGCGGCGGGTGATCTCGTCCAGGGCGGCGAACGGTTCGTCCAGCAGCAGCAGGCGTGGTTCGGTGACCATGGCGCGGGCGAGGGAGGCGCGCATCGCCATCCCGCCCGACAGGGTGGCCGGCCGCGCGGCTTCGGCGCCCGCCAAGCCCACGCGCGCAAGGGCCGCATCAGCGCGGGCGGCGGCGGCCTTGCGGTCCATGCCGGAGAGTTCGAGCGGCAGGGCGACGTTGGCGCGTGCGCTGAGCCAGGGGGCGAGGGTGGGGGCCTGGAAGACCACGGCGGTCTCGCCGCGCCCGGCGGCGCGCCGCACCTGGCCGCGGGTCGGGCCCTCCAGCCCCGCCAGCAGGCGCAGGGCGGTGGACTTGCCGCAGCCCGACGGACCGACCAGGGCCAGGATGCGCCCGGCGTCGATCGCAAGATCGATCGGCCCCAGCGCCCGGCCGCGGCCGGGATAGTCGACCTCGACCTTTTCCAGCGCCGCGACGGTCACGAGGGCTGCACCCACAGATGCTCCCCCTGTGGGCGAGCTGTCCGCCGAATGGCGGACTGAGGGGGACTGCGATTCATTCCATCGGAAGAGCAGGCCCCCTCCGTCTCGATGCTGCGCATCGATCCACCTCCCCCAGAGGGGGAGGATCTGACGAAGCCAACCATCGCTACTTCGTCACGAACTGCAGGGTGTAGGCGCGCTTGTAGTCCATGTCCTTGGGGTAGACGCCTTGGGCGGCGGCGAGGTCGAAGAACTCGGCCCAGCGGGCGTCGGTCATCACGCCGATCCCGCCGGTCTGCGCGTCGCCGGAGTCCACGATGCCGTAGGTCTTCATCTTTTCGCGGGCCTGGTCGAGGACGTCCTGGGTCATTTCCGGGTTGTCCTTGCGGATCAGGGCGTCCCCAGGCGTGGCGTCGCCGTCGAGATAGCTTTTCCAGCCGGCGGCCGAGGCCTCGACGAAGGCCTTCACCGCGGCGGGGTTCTTCTGAATCAGGCTGTCGGAGACCAGGATCATGGTCGCGTAGCCGGGGTAGCCTTCGTCGGCCAGCAGGAACACCTTGGGTTTCAGGCCCGCCTGCTTCTCGATCGTGTAGGGCTCGGAGGTGATGTAGCCCTGCTGGACCACGCGCTTGTCGGCCAGGAACGGCGCGGCGTTGAAGGTATATTTGCGCACCTGGTCGTCGGTGAAGCCGTATTTCGCGCGCAACCACACCCAGAAGGCGGAGACCGAGGCGTCGGACAGCAGGATCGGGCGGCCCTTCAGGTCGGCGATCTTCTCGAGCCCCTGGTCGGGATGGGCGATCAGGACCTGCGGGTCCTTCTGCATCATCGCCGCGACCGCCTTCACCGGGATCTGCTCCTTGGCGAGGTTCATGACGATGAAGCTGTTGGAGCCCATGCCCGCCTCGACAGCGCCGGAGGCCAGGAGCTGGGGCACGTTCACGCCCGGCCCGCCCTGGACAATCTGCACGTCCAGGCCGCGCTTGGCGTATTCGCCGGTCGCCAGGGCCTGGTAGAAGCCGCCCTGCTCGGCCTGCGCTTTCCAGTCGGTGGCGAAGCGGATGACCGTGCGCCCGTCCGGGGCCTTGGCCGCGTCCTCGTTCTTGGCCGGCGAACAGGCGCAGGCGACAGCCGCAAGCAGGGCGGCGGCGAGACGCAGAAGCTTCATGGACATCCCCCAGACGACAAGGCGGGCGGAGCCTAGTGCCGTTTAGCCCGCGGGCAAACGTCCGAAACGCCGAAAACGACGAGTTCAGGCCGCCGCGGCGCCCCGCCGTTCCCCGGTCAGCCACTTGGCCAGCACCGCATGCAGGGCCTGGATCTGGATCGGCTTGCCGACGGCGGCGTTCATGCCGGCCTGGAGGCAGGCGGCTTCCACCTGCGGCATGACGTCGGCGCTCATCGCGATGATCGGCGTGGCCGCATGGTCGCCGCCCAGGGCGCGGATGGCGCGGGTCGCCTGCAGCCCGTCCATCCGCGGCATGTGCACGTCCATCAGGATCAGGTCGCAGGCCTGGGTGCGAACGGCGTCCAGCGCCTCCTGACCGTCCTGCGCCAGGACCACCTCGCAGCCGAGCAGGCCCAGCACCGTGGCGCCCAGTTCGCGGTTCATGGGATGATCGTCGACTAGCAGCACGCGGGCCTTGAGCGGCGCCTGTTGAGGCTGCGGCGCTTCGGCGGCGACGGGCGCCGCAGCGCGCTCGGCCGGGATTTCGAACCAGAAGCTGGCGCCTGAGCCTGGCTTGGTGTCGACGCCGATCTGGCCGCCCATCAGTTCGGTCAGGCCGCGGCAGATGGCCAGGCCGAGCCCCGAGCCGCCATGGGTATGGCTGATGGAGGCGTCGGCCTGGCTGAAGCGCATGAACAGCCGCTCGACCTGCTGGGGGGCGACACCCGGGCCGGTGTCTGTGACGGTGAAGCTCAGGGTGGAGACCGCTTCCCGGTCGATGACCTGCACGTCGAGCGCCACGCGGCCCTGCTCGGTGAACTTGATGGCGTTGGAGAGCAGGTTGAGCAGGATCTGGCGGACCCGCAGATCGTCGACCAGCAAGGGCGCCTCGACCGGGCCGATGAAGCCGAGCTGGAGGTCCAGGCCCTTGCGCCGGGCGGCCTCGGCGACGATGGCCAGGGCGTCCTGGGCGATGCGCCGTGGGGCGGCCGGGGCGCGCAGCAACTCGACCTCTCCGGCCTCCATCTTCGAGAAATCGAGGATGTCGTTGACCACGGTCAGCAGCGAGGCGCCGGCGCGGTCGATCAAGGACAACTGCCGCCGGGCCGGCTCGGGAAGGTCGTCGCGCTTGAGCAGCACCTCGGTGAAGCCGACGATGGAGGTCATGGGCGTGCGGATCTCGTGGCTCATGGTCGCCAGGAACTGCGCCTTGGCCTGTCCGGCCGCCACCGCGCGGGTCCGAGCCGCCTGGGCGATGCGGGTGCGGCCGGCCCACAGCCGCTTCATCCGCTTCTGGCTGGCGGTCGCCATGGCGATGATGAGGCTGGTGAAGAACGCCAAGGCGATCAGGAACTGCATGCTGCGGACCTTCTCGGCGAAGGTCCAGGTTTCCTGGTGGCGGACCACTGGCAAGGCCACGATCAGCGCCGGCATGATGACCGCGACGATCAGGGCGCCGACCGCCGCGCCGCGTGGCCCAAGCCGGAAGGCGGCGAAGGTGAGGGCGGGGAACAGGAACAACGTCAGCGGAAAGCGGACCGGCGCGAAGGCGAGGACGCTCATCGCCGCGATGAGGCCGTAGATGGCGACTTGCTCGGCCGCCGGCCGGCGGAAGTCGCGGCTCATGTCGGGGCGCAGGATCATCAGGCCCGCGGGCAGCACGATCGCCATGCCCAGGGCGTGACCGTAGAACCAGTTGGTCAGGACGACGTCGAAGCTGCGGCCGTAGATGGTGAAGATGTCGGCGGCGATCACCGCGCCGGCGGCGGTGGCCGGGGCGACCGCAAGCAGCAGCAGGCGCGCCACGCGCGTCAGGCTGGTCAGACGCATGGTCTTGCCGCAGACCTTGCGAGCCAGCCAGGCGGTGGCGAAGGCCTCGGCGCAGGTCAGCAGGGGGAAGGTGAAGGCGATCGGCGGCGGGTTGCCGATCATCAGATTGTAGGCGAGCTGCACCAGGTAGCAGGCGAGCAGGACGCCGAGGCTCCAGCGCCAGGGCAGCAGCAGAAACGCCTGGGCCAGCACCCCGCCGGCCAGCCACACGGTCGCGATTCCCGCCCCCTCGCGCGTGAGGGTCAGGCTGAACAAGGCGACCACCGCGTAGGCCAGGGTCAGGCCGACGCTGAGCGTCAGGTTGTGAGACCGGGTGGTCCGAGCGGTCATCGAAGCTTCCCGCGGGTAGGCGCGAAATCCTGGACGTTCTTTGGAACCAAAGGCTTAAGGCGATGCGATGCGGACAGTTTGTCACATCCCTGGGTGGTTGGCGTCCTTGGCGCGGTTCGGCCGCGCCCAGCCGGCTCGGGCAGGAACTTTCGGCTTATCCACAGGGAATGGCCGCGCCTGGCCGCCGCGGGGCGAGAATGGCGTTAACCTTGAACGCCCGTCACAACCGACGGGACAAGAGGGGGACGAACCTGGCGTGATGGGGCGGTTGAAGGCGATCGGATTGGGGGCGGGAGCCGCGGTGGCGCTCGCCGGCGGCGCTCTGGCCGACAGCGCGTTCAGCGCCGCCGAGCAGCGCGCCATCGCTGCCAGCGGGCTGCCGCGCGCCTCGGTGGTTTCGGTCAAGCCTGACGTCGTGGTGGCGATCCGCAATCGCGGGACGGTCAGCCAGGGCGGCGGCGTGGTCGAGGGCGTCGTCCTGCAAGGCGAGGTGGTGTCGGCGCAGGCCGCACAGATGCTGGGCTACCGCTCGCTGCGCTCGACCGTGAACATAGACTGCGCGCGCCGCCGCGACCTGGTGGTGAAGATGACCGTCTTCACCGAGCCGGGCGCCAAGGGCGTCGCGATCAACCGGCATGTGCCTGGAGGGTGGGTGCAGCCCTCGCCAGACGCCTATCTTTCCGACGTGATCCGGGCCGTGTGCGCGGCTCTGCCTCGTGAAGCGCTGGCCGCGCCGCAGCCGCTGGACCCCTCGCCGGGCCGGGCGGCGGCGGCGGCGCCGCGGGAGCCCGGCGCCGAGGAGGACGGTCCGGTCCGGACCTCGCTCGACGCACGCGTGGCCCGGACGGCGGCGGCTCCTGCTCCACCGGTCGCGTCCACAGAGCCGTTGCGGGGAACGCTTCCCCCGCCGCCGCCCGCGCAGGCCCCGAAGGCGGAACCGAAGCCAAGTCCCGCGCCGCCGCCCGTGCGGACGCCCGGCAAGGTGGCGGTCCAGATCGCCGCTTCGGCCACGCCGGCCCAGGCGCGGGAGACCCTGGGCAAGCTGCGCGGCAAGATCGCGCCGCCGTTGGGGACCGACGTGCGCAGCGTGGTGATCGACGGGCGGACCTTCCATCGGGCGCTGGTCACCGGCTTCCGGACCAAGGCCGAGGCGCAGGCGTTCTGCAACGGGTTGAAGGGCGATTGCTTCGTGCGGTGAGCCAGTAATCGGGTGGCGTGCAAATTGTATAGAATTGTAAAATGCCGCTCCGATTTGTAAAATCGTCTTGATGGACGTCAAGAAACGCCTCGAACCGGGCGATATGAGTTCCTGACTTAATCACCGATTAATCGCGGCCTCCGATGGAGGGGCCTGGCGTGGTGGTGTGGGAGCGAAGATGTTCTTCGGGATTTTCAAGCCGGGGCAGGCCGTCGGAGCGCCTCTGGAGGCGCGCTGATGGCGGACGGCGGCAATGTTATCGCCTTTCCCCGCCGTGATGGACGCGCCCGGCACGATGCGGCGCTGTCGGCGGTGGTGATCGTCTCATGCGCCTTGCGGGCCCTGGGCGAACCCGCGCGACTGCCCGACCTAGCGCGGCTGGCCAGTTGCGTCGATCCGCGGCTGGACGAGACGGCGGTCGCCAGGGTGCTGGCCGGGGAGACCCTGAGCGATCTTGACGGGGTATTGCCGTTCACGCTGTTCCGCCGCGTCGAACTGGCGGGCGAAGAGGCCTGGGCGTTCTCGCCGGAATATCGCGCCGTCACGCTGGAGGCGGGACTGGCGCCGGAGAGGCGTTAGCGGGCGAGGGCCTCGCGGCGCTCCTCCAACTCCAGCCATTCCAGCTCGGCGGCGTCCAGATCGGTGCGGGCGGCTTCCAGCGCTGCGCTCAGGCGGGAGAAGCCGGCCGGGTCGCGGGCGTAGAGGTCCGGGTCGGCGAGATCCTGCTCCAGCCTAGCGATCTTGCCCGGCAAGGCATGGATCAGGCCGTCCAGTTCCTGCAGGCGGCGCTGGTCCTTGTAGGAGAGCTTGCTGGCCGCCTTGGGCGTCTCGGCTTTCGGCGCGGCAGGCTTGGGCGCGGGGGCCTGGGCCGCGCCGGCGGCGACCGACTGGAAGAAGCCAGGGTTCTGCGAGAGGAAGTCCTGCCATCCGCCGGGCGTCTCCACGACCTTGCCGTGGCCGTTCAGGGCGATGGTCGAAGTGGCGAGGCGGTCGACGAAGTCGCGGTCGTGGCTGACCAGGATCAAGGTGCCTTCGTAGTCGGCCAGCAGGTCCTCGAGCAGGTCGAGGGTGTCCATGTCGAGGTCGTTGGTCGGTTCGTCCAGCACCAGCAGGTTGGCGGGCGTGGCGAGCGCGCGGGCCAGCAGGAGGCGGTTGCGCTCGCCGCCCGACAGGCTGCGAACAGGCTGACGCAACTGATTGTCGGTGAACAGGAATTCCTTGGCGTAGGCGGCCACGTGCTTGGGCTGACCGCGCACCATCACCTGATCGCCGCCGCCGGGCGTCAGCACGTCGCGCAGGGTCATGTCGGGCTTCAGGTCGGCGCGGCCCTGGTCGATATAGGCCATCTCCAGATTGACTCCCAGGGTCACGCCGCCGGTGTCGGGCGCTAGTTCGCCGAGCAGCAGCTTGACGAGGGTGGTCTTGCCCGCCCCGTTCGGGCCGACGATGGCGACGCGGTCGCCGCGCATGATGCGGGTCGAGAAGTCCTTGACCAGGACGCGCTCGCCGAAGGCCTTGGAGATGCCCTTCACCTCGGCCACGCGCTGGCCTGAGAGGCCGGAGGAGGCCAGGCCCATGGAGAGGTCGCCGCGCACCTCGCGCATCCGCTCGGACTTGACCTTGCGCAGGTCCAGCAGGGCGCGGCGGCGGCCTTCGTTGCGGGCGCGGCGGGCGGTGACGCCGCGGCGCAGCCAGTACTCTTCCTTCTCAAGCTGCTTATCGAGGCGACGCGCCTCCTCGGCCTCGGCGGCCAGGATGCGCTCGACCCACTCGTCGAAGGCGGAAAAGCCCTTGTCGAGCCGGCGCACCCGGCGGTGTTCCAGCCAGAAGCAGCGGCTGGTCACCCGCTCCAGGAAGGCGCGGTCGTGGCTGACGATGACCATGGCCGCGCGGCTGGCGGCCAGTTCGGCCTCCAGCGTCTCGATGGCCAGGATGTCGAGGTGGTTGGTCGGCTCGTCCAGCAGGATGACGTCCGGCTCCTCGGCGAAGGCGCGGGCCAGGGCGGCGCGGCGGATCTCGCCCCCCGAAAGGCCTTGGGCGGGTTTGGCCGGGTCGATCCCGAACAGCTCCAGCGCCGCTTCGCCGCGGTGCGGCTCGGCGCCGCCGGCGACCACGTAGTCGAGCAGGGTCGCGCCTGTGATGTCCGGCTCCTGCGGCACATAGGCGATGCGGGTGGCGGGCTGGAGCGTGCGCTCGCCCTCGTCGGCGGCGATCTGGCCGGCGAGGATCTTCAGGAGGGTCGACTTGCCCGCGCCGTTGCGGCCGACCAGACAGGCGCGCGAGCGCGGCTCGATGGCCAGGTCGACGCCGTCGAACAGCATCTTGGGACCGTCGGCGAGGCGGACGTCCTTGAGGGCGAGAACGGGGGGCTTCATCGGCGCACGCACATAGCGATCCGCGCGCGCCGATGCAAAGCGCGTCAGTGTGGTTCGGGCTCGAAACGCGGGCGGACGGGGTCGGGATCGGGCAGGTCGAGCATCGGCGGATCGGGATCGGCGCTTTGCGCGGCCTCGCCGAACTCGGCCGCCAGGCCCTGGTAGAAGCCGTTGCGCGGGTCGTCCTCGTAGATCGGCTCGGGATCGGGCAACAGCCAGTCGAAGTCGTGGCTGGGCAGGCTCATGTGGGCCGTGACCATGAAGTCCTTCCAGATGCGTGCGGCCACCTCGCCGCCGGTGACCTTGTTCATCGGCGTGTCGTCGTCGTTGCCGACCCAGACCCCGGCGACGTAGTCGGGCGTGAAGCCGATGAACCAGGCGTCGCGGAAGTTCTGGCTGGTGCCGGTCTTGCCGGCCGCCGGCCGCCCGAAATTGGCCCGCGTCCCAGTGCCGCCGGTCACCACCTTCTGCATCATCTTCACCATGATGCTGGCCCAGTGGATGTCGTAGGCCGGGACCGGCGAGGCGGTGCGGTGCGTGAAGATCGTCTGGCCGTCCGCGGTGCGGATTTCGGCCACGACATAGGGCGTCAGGCGGTTACCGGCCTGCTGGAAGACCTGGTAGGCGCTGGTCATCTCGATCAGCGGAACCTCGTAGGCCCCGAGCGACACCGAAAGGTTCGGATTGGGCGGCAGGGTGGTGATCCCGAACCGCATGGCCAGGTTGGCGATGGCGGAGGGGCCGACCTCCTCGCCCAGCCTGACCGCCACGGTGTTCAGCGACCGCGCCAGGGCGCTCTCGACGGTGACCTCGCCGGCGTACTTGCCGCCGAAGTTCTTGGGCTCCCAATCGCCGATCTTGACCGGGCTATCGACGCGGGTGTCGGTGGGCAGGACGCCCGTCTCGACGGCCGCGGCGTAGACGAAGGGCTTGAAGCTGGACCCCGGCTGGCGGCGGGCCTGGACCGCGCGGTTGAAGACGCTCCTGGCGTAGTCCACGCCGCCGACCATGGCGCGGACGGCCCCGGTCGAATCCAGGGCGACCATCGCCCCCTGGCTGGCGCCGATCGTCTTGCCGTCGGCCTCGATGATGCGGCGCAGCCCCTCGGCGCCGGCCTTCTGCAGCCTGGGATCGACGGTAAGGGTGACGATCAGGTCGGGCGAAGCCTCGCCGACCATCTTCAGCACCTCGGTCTGCGCATAGTCGACGAGGTAGCCGTAGTCGCCTTCGCTGGTGAGCGCGGTCGAGGCCAGTTGCGGCGGGCGGGCGAGCGCCGAGCGCATCTCGGCCTCGCTGATCCAGTTCTCGCCCCGCATGCGCTCGAGCACCAGCCGCTGGCGCTTGAGCGCCTTGTCCATGTTCCGGTGCAGGGCCATGCGCGAGGGCGCCTTGGGCAGGGCCGCCAGCAGGGCGGCTTCGGACAGGTTGAGCTGGCTGGCCGGCTTGTCGAAATAGGTGCGCGAGGCGCCGTCGAGCCCGAAGGTGTTGGCGCCGAAATAGATGCGGTCGAGATAGAGCTCCAGCACCTCGTCCTTGCTCAGCAGCCCTTCCAGCCGATAGGCGAGGGCCGCTTCCTGCACCTTGCGCTTGATGTTCTGGGCCGGGCTCAGGAACATGCCCTTGGCGAGCTGCTGGGTGATGGTGGAGCCGCCTTCCACGACCCGCCCGGCCTTGTGGTTGGCGTAGGCGGCGCGCGCGATGGCCCACGGATCGACCGCGCCATGGTGGTAGAAGCGCCGGTCCTCGGCCGCCAGGAACGCCTTGGGCACGTAGTCGGGCAGCTGCTCCAGGTCGACCCGCTCGCCGTACTGCGGCCCGCGCGAGGCGATGAAGGCGCCGTTCATGTCGTAGAACTTGATCGCCGGCGCGCGGGTGGAGGCGTAGAGCTGCTCGCGCGAGGGCACCGGCGGCAGATCCTGCAGGTACTTCTCGCTGACATAGTTCCAGGCTGCGAAGGCGGCGACGCCCGCGCCGATCACCAGGACGACGACCAGGGCGCCCAACCACTTCAGGGCGCTCAGCCAGAAACGCGACGCTCCGCCGCCCTTGCCTTTACGGCGCCCGCGCGGCAGGTCGGCGCGGAACGGCTCGTCCGGCGCCGGGGCCGGCTCGGGCGGATCGCCGCGGCGCAGGCCGCCCAGCGGGCGTTCGGAAGACGGCGGCTCGTGGTTTTCGTCGGTCACGGATAAACTGGGGCGGCGTGGTTTGGCTTGTTTAGGGTGTCTCTAACATGGCTTCGAGGCCTTTCTGGGAAACGAAGTCTCTTGAGCAGATGACTGTTCGCGAGTGGGAGAGCCTGTGCGACGGCTGCGGCCTGTGCTGCCTGGTCCGCTTCGAGGACGAGGATAGCGGCGAGATTTTCCCGACCCGCGTCCATTGCAAGCTGTTCGATTCCGAGCGCTGCACCTGCACCAACTATGCGGAGCGCAAGAAGTACGTTCCCGACTGCATCAAGCTCACGCCGGGCAATATCGAGCGGCTGAGCTGGATGCCGTTGAGCTGCGCCTATCGCCGTATCTACGAGGGCAGGGGCCTGGCCGACTGGCATCCGCTGGTTTCGGGTGATCCGGAGAGCGTCCATGCCGCCGGGGTGTCGATCCGAGGCGAGACCATCAGCGAGGAAACGCTCGATGATCCGGAGGAGGCGGTGGAGTACGCCGCCTGGGACCTGCTGGAAGAACGGGGCAGGGATTGAGCGCCGCAGATATGTGGTAAATATGTCACATGAAGGCTTGCGCCGGGCGGCAAACGGCCTAATTGATGACCTCGAGTTTCACGGATGTTCGGAGAGGTAATTCTTGGCGCGCGACCCCTACCAGGAGCTGGGCGTGCCTCGCAGCGCGAGCGCTGACGAGATTCGCAAGGCGTTCCGCAAGCTGGCCAAGCAGCACCACCCGGACACCAATCCCGGCGACAAGACCGCCGAGGAGCGCTTCAAGCGCGTGAGCGCGGCCTTCGATATCGTCGGCGACGCCGAGAAGCGCAAGAAGTTCGACGCCGGCGAGATCGACGCCGACGGCCGCGAAACCATGCGCGGCTATGGCGGCGCGGGCGGGCCCTTCGGCCAGGGCGGCCCGTTCAACCAGGGCGGCGGGCGCTATGCCGAGACCATGGAGGGCGGCGATCTCGGCGACCTCTTCAGCGAGATCCTGGGGCGTCGCGGCGGCGGCGGCGGTTTCGGCGGGTTCAGCCAGCGCGGCTCGGACGTGCGGGCCAAGCTCGACATCGACCTGGAGGACATCATCCAGGGCGCCAAGAAGCGGATCGCCTTCTCAGACGGCCGGACCATCGACGTGACCATCCCCAAGGGGGCCGAGGATGGCCAGACCCTGCGCCTGAAAGGGCAGGGTTCGCCCGGTCGCGGCGGCCCGGGCGATGCGTTCATCGAGCTGGCGGTGCGACCGCATCCGCTGTTCCGGCGCGAGGGCGACATCTTGGTCATGGACCTGCCGGTGACGATCCCGGACGCGGTGCTGGGCGGGAAGGTCGAGGCGCGCACGCCCGACGGCCCGGTGACCCTGACGGTCCCGAAGGGCGCCAACAGCGGCCAGTCGCTGCGTCTGAAGGGCAAGGGGCTGGTCGACGGCCGGGGCAAGCGCGGCGACCTGCTGGCGCGGATCGTTCTGGTGCTGCCGGACAAGCCGGACGCCGAGTTGGAGAGCTTCGCCGAGCGCTGGCGCAAGGAGCGTCCGTACAAGGCCAAGAAGAAATAAGCCCTGCGGCCTCGTGACAGGGCTGGCGGCGGGCTCCATAAACCCGCCATTCAGGCTCGGTTCAGTGATCTGGCTTTAGTGCTGGGGCCCATGAAACGTCTTCTCCTCATAGCCGCTCTGATGACGGCCGCCGTTCCGGCGGTCGGCTCGGCCCAGCGCTATCCGGACTATGGACGTCCGGCCTATGGCGGCCGGGGCGACCAGGACGCCGCGCGCGACGCCGTGCGCGGCGGCCGGCAGGTTCCGCTTTCGACGGTCATCGCCAATATCGCCGCCCGCACGCCGGGGCGTCAGCTCAACACCACCCAGGGCGAGGCCGGGGGCCGTCCGGCCTATTTCGTCCAGTGGCAGACCCATGACGGCCGGGTGATCATCTTCGTTGTCGACGCCCAGAGCGGTCAGATCATCTCGCGGCAGGGCGGGTAAGGAAATCCATGCGAATTCTACTGGTCGAGGACGATCCCGATCTGTCGCGGCAGCTCAAGGCGGCGCTGGCCGACGCCGGCTACGCCGTCGATCACGCCGGCGACGGCGAGGAAGCGCAGTTCCTGGGCGAGACCGAGCCTTATGACGCGGTCATCCTCGATCTCGGCCTGCCGAAGGTCGACGGCGTCTCGGTGCTGGAGCGCTGGCGGCGCGAGAGCGTGGCTACGCCGGTCCTCATCCTGACCGCCCGCGGCGCGTGGAGCGAGAAGGTCGCCGGTTTCGACGCCGGGGCCGACGATTATCTGACCAAACCCTTCCACACCGAGGAGTTGCTGGCGCGGCTGCGCGCCCTGTTGCGCCGCTCGGCCGGTCACGCCGCGCCCAGCCTCTCGCTCGGGGGCCTGCGGCTCGACCCGCGGGCGGCGAGGGCCAGCGTCAATGGCGAACCCCTGCGCCTGACCTCGCTGGAATATCGCCTGTTGCACTACCTGATGATGCACCAGGGCCGGGTGATCAGCCGCACCGAACTGGTCGAGCACCTGTACGACCAGGACTTCGATCGCGACTCCAACACCATCGAGGTGTTCATCGGCCGGCTGCGCAAGAAGATCGGCGCCGACCGCATCGAAACGGTCCGCGGCCTGGGCTATCGCCTGACCGCGCCGTCCGATGAGCTGGGAGGCGAGGCGCAGGGTTCGTGAGGCGGGGCTCGTGAGCATGCCGGCCCTCGGCTCGCCTTCGCTCGTCCGGCGGCTGGTGATCCTGGCGGCGGGCTGGAGCCTGGCGGTGCTGGTGGTCTGCGCCATGGTGCTGGCGCTGCTGTTCCAGCAGGCGGCGCTGCGCCGGTTCGACCAGGGCCTTTCCGAACTGATCGACAACCTGACGGCCGGGACCACCATCAGCGACAAGGGCGAGGTGGTGGCGCCGGCCCTGACCGACCTGCGCGCGCTGCGCGCCTTTTCCGGCAAGTACTGGCAGATCGCCGAACCGGCCGAAGGCGGCAAGCTGCACGTGCTGGTGCGCTCGCGCTCGCTCTGGGACAGCGAGCTGAAATCGCCGCCAGACATCGTGGGGCGCCTGGACGCCCAGCCCGGTAAGCCGATGTCCTATGACGTCGCCGGGCCGCTGAACGAGCCGCTGAGGGCGGTGGCGACCCAGGCCAAGCTGCCGGGCCGCGCCGCGCCGGTGGTGTTCATGGCGGCCGAGGACCGCAGCCCTGTCGACCGGGACGTGCGCGGCTTCATCACCGCCACGGCGATCGCCTTCGTCCTGCTGGGGGTGGGGATGATCGCGGCCGTGGTGATCCAGGTGCGCGTCGGCCTCAACCCGCTGTTCGCCCTTCGGCGCGAGGTCGCCTCGGTCCGCCGGGGCAAGACCGAACGGGTGCAGCGGCGGTATCCGAGCGAGCTGTCGCCGCTGGCCGACGAACTCAACGCGTTGATGGCGCACAATCAGGAAGTGGTGGAACGCCAGCGCACCCATGTCGGCAATCTGGCCCACGCCCTGAAGACGCCGCTGTCGGTGATGCTGACCGAGGCGCGGCAGACGGGCGGGCCGCTGGCGGAGGTGGTCGAGACCCAGGCCGAGGCGATGCGCCAGCAGGTCGACCATCACCTGCGTCGAGCGCGGGCCGCGGCGCGAACCCAAGGCTCGGGCGAGCGGACCTCGGTCGCCGAGGTGCTGGACGAGTTGTCGAGGACGCTGGAGCGGATCTTCGCCGACAAGGGCGTCGAGATCGACTGGGACGCTCCGGACGACCTCTATTTCCTCGGCGAGCGGCAGGACCTGCTGGAGCTCGCCGGCAACGCGATGGAGAACGCGGGGAAATGGTGCAAGGGCCGTGTGCGTGTGCGGGCGAGCGCCATCGAAGCGGAGCGTTTCAGGATTTCCATTGAGGACGACGGCCCCGGCCTGACGCCCGAGCAGCGCGAGACGGTGGTGCGTCGCGGGACGCGGCTGGACGAAAGCGCGCCCGGCTCGGGGCTTGGGCTTTCGATCATCGAGGAGCTGTCGCGCGCCTATGGCGGGTCGCTGCGGCTGGGCGAAGCGCGATTGGGGGGACTGTTGGTGGAGATCGACTTGCCGCGCGCTGAAGCCTGATTCCAAACAGCTTTTGGTAAAGCCTTAACTCGCCGCAGGCAGTCTTCCCCCGAGTTTGTGCGCTCCCCGCGCACGGAGCGCGGCCAGATGACGGGCTTGCCCGACGACAAGATCGAGATCGTGCGGACCCTCGTGTCCGGCGCGCCGGACGCGGTGGTCAGCGGCCTGCGCAAGGCGCTGGTCGCGGCCGACGGCGACACAGCGCTGGCCGGCGTGCGGCGGGTGGTCGAGGCCGAGGTCGCCGACCGCAACCTGCGCAACAAGGTGCTGGAGCCGGTCGCGCCCCTGTTCGCGGGCGACGGGCTGGACGCCGACCGGCTCTGCTTCCCGATGGCCGCCCTGCCTCTGCTATGGCGGGGGCTGCGCGCGATCGACCCTGAGGGGATCGCCCGCGCCGCTGCGGTCTATGCCGACTACGAACCGGGCGTCTCGACGATGCAGCCTTTCGACGAGCTGGTCGAACGCCTGCTGGAGGAGGTCGAGGCTGGAACGCAGCGCGACGTGGTCGCCGCGCTGGACCTGATCGACAAGGCCAAGCCGGGCGGCCGGGCGGCGCTGGTCTCCTGTCTCTCCATCTCGCCGGTCGTGCGCCGTGCGACGCTGAAGCTGCCCGACTGGATCGCGCGGACGACGCAGGAACGGGCGGCGGCGGCGCGGCTGGCCTATCGCGACGCCTGCCGCGGGGGCGACGACGCCGGGCCGAGATTCTTCGAGATGCTGAGCGCCCAACTGGCCCAGCGCTGGACGATCCTACGCATCGTCTCGGCGGTGATGGACCATCCGGCCGAGAGCTATCTTTCCGGTTCGGAACTGGCGATGTTCGCCACGCGTCTGATGGACGCGGTGGATGCGAACCTGCAGGCGGTGGCAACCTTCGATCTGAATGGCGGACGTGAGGCGGGACTGAAGGCCGCGGCGATCGTCGAGACCCTCACCCATCAGGTCAGCGAACTCGAAAGCGCCATCGACCTGGGGCGGGAAGGCGGCTGGGGCGGCCGCATCCACAAGCAGAAGCAGGTCCTGGCCAGCACGGTCGAGCGGCGCCTGCGCGAGCTTCCCAAGCTGTTGGCTGAGGCCTTGCCGAACCATCGCGCCCGGCTGGCGCGGGCGGCGGTGAACGAGCCGTGCCTGACCCAGCCGCCCGACAGTCGGCTGGTCGAGCGCTGTTGCGCCCTGCTGAACTTCGCCGAGGGGATACGCGCAAGCGCCAATTACGGGGGTTTCGCCTCGACGCGGGCCAAGGTCATGGAAGCGGTGGGCGAGGCTGTCGATCAGTATGTCGAGGACGTGCTGTCCCTGGTGAAGGACGGCGAGGTTCCGGACCGTGAAATCGCCGCCGGTTTCCTGCGCGTCGCCGCCGATTTCGCCGCGCTGATCCATGAGCCGCGGGCCGGCGAGATCGTGCGCCGCCGCACCGCGACCGCCTTTGGCGCGGCCAGGGAGCCGCGCGGGACCTGGGAAGATCCGGCCAGGCCGCTCTGAGCGTATGCTGCGTTGATCGGGCGTATAGAACTGCGCCCGGGTTTCGGCTAAAGCCGCGCCATGATCGCGTTCTGGGTGGTTGCGGGAGTGCTCTCGGCGCTCTGCGCCGGTCTCATCCTGTGGAGTTCGGCCCGGGCCGCCGCAGCCGGCGACGCCGATCCCACGACGGCGCTCTATCGCCGCCAACTGCGCGAAATCGACGACCTGGCCGATCGCGGCCTGATTCCCGAGAGCGAGCGGGCCGTGACCCATGCCGAGGCCGCGCGCCGGCTGCTGGCCGCGGCCGACGGAGCGCAGGCGCCCTGGATTTCCGATCCGGGCCGCCGCCGCTGGTCGCTGGTCGCGGCCGGGCTGGCGCCGCTGGTCGCCCTAGGCCTCTATTTCGCGGTCGGCTCGCCAGGCATGGGCGACCAGGGGTTCAAGACGCGCATCGCCGCCTGGCGCGCCCTCGATCCCGAGCACCTGACCGCGCCGCAGATGGCGGTGGTGCTGCAGGCGCTGATCAAGGAGCGGGGCGGCGATCCCGAGGCCTATGGCTTCCTGGCCCAGGCGCAGATGGCTTCGGACAATCCCGACGGCGCGGCGCGCGCCTTGCGCCGGGCCATAGAGCTTGCGCCCGAGCGCGCCGACCTGTGGGAGGCCCTGGGGGAAGTGCTGCTGGCCCAATCGGAGGGACGGGTGACGCCGCAGGCGCACAAGGCTTTCCAGGAGGCTGTGAAGCGCGACCCTGGGGCGGTCAGCGCCCGCTTCCACCTGGCGCGGGCCGAGGTGGAGGCTGGCGACCGCAAAGCCGGACTGGCCGCGTGGCGCAAGCTGGCGGACGACCTGCCGGCCGGCGACCGGCGCCGGGCGGCTGTGGAGCGGGCCATCGCCGCGGCGCAGAACCAGCCGGCGCCGCAACAGCTCGACGACGGTCAGATGGCGGCGGTCCAGGGCATGGTGGCGACCCTCGCCGCCCGGCTGGAGGCCGCGCCGGACGATGCGGAGGGCTGGGTGCGGCTGGTGCGCTCCTACGCCGTGCTCGGCGACGTGGCCCGTCGCGATGAGACATTGACGAAAGCCAAGGCGCGCTTCGCCGCGCAGCCCGATGTGCTGAAGGCTCTGGACCTTGCGGCCAAGACGGAGCCGATGCGATGAGCGGGTGGTTGCCCAAGTCTCCCAAGGCGCGGCGGCGCCTCTATCTGCTGGCGGCCATCGCGCCGGTGCTGGCGCTGGCGGTAGGGCTAACCCTCTGGGGCCTCTCCGACTCGATCTCGTTCTTCTACACCCCGTCCCAGGCGGCCGAGGCCAAGCCGCCGGCCGGGCGCTCCATCCAGCTTGGCGGCCTGGTGCAGCCGGGCAGCGTCAGCAAGCATCCGGACGGACGGGTCGACTTCGTGGTCGCCGACCAGCTTGCGACGATGAAGGTGCATTATTCGGGCGACCTGCCGGACCTGTTCCGCGAGGGGCAGGGGATTGTGGCCACCGGCGCCTTCCGCGAGGACGGCGAGTTCCAGGCCAAGCAGGTCCTGGCCAAGCACGATGAGCGCTACATGCCCCGGGAAGTCTCCAAGGCCCTGAAGGAACAGGGTGAATGGCGCGGTGAGGGCGCGCCGCCGCCCAGCTATCAGACCGGCGCGGCCAATCCATGATCGCAGAGATCGGCGCCTTCGCGCTCACCCTCGCCCTGGCGCTTTCCCTGGCCCAGGCGGCGCTGTCGGCGTTCGGCCGAGCTCGCCGCTCCACGGTGCTGGCCGGGGCAGGGCAGGGCGCGGCGGTGGGCGTCTTCCTGGCGCTGCTGGTGGCGTTCGCCGCCCTGATGCACGCCTTCGTCACCTCCGACTTCTCGGTGGCCAATGTCGCGGCCAACTCGCACACCGAAAAGCCGCTGCTCTATCGCGTGGCCGGGACCTGGGGCAGCCACGAAGGCTCGATGCTGCTGTGGTGCCTGGCCCTGACCGGATGCGGCGCGGCCGTCGCCGCCTTCGGCCGCGACCTGCCGGCGGGGCTCAAGGCCTTGACCGTGGCGGTGCAGGGCGCTCTGGGCGTGGTGTTCCTGGCCTACACCGTCTTCGCCTCCAACCCGTTCGCGCGGCTGGTCGAACCGCCGGTGGAGGGGCGCTCGCTCAATCCGCTGTTGCAGGACCCGGCCTTGGCCCTGCACCCGCCGGCGCTCTACCTCGGCTACGTCGGCATGTCGGTGGTGTTCTCCTTCGCAGTCGCCGCCCTGATCGAGGGGCGGGTCGACGCGGCCTGGGCCCGCTGGGTGCGGCCCTGGGCGCTGGCGGCCTGGAGCGCGCTCACCGTCGGCATCACGCTGGGCGCCTTCTGGGCCTATTACGAACTCGGCTGGGGCGGCTGGTGGTTCTGGGACCCGGTGGAGAACGCCAGTTTCATGCCCTGGCTGATCGCCGCGGCCCTGCTGCATTCGGCCATCGTCACCGAAAAGCGTGGCGCGTTGTCCGGTTGGACGGTGTTCCTGGCCTTGGCGGCCTTCACCTTCTCGATGCTGGGCGCCTTCCTGGTGCGTTCGGGCGTGCTGACCTCGGTGCACGCCTTCGCCGTCGATCCGACGCGCGGAGTGCTGTTGCTGATGATCCTCGGCGTAACGGCCGGGGCAGGCTTTGCACTCTTCGCCTGGCGCGCGCCGACCCTTAAGCGCGGCGGCCTGTTCGCTCCGGTCAGCCGCGAGAGCGCGCTGGTGCTGAACAACATCCTGTTGGCGGCCGCCACCGCCACGGTCCTGCTGGGGACGCTCTATCCGCTCATGCGCGAGGCGGCGACGGGCGAGGCGATCTCGGTCGGCCCGCCGTTCTTCAACCTGACCTTCACGCCGCTGATGGCCGCCCTGGCGATCCTGTTGCCGGCTGGCCCGCTGCTGGCCTGGAAGCGCGCCGACCTGCCGGGCGTGGCTCAGCGGCTCTGGTGGGCGGCGCTGATCGCGCTCGCCTGCGGCCTGGCCGCCTACGCCCTCATCAGCCCGCGCAAGGCGTTCTCGGCGGCCGGCGTGGCGATGGGCGCGTGGCTGATCCTCGGAGCACTGGTGGAACTGGGCGAGCGCACCCGCGCCTTCCGCGCCTCGGCGGGCGAGTCCTGGCGGCGGCTGGTCGGCCTGCCGCGCGGCGCCTGGGGCATGACCCTGGCCCATCTGGGCCTGGGCGTCTTCGTGCTGGGCGCCTGTTTCGAGACCGGCTGGAAGCTGGAGGCGGCCGAGACCCTGCCCGTGGGCGGTCGGCTGTTGCTGGGCGAATACAGCCTGGTCCTCGACGACATCCGCGGGGTCGAGGGACCGAACTACGAGGCCGAGCGCGGCCAGCTTCGCGCCTTCAAGGGCGAACGCCAGATCTGCGCGCCGACGCCCGAGCGCCGCTTCTATCCGGCCGGCGGCCAGACCACCTCCGAGGTCGCCATCTGCACCCTGGGGATCGACCATCTCTACGTCGTCCTCGGCGAGCGGCGCGAAGCGGCGGGCCAGCCGGTCTGGCTGGTCCGGGCCTATTGGAACCCCTGGGCGTTGCTGATCTTCGTCGGCCCCGGGATCATGGCGCTGGGCGGGGTCGTCTCGCTCAGCGACCGACGCCTGCGCCTGGCCGCCGGCCGCAAGCGGGAAGCGATCGCATGAAGCGCCTGCTGGCCATCGCCGCGGCGGTGCTCTGCATCGCCGCCGCCTCCGATCCGGCCGAGCGCCTGACCGACCCCGCGCAGGAGGCGCGGGCCCGCGTGCTGTTCCGCGAGGTGCGCTGCCTGGTCTGCCAGAACGAGTCGATCGACGATTCCAGCGCCGAACTGGCCTCGGACCTGCGCCGCCTGGTCCGCGAGGAGATCAAGGCCGGCAAGAGCGACAATCAGATCCGAGCCCATCTCACCGACCGCTATGGCGAGTTCGTACTGCTGAAGCCGGCCTTCTCCTGGAGCAACGCCGTCCTCTGGGGCGCGCCGGTGCTGGTCGTGGTGGCGGGGCTGGCCTTGCTGATCGCGAACTTCCGCAACCGCCCGGCCGACGAGGCGCTTTCCCCCGACGAGGAGGCGGCCGTCAGACGTCTGTCCGAGGATTGAGCGGCATGACAAGATTGCGCCAAAGATTGAGCGCTAAGACGTAGCCAGCGTGACTTAAACGTAACTTGAGAGACGTTGCGCTATCGGGCATCGCACCTAGCTTGTCGGGGGCGTGTCCGTGTTATGTGACCGCGGACGCCCACAGGGAAATTGAAGGCATATGACCTCGAAGAAGACCGGTTACCTCCTCGGCGCCTTGGCCGGCGTCGGCGTCGCTACGGCGGCCTTGGCGGGCGCCAACATGGCCGATCAGCCGCGCGCAGAGCAGACCAGCCAGCGCGGCCTGCTGATGAAGACCTCGATGTCGCCGATCTTCGCGCCGCCGCCGGGCGCGCCGCTGTCGTTCGCCGACATCTTCGAGAAGGTCTCGCCGGCCGTCGTCTCCATCAACGTCACCTCGGACGTGGATCCCTCGGCCCTGCGCCGCGTGCCGGGCTTCGAGAACTTCCCCTTCGGGATCGTGCCGCGCCAGGGACCGGGCGGCGGCGACGGCGAGGACGATGAGGGCCAAGGCGGGCAGAGCGGACCGCCGAGCCGCGGACCGCGCCTGCCCAGCCAGCAATCCTCGGGCTCGGGCTTCTTCATCTCGGCCGACGGCTACATCGTCACCAACAACCACGTCGTCGAGAACGCCAAGGAGATCAAGGTCGTGCTCAAGGACGAGCGCGAACTCGACGCGGTCGTGGTGGGGCGCGACGAGGGCACCGACCTGGCCGTGCTCAAGGTCAAGGGGAGCGGCTTTCCCTATGTGAACTTCGAGAACGCCGGCAAGCCGCGGGTAGGCGACTGGGTCATCACGGTCGGCAACCCGTTCGGCCTGGGCGGTACGGCGACCGCCGGCATCATTTCGGCCTATGGCCGCGACATCGGCGAGACCTTCGTCGACTACATCCAGATCGACGCGCCGATCAACCGCGGCAACTCCGGCGGTCCGACCTTCGACGTCTATGGCCGGGTGATCGGGGTGAACACCGCGATCTTCTCGCCGTCCGGCGGCTCGGTGGGCATCGGCTTCGCCATCCCGGCCGATGTGGCCGATGGGATCACCAAGCAGCTCATCTCGGGCGGCAAGGTGACGCGCGGCTATATCGGCGCCTCGATCCAGAATTTCACCGCCGAGATGGCAGAGTCCCAGGGGCTGGGCGCCCAGCGCGGCGCCATCGTCGCCAATGTCACGCCGGGCGGACCGTCCGAGCGCGCCGGCCTGCAGTCGGGCGACGTGGTGATCGCGGTCAACGGCGTCAACGTGAAGACCTCTTCGGAACTGACCCGCGAGGTGGCCAAGGCCAAGGCCGGCGACATGCTGCGGCTCGAGGTCCTGCGCGCTGGCAAGCGTCGGACCGTCGATGTGCGTTCGGGCGTGCGCCCGACCGAGAAGGAACTGGCGGCCAACGACAACGGCCAGGGCGGCCCCAGCCGCGGCGGCGGTGAGACGCCCGGCGCCCAGGCTCAGCGGCCGGTCGTCCTCGGCCTGGCGCTCGCTCCGCTGGACGAGGCCGCGCGCCGCCGCCTGAACCTCGAGGCGGGCTTCCGCGGCGTGCTGATCACCAGCGTCGATCAATCGTCCGACGCGGCCCTGCGCGGCCTGCGCCGCGACGACGTCCTCGTCCAGGCGAACGGCGAGCCGGTGACCACGGCGGCCGAGTTCTCCGCGGCGGTGGCCGCGGCCAAGAAGGCCGGCCGCCAGAGCATCCTGGTGGGCGTGCATCGCAGCGGCCGCACGTCCTTCCTGCCGCTCAAGATTTCCGGCTAGAGCGCGTTAGGGCGAAGTGTGGGCGGTTCGCCCGCCCGAACGCGCTCTACAGGCTTGATTTAGAGCCCTTTTCAACGGGCTTGGTGATTCCACCAAACCCTAAAGGGCTCTAGGGTTGGTTCGCGTGGCGGCGAGGGCGTCCTCGCCGCCCGCCACGTTTCGGCTTTGGGGGCGGCGATGCGGATTCTGATTGTCGAAGACGACCTGGAAGCGGCCGAGGTTATGGACCGCGGCCTGACCGAGGCCGGCCATGAATGCGTCCGCACCGCCGATGGCGAGGAAGGCCTCAAGGCCGCGCACGCCGGCGAATTCGACGTGATGATCGTCGACCGGATGATGCCGCGCATGGACGGCGTCACCATGGTCCAGGCGTTGCGCCGCGAGGCCGACCAGACCCCGGTGCTGTTCCTCTCCGCGCTCGGCGAGATCAACGACCGCGTGGATGGGCTGAAGGCTGGCGGCGACGATTATCTGGTCAAGCCCTACGCCTTCGCCGAACTGATCGCGCGGGTCGAGGCGCTGAGCCGCCGGCGCGAGACCGGCTCGGTCCAGACCCTGCTGCGGGTCGGCGAACTGGAGATGGACCTGATCGGCCGGACCGTTCACCGCCAGGGCAAGGAGATCGACCTCCAGCCGCGCGAGTTCCAGCTTCTGGAATTCATGATGCGTCATGCCGGCCAGTCGGTGACGCGGACCATGCTGCTGGAGAAGGTCTGGGAATACCACTTCGACCCGCAGACCAACGTCATCGACGTGCACATCTCGCGCCTGCGCTCGAAGATCGACAAGGGCTTCGACCGTCCGATGCTGCAGACCGTGCGCGGCGCGGGCTATCGCCTGGACCCCTAGGCGCGCGCCATGCGTTTGCCGCGGCTTTTCCGCACCACGCCGTTCCGGCTGACGCTGTTGTTCCTGGCGCTATTTGCGGCGGCGGCCAGCGCCTTCCTGGCCTACATCTATCTGGCCACCGCGGGCGAGGCGCAGCGGCGCACCGACCAGAACATCATCCGCGAGATGCGCTCCCTGGTCGCGGCCTATGACCGCGCCGGGGTCGATGCGGTGAACCAGTCGCTGATCGAACGCGCCGCCAGCGAGCGGCCGTTCCTCTATCTGCTGATGAAGCCGGACGGGACGCGCATTTCAGGTTCCATCGCCGAATCGCCCATCGACAGCACGCCGGGCGCGCCGTCCCGGGCCAGCTTCTCGGTCACCGACTACGACGACGAAGGGCGGCTGGTGAAGCATCCGGCGCGCGGGGTGCAGGAGCATCTGAGCGGCGGGGAGATTCTCTTCGTCGGCGCCGACATCAGCGAAGACCAGGCCTATGTCGTGAAGATCGTCCGCGCGCTCTGGGGCGCCGGCGCGCTGGTCATCGTGCTGGGCCTGGCCGGCGGGTTGCTGGTCAGCCGCAACGTCTCGCGCAGCATGGGCGCGCTGAACGACGTGGTCGCCGCCGTGCGCAACGGCGACTTCGACGCCCGCGCCAGCGTGCGCGGCGCCCGCGACGAGTTCGACGAACTGTCGGAGGGCATCAACGACATGCTCGACCGGCTCCAGCGCTCCATGGCCGGCCACCGCCATGCGGGAGACGCCATCGCCCACGACCTGCGCTCGCCCCTCACGCGCCTGCGCGCGCGGCTGGAGAGCGCCTATCTCGACGTCGAGGCCGGCAAGGGCGATGCGCAGGAGGCGCTGGCCCAGGCCCTGGAGGACACCGACGGCGTCTTGAAGACCTTTTCGGCGGTGTTGGCCATCGCCCGGCTGCAGGCCGCGGGCCAGGCGCCCGACCAGGTGGTGTTCGACCCGGCCGAGCTGGCCGCCGATCTCGCCGACCTCTACGAGCCGACCTGCGAGGACAAGGGGCTGGAGTTCGGCGCCGAACTGACCAGAGACCTGCAGGTGCGCGGCAATCGCGAATTCCTGGCCCAGGCGCTGGCCAACCTGCTCGACAACGCCATCAAGTACACGCCGTCCGGCGGGGCGATCATGCTGCGGGTGCGCCGCAGATCTTCGGGCGAGATCGAGTTCTCGGTCACCGACACCGGCCCGGGCGTGCCAGACGAGGACCGCGCGCGCGTGGTGGAGCGTTTCGTGCGCCTGGAGAACAGCCGCAGCGAGCCGGGCTCGGGCCTCGGTCTTTCCCTGGTCGCCGCCGTGGCCGAGGCGCACGGCGGGAGGCTCGAACTCTCCGAAGGCCCCGGCAAGGTCGGGGAGATGGGGCCTGGCCTGCGGGTGGCGCTGATCCTGCCGCGGGCGCCGAGCGCGGCCTGAGCGACTGGAGAAATGCCCGCCGGCCGCTAATGTCGTGGCATGACTCAGCTCAAGGACGTCATGCGCCCCTGCGGCCCCATCGCCGACCCGAAGGCGGCCGATCGCGCCCGCAACTTCCTGTCCGACGCCGCCGCCCGGGACGGGTGGACGCCGCTGCTGGACGCGGCCTGGCCGGTCCTGGCTCCGATCTTCGGCGCATCGCCCTATCTGACCAGCTTGGCGCGGCGGTCGCCGGCGCGTTTGCAGGCTCTGCTGGAGGCCGATCCGGACGCGCGCTTCGCCGACCTGTTGGCGCGCACCGCCGAGCAGGCCGGCCTGGACTGGGACGCAGCCAAGGCGGGCCTGCGCAAGCTGAAGGCCGAGGCGCACCTGCTGATCGCCCTGGCCGACCTGGGCGGGGTCTGGGACCTCGATGCGGTGACCGGCGCGCTGACCCGGTTCGCCGATGCGGCCCTGGCCTCGGCGTTGCAGGTCGCGGCGCGCGGCGAGCTCGAGGCCGGGCGGCTGACCCGCCTGGGCGAGGGGGAGGGTGGGCCTGTCCGGGGCTGGTTCTGCATCGCCATGGGCAAGCACGGCGCCTACGAGCTCAATTATTCCAGCGACATCGACATTTCGGTCTTCTACGAGCCCGACCTTTTGCCGCTCGCCGAGGGCGTGGAGACCCAGGCCTTCGCGGTGCGCCTGACCCATCGGCTGGCGGACATGATGCAGGACAAGACCGCCGACGGTTATGTCTTCCGCGTCGACCTGCGCCTGCGCCCCGATCCATCCTCGACACCGCCGGCCATCCCGGCGCCTGCGGCCTTCGACTATTACGAGAGCGTCGGCCAGAACTGGGAGCGGGCGGCCTTCATCAAGGCGCGGGCGGCGGCTGGCGATATCGCCTGCGGCCGGGCCTTTCTGGCGGAACTTGCACCGTTCATCTGGCGCAAGAACCTCGATTTCGCATCCATCGCCGACATCCATTCGATCAAGCGCCAGATACATGTCCACAAGGTCGACGAGCGCCTGACCGCCAAGGGCGTGGACCTGAAGCTGGGCCGGGGCGGCATCCGCGAGATCGAGTTCTACGTCCAGACCCAGCAACTGATCCTGGGCGGACGCCATCCCGAACTGCGCTCGCCGCGCACGATCGACGCGCTGCGGGCGCTGGAGGCCGCCGGCCACGTCGCGCCGCAGACCGCCGACGAACTGGCCGAGGCCTATGGCCAGCTTCGGGCGGCTGAGCATCGGGTGCAGATGCTGGCCGACGAGCAAACCCACAAGCTCTCCGAGTCCGATGGCGAGCGGAAGCGTGTGGCGGCCTTGAGCGGATATGACCGGGTCCGTAGTTTCGACGCCGCCATCGAGCGCATTCTGAGGACCGTAAACCGCCGCTATGGCGAGCTGTTCCCCGACGAGGAGCAATTGTCGTCGAAGTTCGGCAGCCTGATCTTCACCGGCGTCGAGGACGACCCCGAGACCCTGGCGACCTTGGCGCGCATGGGCTTTTCGCATCCGGCGAGCGTGTCCCAGACCATCCGCAACTGGCACCACGGCCATATCCAGGCCACCCGCACCGAGCGCGGGCGCGAGCTCTTCACGCGCTTGGCGCCGCGGCTGCTGGAGGCGGCCCAGGCGACGGGGGCGCCGGATACGGCGTTCAAGCGCTTCGAGGCGTTCTTCTCCAAGCTGTCCTCGGGGGTGCAGCTTCAGTCGCTGTTCCTGGCCCAGCCCAAGCTGTTCGAGCTGACGGTGCAGGTCATGGCCTTCGCCCCGCGCCTGGCCAACACGCTTGCCCGGCGGCCGGCGGCGCTGGACGCCATGCTGGACGGCGCGTTCTTCGCCGATATCGACCGTGGCGAGGACCGCGAGGTGATGGCCGTGGCGGTCAGCCGGGCCGAGGGCTTCGAGGAGGTCATGGACGCGGTGCGCCGCGTGCATCGCGAGCAGGCCTTCCGTGTAGGGGTGCAGGTGATGAGCGGGGCCGCGAGCGCCGAGGTCGCCGGCCGCGCCTTCGCCGACCTCGCCGACATCTGCATGGAGGTGCTGGCGCCCGCCGCCCTGGCCGAGGCCGAGCGGATCGGCGGCGCCTTCCAGGGCGATGTGGCGGTCATCGCCCTGGGCAAGTGCGGGTCGCGCGAGATGAGCGCGGGGTCCGACCTCGACCTGATGACGCTCTACCGGCCGGGCGACCCGGCGGCCGTCTCCTCCATCAAGGAGTGGAGCGCCGATGTGTTCTACGGCCGCTTCACCCAGCGGCTGATCGCGGCGCTGTCGACGCCAACCGCCGAGGGCGAGCTCTATGAAGTCGACATGCAGTTGCGCCCCTCGGGCACCAAGGGGCCGGTGGCGGTGAGCTTTCCGGCCTTCGAGGACTATTATTCGGGCGAGGCCGAGACCTGGGAACTGCTGGCCCTGACCCGGGCGCGAGTGGTCTGGGCCTCCAGCCCGGCCTTCGCCGCCGACGCCGTCGCGGCCATCGAGGCGGCGCTGCGCCGGCCGCGCGACCGGGCGCGCACCGCCGCCGACGTGCGCGAGATGCGCCAGTTGCTGGAGCAGGAGCGGCCGCCGAAGGGCGCATGGGACCTGAAACTGTCGCCCGGCGGCCTGGTGGACATCGAGTTCGCCGCGCAGTTCCTTCAACTCGCCGACGCCGCGGAGGGAGGGCCGCTGCGCGCGAACACCGCCGAGGCCCTGGCCGCCTTCGAGGGCCGCGCGCCCGCCGAACCGCTGGCGGCGCTACGCAAGGCCTGGACCCTGCAGCAGAACCTCACCCAGCTTCTGAAGGTGGCGCTCGGCGATCAGGGCGATCCGGAGGAGGAGCCCAAGGCGTTCCGGGCCCTGCTGGCGCGGGCCGGCGGCGTCAGGGATTTCCGCACGCTGCGCACCCGGTTGGAGACGGCGCGGCAGGCGGCCCGCGCGGCCTATCTGAAGATTGTCGACGCCTGAGCGACGGAAATCCGCGCCGCCCGCGTTTGAGGATCAGGCAAGGCGTTAGAGGACGCGTCATGGTGCAGACTGTTCCGACCGGTGCGACCGCCTTGCGCCGGATGAGAGGCCGTGGCGAAGCTTGAACGACATAGGCGGCTTGCGCCTGCAGGCGAGGTGAGACTTGGGCGATCCGGACGAGGCGTTGCTGGCGCGCGTCGCCGAGGGCGACCCTGCAGCCGTGCGTGCGCTGGTGGCCCGCAAGTTGCCTCGGCTGCTGTCGCTGGCGGGGCGGATGCTGGGCGATGCGGCCGAGGCCGAGGACGTGGCGCAGGAGACCTTCGTGCGCGCCTGGAAGCAGGCGCGGGCATGGCGGCCGGGCGCGGCCAAATTCGACACCTGGATGCATCGGGTGGCGCTCAATCTCTGCTACGACCGCCTGCGCCGCCGTCGGGAAGCGCCGACCGACACCCCGCCCGAGGTGGTGGACGACGGTCCGGCGCCCGACCGGGGATTGCAGGCGATGGAGACCGGCGAGCGGGTGGCGGCGGCCATGGGCGCTCTGCCCGACCGGCAGCGGGAGGCGATCGTCCTCTGTCACTATCAGGAGCTCTCCAATATCGAGGCGGCGGCCCTGATGGGGATCAGCGTCGAGGCGTTGGAAAGCCTGCTGTCGCGCGGGCGGCGCGCCTTGCGCATGGCTCTGGCGGACATGGTGGGAGACTAGGCTGATGACGCGGGATGGGTTCGAGGCGCTGGCCGAAGCCTATGGCGGCGACATGGCGCGCTGGCCGCAGGATCATTGGGACGAGGCGGCGCTGTTCGCGGCGCAACAGCCGGACCTGGCCGCTAGCGTCCTGGCCGCCGCCGCGCGGCTGGACGAGGCCCTGGACGCCTGGCGTCCGCTCGCCGTGTCGCACGGCCTGCGCGAGGCGGTCGTAGCGGCGGCCCCTGCGCCGCGAGCCCAGCGCGGCCTGACCGGCTGGATCTGGCGCGCGGGCGCCGGGGCGGGCCTGGCGGCGGCCTGCGCGGCGGGGCTGGTGGTCGGGGTGATGTTGTCGGAGGCGGTGGCCCCGGTCTCGGCCGACGAAACCGTCAGCGCGTCTCTCGCCAACTACGACGACCTGACGGGACTGGTGAACGGAGAGGGAGCCTGACCTTGAGCCGCAAGACCCTGGCCATTGCGCTGTTCGCATCGCTGGCGCTCAACCTCTTCCTGGTGGGAGCCGTCGCCGGCGGACTGGTGGTGGGCCATCGCGTCCGCGGGGGCGAACATTCCACCGGCATGCGCGCTCCGCCTCCGGTGTGGCGGGCGGGCGAGGTCTTGTCCGAGGACCAGGCACAGGCCTATCGCGCCGCGCTGCGCGGGGAGGGGCGTGCGGCTCGCGAGGCCATGCGCGCGGCCCGCACGGCGCGTCTCGACGCCTGGCGCAGCCTTGAAGCCCAGCCGTTTGACCCGCAGGTCGCCAAGGCGCGCCTGGCCGAGATCCGTGGGCAGGAGGCCGACGCACGAGGCCAGATCGAGAACCGGATCGTCGATTTCGCCGCTGGCCTTTCGCCGGCCGACCGCTCGGCCCTGGCCAAGGGACTGACCGCTCAGCGCCGCGAGGATCGGGGACCGCCGCGGCGGGACGGCGCCCCGGGGCCGGACCGGTCAGGGAGAGACGACGGTCTTTGACCCGATCAAGGCGATCAGCCCGCGGGGGAAGGTCTCCTGCCAGGCCAGATCGTCATGACCGCCTGCGAACTCTTCGTGGACGACGTTGTAGCCCTTGGCCCTCAGCACGTCGCGCAGGGTGCGCGTACTGTCCCGAATGCCCGAGCCAGCCTCCAGGACGCCGGCGTTCAGATAGAAGCGGAGCGGCGCGCGCTCGCGTGCGGCGAAGGCGCGGGCAACCCAGTTGGGTTCGGAGTCCGATCCGGCTGGACCCTCGCCCCCGCCCGGCGCCCACCAGAAGGAGCCGGATTGGCTGAGCACGGCGCCCACCGCGTCCGGCCGGTGCAGCGCCGCACAGGCGGCGGCCAGACCGCCATAGCTGGCGCCGGCGGCGATCACCTGGGCGGCTTCCCGCGTTACCGGAAGGCGGGAGCGGACGGCGGGGATCAGTTCGTCGGCGAGGAAGTCGGAGAACTTCGGATTGCAGGCGAGGTGGGACGCGCGGGTCTCGGCGCTGGGATTGGCGACGAAGACGGCCGCCACCGGAGGGATCGCCCCCTGCGCGATCATGTTGTCGAGGATGGTTGTCGCCTCGATCCGCTCCAGATAGCGGTCTGCATCGAAGACGATGAGCAGCGGCAGTGGTGCGGCGGAAGGCGGCCCCGGCGGCCGATAGAGGACCGCCGAATACCGTTGCGCCAGGGCCGCGCTGGTGAGATCGAAGGGCTGGGTCGCGCCACGCGGCGCATCAGGGCGGGGTTCGGCGAACCGCAGGGGCGGCGCGCCCTCCAGTTCCACAACCGAATACCGGTCGAACCGGCCGAGCGCCGGATCGGCCGGCCAAAGCTTGCGATTGAGCGGATCGGTCTGGCTGACCGCCACCAGCGCGTCGCGCCGCTCGGAGCGGGGCGCATCGGCGCCGATCGGCGCGTCGGGCGCCAGTTGGTAGGTGAGCCGCGTTCCAGGCGGCACGAGCACCGTGCGATACCAGACATCGCTGCCCGCCAGATGCTCGAACGCATTGTCGTCCATGCGCGGCGCCCAGACCGGCCAGTTCAGATGGACGCTCCGCGTGTCCGGCGTTCCGCGCCACAGGAAGGTGACGCGGACCTGACCGCCCTCGGTCGGCTCGGCCAGATAGCCGCCGCCATCGACGACCTCTCGCCAGAACGCCTGGGTTCCGCCGCCGCGTTGCAGGTCCGCCTGCAGGGTGCGCAGCCGGGCGCTGGGCAGGGGCGCCGGTCCCGCGCGGTCGCCCGCCCGCGGCTGATCGGCGCGGTGGACAATGCTCGTGGCCGTGATCGTGCCTTTCGCGGCGCGCGCCTTCCATCCTAGGCGATAGGGCCCCGGGCGCTCGGCGACGAAGGAGAAGCCGACCCCGCGATCCGATCCCCGGAAGGTGCGGATCGTCTCGTCCGCGGGGCCGAGCAGAACCAGGTCGGAGGCGTCCGGGGCAGCTTCGGCGCGGCCCCGGACATAGTCTCCCGCCTGCAGGTCGAGCCGAAGCTCTCGGTCGGCCTGCCGGGCCGACGCAAGAGGCTTCGGCGCCGGCTGCGCCTCGAGAGGTCCCGCAGCGGCCCAGGCGCATGTCGCCAGAAGAAGGAGGCGCAGCATGGCGGGCTAGAAGCGGTGCGTGAGCGAGAGGAAGAAGCGCCGACCGTCTTCGTTGTATTCGGTCGAGGTCGTCCGTTCGATGCGCTTGTCGGCCAGGTTCAGCACGCCGGCCCGCACCGTCAGCCGTTCATTGACGTCGTAGCGGCCGCCGATATCGACCAGGGTGTAGGCCTCCTGGATCTCGTTGAAAGCCGGGTTCGCATAGGCGGCGATGTACTGGCGGCCGATGTAGTTGGCCGAGGCGTAGAGCGACAGGTTCTCCATGGCGCGCCAATCCAGCGTCAGGTTCGCCGAATGCTTTGGCTGGTAGATGAGCGGAATCGGGTTGGCCGAGGAGCGGTCCTCCGACTTCAGATAGGTGTAGTTCGCGCGGATGCTGAGCGTTTCGGTGATGTCGCCGGCAATGCTGGTTTCGACCCCCTTGCTGCGCACCTTGGCGATGTTCTCGTAGCGGAAGACCGGCCGCCCATCGGCCAGGTAGCCGACGAAGTTGGGATAGTTGGGCGCCAGCACCGGATCGCGGGTGCGGTTGCTGATCGAGATCATGTCCTTCAGCTCGTTCTGGAAGGCCGTGATCCCGCCGCTCCAGCGGTCGAAGTCGAAGCGGACGCCGCCTTCGAAGCTTTCGGCGGTTTCGGGCTTCAGTTCGGTCGAGCCGACGATGAAGCAGCCGGTGGTGGCGCTGCCGCAGGAGACCGAGCCCCAGTTGGGGCTGTTTTGCAGAAGGGTCGGCGCGCGGAAGGCGCGAGACCAGCCGCCCCGCAGCGAGATGTTGGGCGTCAGGTGATAGACGAGGTAGGCGCGGGGGCTGTGATGGCCGCCGAAGTTCTCGTGGTGGTCGTAGCGGTCGCCCACCGTCAGGCGCAGATCGTCGGTGATGCGCCATTCGTTCTCGGCGAACAGGGCCCATTGCTTGACGCTGGCCTCGGTGTCCTTCCCGGCGGTGGGCGAGCCGGGCCAGCCGGCCAGGAGCTTCGGATCGTCCAGGTCCTGCCAGCGGTGTTCGGCCCCGACGGTCAGGCTGTTGTCGCCGAGCGGCGCGGTGAAGCGGGCGTCCAGGGCGTAGTTCCTGGCGGTGTTCGGATTGATCTCGCCGGTGGTGTTGCCGGTCAGGTTCTCGACCCGGTCGCCGTAGAAGCGCAGGCGGCTCTCGCCGAAGTCCCATTCGCGCTTGTGCGTCAGGGCGAAGTCCTGGCGCTTCATGATGAAGTGGTCGTGGTTCGAGCGGCTGAAGCCATATTGCGCCGTGACGTCCGTGGCGTCGTCCGGCGTCCATTGCAGCGTGCCGTTGATAAAGGTTTCCTGCTGGAGCGGCATGCCGGCCAGGCCGGACGAATTGATCCCCTTGTCCGGGTCCCTGCGGTCGTATCCGCCCCAGACCTTCAGGCCCAGCGTGTCGACGACCAGCGGGCCGCTCACATAGAAACCGCCTTTGTAGGAATCTCCGGCCTGGCTGTGCTCCTGGGCGGTGTAGTCGGCGCTCACCGATCCGGTCCAGGTCTTGCCGACCGGCTTGGTGATGATGTTCACCGCTCCGCCGATGGCGTCGGAGCCGTAGAGGGACGACATCGGTCCGCGCACGACCTCCACGCGCTCGATGGCTTCGATCGGCGCCCAGCCGGCGTCGTAGTCGTTGCCGCGGAACATGTTGTTCGTCGAACTCACCCGCTTTCCGTCGATCATCAGCAGGGTGTAGGCGCTGCTGAGGCCGCGAAGCTGGATGGTCCGCTGATTGCCTGCCCGCGACAGGGTGACGCCTTCGACTCGCCCGAGGGCGTCGACGATGTCCTGGATGGGCCGTTGCTGCAGGTCTTCGGCGGAAACCACCGAGACGCTGGCCGGGGCGTCCTGGATGCGCTGTGCGATCGAGGAGGCCGTCACCACGACGCTTTCGACTTCGGTTGGTCCGGCGTCCTCGGCCTGTGCGCCGGTTGCAGCCATCGCCGCCAAGGCCAGCGTCATGGCGCTGCTCAGCGCGAGGTGAACTTTTAGCATAACCCATCCCCATTCATGTGAAGTGCGGGAGGCCGTAGTTCATATGTTTCGCGACTGCAACTCATTCTCATTATCGAATTATGGCGTCGCAAGCTTTTCAAGCGCCGGGTGTTGCGGCCAAGGCACAGCTTCGATCGCGCTTCCGCCGCCCCGCTTCGGTGGTCGGGACTTAGGGACATCCAGCCATAAGGCAGGGAGAAGTCACCTCAATCCGTTTGAATTTGTGGAGTTTTGTTCGCCGAGCCTTCAGGCGCGCCGACGGAGCGCCCTAGGCGGCGAAACCGCCCGCGCGGCGCGGATGTTCGGCCCCGCGTCGGACGGGGATGCTGAAGCTGACCAGCGTGCCTTCGCCAGGCGCGCTCTGCATGTCGAGCAGGCCGCCGTGCATTTCGACGAGAGATTTGGTGAGCGCCAAGCCTAGCCCCGTGCCCTGGGTGGTCTTGGAATGCTGATTCTCGACCTGTTCGAAGGGTTGGGCCAGCCGAACAAGATCGTCTTGCGCGATGCCGATTCCGGTGTCCTGCACGCTGACGCGGATGTGCTCGCCCAGGGGATCGCGGCCGCCTTCCGCACGCAGGGTGATGCGTCCGCCGCGAGGCGTGAACTTGATGGCGTTGGAAAGCAGGTTCAGCAGAATCTGCTTCAAGGCGCGGTAGTCCGCCTCGACCTCGGGCAGGTGCGGGAACTCGATCGACAGGCTGAGCCCGGCCGCCTCGGCGCGGTTGCGCACCAGCCGCACGGCGTCCTCGGCCACCTCTTCCAGTTCGAGCAGCTCGAACTTCAGGTTCATCTTGCCGGCCTCGATCTTCGACATGTCGAGGATGTCGTTGATCAGCGCCAGCAGATGCTGGCCTGAGGACAGGATGTCCTGTGCATAGCCCTTGTAGCGGGGATCGCCGAGCGAGCCGAACATCTCGCCGACCATGATCTCGGAGAAGCCGTTGATGGCGTTCAGCGGCGTGCGCAGCTCGTGGCTCATATTGGCGAGGAACTCGCTCTTGGCCTTGTTGGCGCCCTCGGCGCGGACCTTCTCCATCTCGTACTTGCGGGCCAGTTCGGAGAGCTGCTGCTGGCTGCGTTCGAGGTTGTCGACGACCTGGCGTAGCTTTTCCTCGTTCTGCCGGCGGGCTTCTTCCTGGGTCTTGATGGCGGTGATGTCGGCGGCGGTCATCACCAGCCCGCCCTCGGCCGTGCGCCGTTCGGAGATCTGAATCCAGCGACCGTCGGCGAGTTCGGCCTCGCGTACGCCGCGCCGTCCGTCCAGGCTCGGGGCTTCCTGCTGGATGGCGAGCTGGGCGAAGCGGTTGACCTCCTCGCGCGAGGCGCCCGGCTTCAGCAGCTTGGCTTCGAGCGAGAAGACCGTGCGGAAGTTCTGATTACACAGCAGCAGACGGCCGTGGCGGTCCCAAAGGACGAAGGCCTCCGAGACGCTTTCGATGGCGTCGCGCAGGCGGCTCTCGGCGGCCTGGGCCCGCGCCTGGGCCATCCGCTCCTCGGTGACGTCGAGGGCGACGCCGATGATGCGCGAATATCCCTCCTCGCCGGCGCGGCCGAAGGCCTGGCCGCGCGCGTCGATCCAGATCGGCCGCCCGCCCTGTGGGGAGGGGGCGCGGAACGAGACGTCGAAGCCGCCATAGATGGCGGCGGTCGACAGGGCCTGGCGGACCCGCTCGCGATGGTCGGGAGAGACCCGCTCCAGAACCTCCTGCCCGGAGACCACGCCGCCGCCGCCCCAGCCGAGGATCGCCCCGGTGACGTCGGACATGAACATCTGGTCGGTGGTGAGGTCCCATTCCCAGATGCCGCAGCGGGCGGCCTCGACCGCCAACCGGAAGCGATGCTCGGAATCGACGAAAGCCTGCTGGGCGCTCTCGACCTTGCGGCTCTGTATCAGGAGCAGCAGACCAAGGCCGAACGCTGCGGCCAGCGGCGCGATGAGCCAGATTATCTCGGAGGTGCTGGACGCCATCTCCTGGCGGCTCGATGGAGTGGCGGCGACCGCGATCAACGCCCCGCCGAGCGCGCTGCGACCGCTGAGGTCCATGCTGGAGCCGTCGGGGCGCGCTCCCTTGCTCAAGGCGTTCCTGAGAAGCTGGGGCGCGCCGACGCCGAACGCCGCCGCCAGCTCGCCTCCGGTCGGCGACACCATGCGTCCGTCCACCGCCGCCACCGCCTGGCCGGGCCCGAGCGCTGCGCCCAGGCGAACGGGATCGCCCAGGGCCACGATCCGGCGCGCGCCCTTGGCGGTCGGGAGCGTGACCGATACGGCGACCAGGCGCGTGGGCGCGTCGACCACACCGATCCAGAAGCCGTCCGGCCGCGAGCCGGCGCCCACCTCACGCCAATCGACGCCGGCGGCCTTGCCGGCCACGGCGATCGGGCCGCGCTCGTCGAGAATGGCGATGGCGCTGGCTGCGCCCCCAGCCGCGCTCAGTCCGGCCTCGGCCGCGTCCAGCGGCGGGTCTGGATGGCGCGCCAGAATCTCCCGGGCGACGAGCAGCCCGCCTTGCAGGGCCGCGCCCTCGGCGTCCAGGCGTGCGGCCAGCGCCTCGGCGCGGGCCGGCAGGAGCGCGTTCTCGGGCGTCGAAACCTGGGGCCGGCTGCCGATCCGCACGACCGCCACGGCCGTATAGATCGCCAGCAGCAGCAGGGTGGCGAGAATGACGATGCGGACGAAGCTCTGATTGGCGGCCAGGCCCCGCCCGGACGCCGCTACGCCACGCGGATGGCCTGGCCGCGATCCGGCCGTATCCTTGCCACCGCGTTTGGACAAAGTCCCACCGCTCCCCTGCGCCCTGATTCACCTTAACGGAGAGTCTACGCAAGGCCGCCGGTCGCGTCATCCGCAGACGTGGCTCGAGCGTGATCCATTTTCATCGAAACGGATCACGCTCGAATCTCTTGAATTTAGAGCATTTTCTCCGCCGAACCGGCGTCCGCTTCGGTGGAAAGCGCCCTGGGTGCGGCGTTTCGGATCAGGCAGGCTCGTCAGTCGGCCAGGGCCTTGGCGACGAGCTCGTGGACGTTCTTCGACAGGCCTTCGCTGGCGGCGATCCGCTCCAGTTCCTGCTTCATCAAGGCGCCTAGCTCGGGCTTGTAGCGCCGCCAGCCGCCCAGCGGGTCCACCAGCCGCGCGGCGGTCATCGGATTGAAGCTGTCGACCGCCAGGATCTGGTCGGCCAGGAAGCGATATCCCGCCCCGCTCGGGTCATGGAACCGGGCGGGGTTGAAGTTGGCGAAGGTCGAGACCAGCGCCCGCAGCCGATTGGGATTCTTCTGCTCGAAAGCGGGGTGCGCGGTCAGGCCCATGACCCGGCCAAGCGCGCTTTCGTCGGGATCGCGCGCCTGCAGGGCGAACCACTTGTCGATGACCAGGGGCTCGGATTTCCACCGCTGGAAGAAGTCGGCCAGGGCGTCCTCATAGGCCTGGCCGCCGATCAGCATCAGGGCCGAAAGCCCGCCCATGGCGTCGGTCATGTTGGCCGCGACGCGATAGTGGCCCTCCGCCAGCTCGGCGATCTCGGCCCGCGGATTGGCGGCCAGCAGGTCGAGGGCGGCGTTGCGCAGAGCGCGGCGGCCGGCGCTGGCGGCGTCGGGCGAGAACTCGCCCAGTTCCTGCAGGCCGATATGGATGCGCTTGAGGTCGTCGGTCAGGTGCAGGGCCAGCCTCTGGCGCAGGGCTTCGCGCGCTTCGTGGATCGCCGCCGGATCGGCCGGCTGGAGCGCCAGCGCCAGGTCCGGCTCGCTCGGCAGGGCCAGCAGCTGGGCCTTGAAGGCCGGGTCGCTGGCCTGGTCGGCCAGGGCGCGGCCCATCGCCTCGGCGAACCGCTCCTCGCCCACTTGGTCCGGGGCGCCCTTGGCGCGGGCGACGATCAGCGCCCGGGCGAGGTCCTGGCCCGCTTCCCAGCGATTGAAGAGGTCGGGATCGCTGGCCATCTGGACGTAGCGATCGGTCGGCCGCGCGTCGGTGGAGAGGCCGATGGGGGCGGAGAAGCCGCGGAAGGCCGAGATCACCGGCCGGGAATCGACGCCGGTCAGAGTGAACGCGGCGCTTTCCCCGTCCAGCACCACCAGGGTCTCGTCCACGGCGACGCCGTCGCGTTCGAAGGCGAGGGTGCGGCCCTCGCCGTCCAGCAGGCCCAGCACGACCGGGATCGGCAGCGGCTGCTTGGTCGGCTGGCCAGGGGTGGGCGGCGTCTTCTGCGACAGCTCGACGGTCAGGGTCCGCGCTTCCTCGTCATAGCTGTGCTTCAGCTCGACCCGCGGCGTGCCGGCCTGTTCGTACCAGGCGAAGAAGTCGGAGAGGTCGCGCCCCGTCACGTCGGCGAAGCACTGGATGAACGCCTCGACCGTCGTGGCGTGGCCGTCCCAGCGTTCGAAATAGAGGTCCATGCCCTCGCGGAACTTCTCGGCCCCGATCAGGGTCTTGAGCATCCGGATGACCTCGGCGCCCTTCTCGTAGATCGTGGCGGTGTAGAAGTTGTCGATCTTCAGATAGCTGGAGGGGCGGACCGGGTGGGCGAGCGGACCCTGGTCCTCGGGGAACTGGCGCGCGCGCAGGGCCTTGACGTCCTTGATCCGCTGGACCGCGTGGCCGCGCATGTCGGCCGAGAAGCTCTGGTCGCGGAAGACCGTCAGGCCTTCCTTCAGGCAGAGCTGGAACCAGTCGCGGCAGGTGATCCGGTCGCCGGTCCAGTTGTGGAAGTATTCGTGCGCCACCACGCTCTCGATCCGCTCGTAATCTAGGTCGGTGGCGGTCGCCGGATCGGCCAGCAGCAGCGAGGAGTTGAAGATGTTCAACCCCTTGTTCTCCATGGCCCCGAAGTTGAAGTCGCGCACGGCGACGATCATGAAGAGGTCCAGGTCGTACTCGCGGCCGAAGGCTTCCTCGTCCCACTTCATCGAGCGCTTGAGGGCGTCCATGGCGTAGGCCGCCCGCGGCGCCATGCCGGGATCGACGAAGATCTTCAGCTCGACCGTGCGGCCGGTCATGGTGACGAGGTTGTCCTCCAGCACGTCGAGCTCGCCGCCGACCAGGGCGAACAGATAGGCGGGCTTGGGGAACGGGTCGTTCCAGACCGCGTAGTGGCGGCCGTTCGGCAGGTCGCCGGCCTCCATCAGATTGCCGTTCGACAGCAGGTGGCGGACGGCCTTGTCGGCCTCGATGCGCACCGTGAAGCGCGACAGCACGTCGGGCCGGTCGGGATACCAGGTGATCTTGCGGAAGCCCTCGGCCTCGCATTGGGTGCAGAAGCGGCCGCCGGACATGTAGAGGCCTTCCAGCGCCTTGTTGTTCTCCGGGTCGATCTCGACCTCGGTCTCCAGGCTGAAGGCGTCCGGAACGCCGGGAATGGTCAGGAACTCCGCATCGATCGCGCGCTCGGCGTCTTCCAGCGCCCGGCCGTCGATCGCCACCGAGACCGGCTTCAACCGCTCGCCGTTGAGGACCAGGGGCTGGTCGTGGTCGCCGTTGCGGCGAACGCTCAGGCGGGCCTTCACCCGGGTCGTGTTGGGCGCTAGGTCGAAGGCGAGGCGGACCTCGTCGATCAGGAAGGCGGGCGGGGCGTAGTCGGCGAGCCGGATCGGCTGGGGCGTTTCAGTGCGCATGGCTGGCATTTAGCCACGGCCGGCGGGGACCGCCAGGGCGGCGATGCGCGAAGGGCCGGGATTTGCGCTCGGTCAAAGCGTGGCCGTGGGGGCGGGTGCATATCCGCCTTGGCAATAGCCGTAACAAAAATGGGGATAATTCATGAGCGCCTATCGTTTCGCCGCCTTCGCGGGCCTGGCCGCCGCCTGCCTGGCCGGGACGGCCTCGGCCCAGGACTTCCAGCCCAAGCAGAAGGGCGTCCTGATGCTCAATGTGCGCGCGACCGGCGTGCTGACCGATGCGGACGGCGCGATCAAGACCGCGGCTGGCGCCGACAGCGGGCTGAAGGCCAAGGTCGGGGACGACGTCATGCCGACCATCGGCCTGACCTACTTCCTGACCGACCACGTCGCGGTCGAGGCCATCGCCGGCACGACTCAGCACGAGGTCAAGGCGGTCGGGCCGGGAACCGATATCGCAGTCCACAAGACCTGGGTCCTGCCGCCGGTGGTCTCGCTGCAGTACCACTTCGCGCCCGAGGCCAAGGTCAGCCCCTATGTGGGCGCGGGGATCAACTACATGCTGTTCTACAGCGGCAAGGACAAGAACGGCTTCAAGGTCGATATCGACGACGGCTTCGGCTACGCGCTGCAGGCAGGCGTGGACGTCGCGCTCAAGGACCGCTGGAGCGCCAATCTGGACGTGAAGAAGGTGTTCTTCGAGACCGACGCCAGCGTCAATAACGGGGCGCTGAAGACCAAGGTGAAGCTCGATCCGTGGGTGGTCTCGGCGGGCGTCGGCTACAAGTTCTAACCCTCGCCCTGATTCTAACCCTCTCCTGGGCTGGTTCCAGGCGCCTTGGCGTCCGGCGGAAACAGCCGCGCCAGCTCGGTCTTCGAATGGATGTCGAGCTTGCGATAGATCGAGGCGAGCTGGTTGCGCACGGTGGCCGGGCTGACTCCCAGCTCGGCCGCCACATCGCGATTCGAGCGGCCTCCGGCGAACAGGTGGGCGACCTTCGACTCCGCGGAGGTCAGCCCGTCGTCGCCGAGGCGTCGCGCCGACAAGACATGGCGCCCTTCGCCGCGGATCAGGCGGAATTCCAGGTGGCCGGCTCGCGCGACTCCGTCGCGCAAGGCCCGAGCCGCGTCGGGCGGCAGTCGCGGTCCTGTCCAGTGGGGGAAGGCGGCCCGCAACAGCTCGCTGAACCGCGCTTCGACCGCACACAGCAGTCCCTGGTCGTCGATCACCGCCTGTCCGCTGGCGCCGAACTCGGCCGGATTGCCGGTTTCGTAGCGGTGCAGGGCCTGGCGCTGGCGCCAGGCGGTGGTCAAGTGCGGCAGCAGCAGCTCCAGCCGCGCGACCTCCTCGTCGGTGAACGGCGCATCGGGATCGTTGCGGAACAGGAATAGAAGCTCGCCCAGGTCGCGGACCTGGTCGGCCTCCACCACCCCCAGCGCGTGTTCCAATCCCGAGGGGCGGCAGAACTGCAGATAGATGGCCGACTGGCGGAAGTCGGCCAGGGGAACGATGTCCTCGTTGCGGAACGCCTTGCCCGGCGCAGCCACCACCGCGGCGCGCACGAAGTCCCTGTCCTGCCAATGGGCGACATAGTCCATCAGCATCTCGGGCCGATGGTTCAGCAGCGAGACGCTGTGCATGGTGTTGCTGCTGTAGGCGCCGGAGGCCCAGACGCCGGACGTGAAGGGGATGGCCGTGCGCACCCTGGCCAGGGTGCGTTCCTTGAAGTCGGCGAACGGCAATTCCAGCACGCCGGCATAGATGTGGGCGATCAGCGCGTTCACCGCGCCGCCGGCGGTTTCAATGTCGCCGGTGAAGGCCACCCATCCTCCATTTCATAGCGCATTTGCACTATTGAGCCGTCCATGGCCGGCTCGCAATATCTTTGCACAGAGGCCGTTCCGCGCCTCGCTCGGGAGGACGGATATGAAGGTCGGATTGCTTGGAGCGGCCGCTGCGCTGGCGTTGATGTCGTCGCCGGCCTTGGCCACGACGATCGTGTTCAACGATTTCAGCTCGACGGCGGGATTGAAGTTGAATGGAGCGGCGGCGGCGGCGAACGATGGTGCGCGCCAGGTGCTGCGGGTCACGCCGTCCAACTACAACCAGGCCGGATCGGTGTTCAGCACCAGCCCGATCACGCTCGGCGCGGACGTGAGTTTCTCGACCCGCTTCACCTTCAACTTCAACCACCAGCTCGGCGGCGGCGCGGACGGGATCGTCTTCACGGTCCAGACGAATTCCAACGATGTCGGCGGCGCAGGCGGCGGCATCGGCTACCAAGGCATAGCCAACAGCGTCGGGATCGAGTTCGATAACTGGTACAATGCGGGCTACGATCCGGACGCCAACCATGTCGGCATCGACCTGAACGGCAACATCACCTCGGTGCTCTGGACTACCTCGCCCTTCGTCCTCGACGCCGGCCAGGACCTGACCGCTTGGGTCGATTATAACGGCGCGACGAACCTGCTCGAGGTGCGCCTGGCCAGCAGCAACATACGCCCGGTCGCCGCGCTGCTGTCCCACACTGTCAATCTCGCGGCCGTGCTGGGCACGCCCGACGCCTTTGTCGGGTTCACCTCCGGCACCGGCGCGGCGGCGGCGAACCACGACATCGTCAATTGGGAGTTCCGCTCGACCTATTCGCCGATCACCGGCGGGGTGCCGGAGCCTGCGACCTGGGCGATGATGATCGTCGGCTTCGGCATGGTGGGCGGCCTTGCGCGCCGCCGTGGCGCGGTCCAGCGCCTGGCCTGAGCCCGGCGTCAGGCCACCTTGGCCCGGGCGGGAACTGGATTCGCGCTCGGGGCCTCGCGGAAGTGCCGGTCCAGCTTGGCGAATTCCTCGGCGATCCGCTGCAGTTCGGGCGGTGGATCGCCGGCGCTTTCGTCGACCAGCTTCACCAGGGCGCGGCCCAGGGCCAGCATTCGGGGCGCGCAGGTGATGAGCCGCGCCTGGAATTCGATCTTGTGCGGATCGCGGTCGTATTCGGCGCCCGGCACCCGCCATCCGCCCCAGTCAGCCGCATCGGTCACCACGACCGGATAGGTTCCCGGATAGGGATGGTGGCCGCTGTCGTCCTCGGTCTGCCACTTGTTGCGGGCGCGCAGCAGCCGCCAGGGCGGCGCGCCGTCCCCGACCGCCTCGGCGCCGCTGTCTTGCTCGGGCTTCAGTTCGTGCGCCAGGAACTCCCGGCCCAGGCCGACATCGTAGGTGACGCGCACCGGCTCGTCGAAGCCGCGGGCCCAGATCGGCACGATCTTTTCCACGCTGGCCCAGACGCCGACGCTCTCGACCCAGACCTTCTGGTTCCTCTGGAATATCGCCTTGGCCATGCGCGCGCCTTTTCGAGCCCTCGGTCCAGCGGCCCATAAGACCCCGAAATTCTTGACGTGAGGTCAATCTTTCCAAGGCGCGCGCGACGCGTATGGTGCCGCAAAGACGTATCGAACCAGCCGGACCAACGGCGGAATGGGCGGAAATGAATTTCGACTTTTCAGACGACCAGAAGTTCCTGAAGAACGAGGCGCGCAAGTTCCTCCAGGCCAATTGCCCGACCTCGCAGGTCCGCAAGGTGCTGGACGACGACGGCAAGGCCTATGATGCGGACCTGTGGAAGCAGGTGGCGGCCCAGGGCTGGCTCGGCGCCGCCATTCCCGAGGCGCATGGCGGCCTTGGCCTCGGCCATCTCGAACTCTGCGTGATCGCCGAAGAACTGGGGCGCGCGGTCGCGCCCATCCCCTTCGCCTCGACCGTCTATTTCCTGGCCGAGGCGATCATGCTGGCCGGCAGCGACGAGCAGAAGGCCGAGCTGTTGCCGAAGATCGCCGCCGGCGAGGTGATCGGGGCGGTGGCGACCTCCGAAGGCCCCGGCGTGCTGACCCCGGCCGCCCTGCAGGCCAGCGTTTCGGACGGCAAGCTGACCGGCGTGAAGATTCCGGTCACCGACGGCGACATCGCCACGGTCGCCCTGGTGCTGGCCAGGGAGAACGGCAAGCCGGGTCTGTTTCTCGCCGATCTCGGCGGCGGTTCGGTGAGCCGTGAAGTGGTCAAGACGCTCGACCCGACCCGCGATGCGGCCAAGCTGACCTTCAAGGACACGCCCGTCCGCCGGATCGGGAACGCCGGCGAGGGGTTCGAACTGCTGGAGCAGATCTTCGACCGCGCCGCCGTGCTGCTGGCCTTCGAACAGACCGGCGGCGCCGACCGTTGTCTGGAAATGGCCAAGGAATATGCGTTGGAGCGCTACGCCTTCGGCCGGGTCATCGCCTCGTACCAGGCGATCAAGCACAAACTCGCCGACATGTACGTGAAGAACGAGCTGTCGCGGTCGAACGCCTATTACGGCGCCTGGGCGCTCAACACGAATGCGCCCGAACTGCCGGTGGCCGCCAGCGCCGCGCGCATCGCCGCCAGCGAAGCCTTCTGGTTCGCCTCCAAGGAAAACATCCAGACCCACGGGGGCATCGGCTTCACCTGGGAAATGGATTGCCACCTCTATTACCGGCGCTCGCGCCAGCTTTCGCTCGTGGCCGGCGCGCCGCGGGTCTGGAAGGAGCGTCTCGTCAGCCACCTCGAACGCCGCAACGTCGAAGCCGCCTGAGGGGAGAGCAGGATCATGGATTTCAACGACACCCCCGAAGAAGCCGCCTACCGCGCCCAGGTCCGCGAATGGCTCGCCGCCAACGCGCCCAAGAAGCGTGAAGCATCGTCCGATCCCGAAGGCGGCGACGGTATGGCCGCGTCCAAGGCCTGGCAGGCCAAGAAGGCGGCCGCCGGCTACGCCTGCATCACCTGGCCCAAGGAATGGGGCGGGCAGGGCGGGACGCCCGTCCAGCAGGTGATCTTCAACCAGGAAGAAGCCAAGCATCCGATTCCGGGCAATCCGTTCCAGATCGGCTTGGGCATGTGCCTGCCGACGGTGATGACCTTCGCCGACGAGGAGACCAAGAAGCGCTTCGTCGGGCCGGCGATCCGCGGCGAGGAGATCTGGAGCCAGCTCTTTTCCGAACCGTCCGGCGGCTCGGACGTGGCCGCCTCGCGCACCAAGGCCGAGCGAGTGGACGACGGCTCCGGCGACTGGATCATCAACGGCCAGAAGGTGTGGACCACCGGCGCCCAGTTCTCCGACTACGGCATTGTAATCGTTCGGACAAATCCTGATGTGCCGAAGCACAAGGGCCTGACCATGTTCTGGCTCGACCTCAAGGACCCGGGGGTCGAGGTCAAGCCGATCCACCAGATGTCGGGCGGGTCGGGCTTCAACGAGGTGTTCTTCACCAATGTCCGGGTGAAGGACAGCCAGCGGCTGGGCGCCGAGGGCGAGGGCTGGAAGGTCAGCCTGGTCACCCTGATGAACGAGCGGCTGGCCGTCGGCGGCGCCTCGGGCGCGGGCTGGAGCCAGTTCATGGACGTCGCGCGCAAGACGCCGAGCCATGACGGCGCCACCGCCCTGACCGATCAGGCCCTGCGCGAGAAGCTGGCCGACTGGTACGTCCAGGCCGAGGGACTGAAGCACACCCGCAACCGGACCATGACCGCGCTCTCGCGCGGCCAGACGCCGGGGCCGGAAAGCTCGATCGGCAAGATCATCTCGGCGGTCCAGATGCAGGACCTGGCCAATGCGGCCATCGAGATGCTGGATCAGTATGGGATCATCAACGATCCAGACCTGGCCCCGCTGCACGGCGCCTTCCACTCGTCGGTGATGTTCGCGCCGGGCCTGCGCATCGCCGGCGGCACCGACGAGATCCTGAAGAACATCATCGCCGAACGCGTGCTGGGCCTGCCCGGCGACATCCGTGTCGACAAGGACGTGCCCTTCAAGGACATGCCGACGGGCCGCTGATCAAGCTTCAGGCTCGCAGCGCCGTCGGGTGACCGGCGGCGCTGCGAGCCACCAGTTCTCCGTAGAGCCGGGTCAGGCCCTCGAAGGTCGTGTCCCAGCGGTGCCGCTGCTCGGCGCGGCGGCGCGCGGCCGCTCGGATCGGCGCCAGGTCGCGCGCGAACAGCGCCTCGATCGCTTCCGCCATGCCGGCCGGATTGACGCTGTGGGCGCGCTGGCCCACCTGCTCGTCGATCAGTTCGGCGATGCCGCCGCGCGAGGGGCCGACCACCGGCAGGCCCGCGGCCAGGGCTTCCAGCACCACTAGGCCGAACGGCTCGTTCTCGTTGGCGTGCACCAGGGCGTCGCAGCTGGCGATCGTCGCGGCCAGGCGCTCGGGATCGCGTTCGTAGCCCAGCGGGATCACCCGCGGCGAATAGTGGGCGTCCTTGCCCGCCCCGACCAGCAGCAGCCGATAGGGCTCGCCCAGGCGTTCGACCGCGCAGATCAGGCTGTCGATGTTCTTCTCGCGCGCCGGGCGGCCGGCGAACACCAGCAGGCGCGTCGAGGGCGGCAGGCCGAGCCGGCGCTTCAGCCGGGCAGGATCGGCGCGCGAGGGGTGGAAGAGCTCGGTGTCGACGCCCAACGGCTGCACGCTGACCTTCTCGACGCCGGCTTCGCCCAGACGCTGGGCGATGTGACGGCTGGGCGCCACCACCCGGTCGAACTGCTGGAAGATCGCCGCCCAGTGCTTCATGGCCGGCGCCTGCGCCCATTCGCCGAAATGCAGGGCCGCCAGCGCCGCCGCATCGGTGTGGCAGAAGCCGACCACGGGAACGCCCAGGGCCTCGCCAGCCTCCAGGGCCGCATGGCCGGGCACGAACATGTCGCCAGCCTCGATGATGTCGGGCTCCAGCATCCGCAGCACCGTCTCCCACTTGGCGGTGAGGGCCGGCATCCGATAGCCGTCGCCGAAGGGCAGGCGGGCGGCCGCGACCGAGACGATCCCAGGTGCGGCGAGGCCGGTGACTGCGCCCGGCACCACCATGGTGTGGCTGATGTCGGGCCGGCGGCGAGCCAGCCAGTCGCGCTTCTGATGCAGATAGCGCTTCACCCCGCCGGAGCGGGGCGCGTACATCATGGTGGTGTCGATGAGGTGGAAGCCGAGACGGCCCGGCGCCCCGAAATGCGGTGCTTCGGTCGGGTCCAGGCGGATGAGATTTTGGGTACGCGAGTCGGTGACGTCGAACACTCGCCGCCTCCCTGGTTTACGACCCTGAGCAAACGAACGGAACGCCGGTTTGGTTCTGGCCGGCGCTCCCCTCCCACACGAAAAATCCGCGCGTTCAGTCGCTCATCGGCGGGGCGTCGGCGGCGGCTCGGGTCAGTTGCACGAACTCGGCCCGCAGGCCGAAGGGGTCGTCGCCGCGCGCGCCCTGGGCCAGGCGCGTGATTTCGCTCCAGCCGAAGCCCGAATCGATCCGCGGATCGTTCTTGAGAAGCTGGCCAAAGCCCGCCACGGCCAGCGCCCAGCGCGTGGCCTCTGGCGCGGCGGAGACGCTGGCATAGGCGTCGCCAGGCCCGATCGGCCGTTCGATCAGCCGCGAGGCCGGCTGGCCGGGCAGTTTGTAGCGGATCTTCAGATAGGCCAGTTCGCGGGCGAGGCCCGGCGCGGCCTCGGGCCGGGCGCTCCGATAGCGCAGCGGATCGCTCGAGGGCCGCGCCCCGACCGGGGTGATCTCGTAGAGCGCCGTCACCGAGGCCTTCGATCCGACCTCGCCGGCGTCGACCTGATCGTTGTTGAAATCCTCGCGCGCCAGCATCCGGGTCTCGTAGCCGATCAGCCGGTACTCGCTGACCGCCGCCGGATTGAACTCGACCTGGATCTTCACGTCGTCGGCGATCGGGAACAGCGAGGAGGAGAAGTCGTCGCGCAACAGCTTCCGCGCCTCGTTCAGCGAGTCGATATAGGCCGCCGTCCCGTTTCCGTTCTGGGCCAGGGTCTGCATCATCACGTCGTTGTAGTTGCCGCGCCCGAAGCCGTAGACGGACAGGTAGATGCCGTCCTTGCGACGCTGGGCGACCAGGTCCTTCAGCTTGGCGGGATCGGCCACGCCGACATTGAAGTCGCCGTCGGTCAGCAGGATCACCCGGTTCACCGCGTCCTTGGCGAAGTTCTGCCGCGCCAGGTCGTAGGCGAGGGTCAGGCCCTGGCCGCCGGCGGTCGATCCGCCGGCCTGCAAGGCGCCGAGCGCGCAGCGCACCTTCAGCCGGTTGCGCCCGTCGGTGGGGGCCAGGACCGCGCCCGCAGATCCGGCATAGGCGACGATCGCGACCCGGTCCTGCGGCCGAAGCTGGTCGACCAGCAGGTTCAGCGACTTGATCGCCAGCGGCAGACGATCCTCGCCCCACATCGAGCCGGAGGTGTCGACCAGGAACACCAGGTTCAGCGGCGGCTGCTGGGCGCGCGGCGTGTCATAGCCCTGCAGCCCGATATGCACGATTTGCCGGTCCTGCGACCAGGGGGAGGGCGTCACGGCCACGAACGGTCGGAACGGCTGGGCGCGGTCCGTCGGTTTCGGATAGCCGTAGTCGAAATAGTTCACCATCTCCTCGACCCGCACGGCGTCGGCGGGCGGGCGCCGGCCATCGTTCAGGAACCGGCGCGCATTGGCGTAGGAGGCGGTGTCGACGTCGACCGAGAAGGTGGAGACCGGCTCCTGCGCCACCTGCTTGATCGGATTGGCCTGGGCGCTCGGATAGCGCTCGGTCTCCGCCGGCCGCTGGGGATAGGGCGTGGGCGCGGGGCGAACGCTGCTGCCGAAAACGGCCAACTCCTCGACGCGGGCGGCGTCGGCGCGAGGAGCGGACTTCTGCACCGCCGGAACCGGAAGCGGCGGGGGCGGCGCAGGAGGCGCATAGGCGCGCCCCGCGAGCCTTTCTCGGTCCCGCAGGCCCGCGCTTGGAAAGCCCAGCGCCTCGCAGGCCGCCGGCGTGGGCGCGCCGTCGCGCACGACCGGTTGGGCCACGACCGGCGCAACCGGCCCCGATGCGGCGACGAGGCCCGCAATCCCGAGGATGGAGGTCTTACGCAAAGCCTGATGCACTGACATGGCGAACCTCGCTGTCTTTCCCGAACATGGCCCAGCTTGCCGCGCAGCCTGGGGCGAAATCTCGGCGCGATCGCGGCCCGCGCGCGGCATCACATCCCCGTTTGTTCATGAGAATAGGTCGCAGAAGCGATTGCATCTGCGGAGACATGTGTTAGTGCGACCGAGTTGCAAAAGCTTGAGCTTAAGGGGATTGCCTTGATTACGCCGATTGCCCGCGCCCTGATGCGGACCAGCGCGGGTGTTTGTCTCGCCTTTTCGGGCGGCGCCGCCTTCGCCGAAGCCGAGAGCGAAGATCGTCACAAGGCGCCGGCCGCCCATGCGATGAGCGTCGCCAGCGCCGGGGTGGACGCGAGCGACAGCGCGGTCGATCTCGAAGGCGTCGTCGTCACCGCCGCCGGCTTCGAGCAGAAGATCGTCGACGCCCCGGCCAGCGTCACGGTGCTCTCGCGGACCGAACTGCAGGAGATGCGTGCGACCAATCTGGCCGAGGTGCTCTCCACCGTCGAAGGCGTCGATGTCGGCGGCTCGGTCGGCAAGACCGGCGGTCTCAACATCAACATCCGCGGCATGGGCAGCGACTACACGCTGATCCTGGTCGACGGCCGCCGCCAGAACACCGCCGGCAGCGTCACGCCGAACGGCTTTGGTGAAACCTCGACCAGCTTCCTGCCGCCGGTCAGCGCCATCGAGCGCATCGAGGTGGTGCGCGGCCCGGTCTCGACCCTCTACGGTTCGGACGCCATGGGCGGCGTCGTCAACATCATCACCCGTAAGGTCGGCGAGCGCTGGGGCGGCTCGGTCACCCTCGACGGCACGATCCAGGGCGACGACGAGTTCGGCGACATCCATGGCGGCAACCTCTACGCCAGCGGACCGCTGGTCCCGGGGCTGGTCGGCCTGACGCTGCGCGGCTCGTTCGTCGACCGCCAAGCCTCGACCCTGACCTTCGAGAACGTCAACGGCGTGCAGACCCCGGTCTCCGGCTTCGGCCGCAGCCCGACCAAGAGCGAGGTCCGCGGCTATGGCGGCCGACTGAGCTGGACCCCGGTCGAAAGCATGGACTTCTGGCTGGACGCCGACGTCAACACCCAGTGGTACGACAACTCCAAGGGCCAGATGGGCACCAACACCCTGGCCGGCGGCTACGCCAACGCCCTGGAGTTCAACCGCGAGCAGTACGCCCTGGCGCACAACTGGCGCCTGCCGTTCGGCGTGCTGGAGAGTAACCTCTCGCGCGGGATCACCGAGACCAAGGGCCGGATCATTCCGCCCGGCGTCGCCGGCGCGGGTGGCCCGCGGACCCTGGAATCGACCAACACCATCTTCGACACCAAGTTCTACTCGCAATGGCGCAACCACACCTTCACCGTGGGCGGCCAGTATTGGGACGCCGAGATGGTCGACGGCGTCGCGCCGAGCGCCTTCGAGCACCAGCAGTGGGCGGTCTACGCCGAGGACGAATGGCGCTTCACCGACAGCCTGGCCCTGACCGTCGGCGCCCGGCATGACGATCACAGCAAGTTCGGCGGTCATTTCAGCCCGCGCGCCTATCTGGTCTGGAACGCGAACGAGCATTGGACGGTGAAGGGCGGCGTCAGCCAGGGCTTCAAGACCCCGCGGCTGGAACAACTGGCCAGCGGCATCAACGGCTTCGGCGCCCAGGGGCGCCTGCCGCTGCTCGGCACCCCGACCCTGACGCCGGAAACCAGCACCAGCAGCGAGATCGGCGTCTATTACGACAGCCTGGAAGGCTTCTCGGCGAACCTCACGGTCTTCGACAACCAGTTCAAGGACAAGATCTCGACGGGCCAGCCGGTCGCCAACTGCAGCGCCGGCATGACCCTGGCCCAGTACAACTCCGGGGCCGGTCGCCCGGCCGGCTGCGTCGATGTCGGCTTCTTCCCCGGCTATCCGACCTTCGGCCAGAGCGTGAACATCGACGAAGCGGTCACCCGCGGCGTCGAGATCGCGATGCGCCTGCGCTTCCTGGAGGCCTGGACCCTCAACGGCAACTACACCTACACCGACAGCGAGCAGAAGAGCGGCGCGTCCGCCGGCCAGAAGCTGACCGACACGCCCGAGCACATGGTCAACGCCGACCTGCGCTGGCGCGCCACCGACCGGCTGACCGCCTGGCTGCGCGGCGAGTACCGCAGCGAGCGGTTCCGCAGCGATGCGACCGCCCGCGCCGCCCTGGGCGACTTCAAGGCCTACAGCCTCTTCCACGTCGGCGGGTCGTTCCAGGTGACCGAGCGCGTGACGGTCAACGCCACGATCTACAACCTGCTCAACAAGGACTTCGTGCGCCTGCTGCCCTACGGCTCGCCGGTCTCCTACGGGGCCGAATATACCAACAACCAGGAGCCGCGGCGCCTATGGCTGTCGGTGAAGGTCGACTTCTCGAATCTTCCGCCGAACCGGCATGACGAAGGCCGCGCCCTGGGGGGCGCGGCCTTCGACGTTCTGGGGCGCCGGTTAGCGCTTCAATGCGTCGCGTGCGGCGTCCTTCAGGTCGCCGACGCCCTTCTGGACCTTGCCGCCCAGCTTCTCGGCGGCGCCCTCGGCCTCCAGCTTCTCGTTGCCGGTCGCCTTGCCGACGGCCTGCTTGATCGAGCCGGCGGCTTCTTTGGCGGCGCCCTTGATGGTGTCCTTGTGCATGACGAGCTCCTCTGACGTGTCGGCAGAGAGTACGCGGGGAGGGGCCGAACGGTTCCGAAGCCTGGCTTGAGGGCCGCGCAAAGGCTAGGCGGACACTCGCAACATTGCGCCGAGGGCTGGCGGCGGCTATCTCCCTCCCCGAATTCCCTGATCTTTTCGGCAGAGCGAGCGCGGACGCCTCATGGCGCAGCAGTATATTTTCCAGATGCAGGGCCTGACCAAGGCCTATCCCGGCGGCAAGAAGGTGTTCGAGAACATCTGGCTGTCGTTCTACTCCGACGCCAAGATCGGCGTGGTCGGGGTCAACGGCTCGGGTAAGTCGACCCTGCTGAAGATCATGGCCGGGATCGACAAGGAGTTTAACGGCGAGGCCAAGGCCGCCGACGGCGTGAAGATGGGCTACCTGGA
>NZ_JAYRST010000012.1:0-58303 GCF_041920015.1 Phenylobacterium sp.
AACGACACGGCCGCCCTGGAGTTCGGCTATGCGCGCAAGACCCGCGCCCCGAATCTCTACGAGCGCTACGCCTGGGGCGTCGGGTCCATGTCGAGTGCGATGACCTCGTTCGCCGGCGACGCCAACGGCTATGTCGGCGATCCCGACCTGAAGCCCGAAGTGGCGCATCATTTCGCCGCCACCCTGCGGTTGACGGATGTCGCCGCCAAGCGGGGCCTCACCGTCACCGCCTATCACTCCCAGGTCCAGGATTTCGTGGACGCGGTGAAGCTGGCCGACTTGCCGCGAGGCTTCGTGCAGTTGCGCTTCACGAACATGGACGCGCGGTTGTTCGGGTTCGACGCCGCCGCTTACGCCGAGGTCTGGAACACCGAAGGTCTCGGCCGCGGCACGCTCTCCGGGAGCTTGGCGTTCGTGGACGGCGAGAACCGGGACACCGGCGACAACCTCTACCACATGCAACCCCTGACCGGCCGGGTCGCCCTGGAGCAACAGAAGGGCCGCTGGACGAACCAGGCCGAGATTCAGTTGGTTGGAAAGAAGGACGCCGTAAACGCCCTGCGCAATGAGCCTCAGACCAGCGCCTACGCTCTCTTCAACCTGCGGACCACCTGGGCGGGCGAACGCGTGCGCGTGAACCTGGCGGTGGAGAACCTCCTGGACACCGCCTATCGTCTTCCGCTGGGCGGCGTGTCGTACGGCGACTATCGAGCCGACAACTACCTGCAGCCGCTGCGCCCGCTGCCTGGGCCCGGACGTTCGTTCAACCTCGGCCTGACGGCGGCGTTCTGACATGCTCGCCCAACGCCTCTCATCGGCCCAACTGGCGGCGGTCGGAGCCTCGATCGCCGCCCACGCCGCCGTCGCCCTCGGCATCGCCCTGCACCAGCCGGCCTCCGCGGACCTGGCGCAGCCGCCACAGGCGATCAACGTCTCGCTCGTCAATGCGGCCGACCTCTTTCCCGCCTCCGCGCCGCCAGCCCCGGCGGCGCCCCGGCCGGCGGAACGGCCAAGGACCTCAGCAAGCAATTCGCATGCAGCGCCCGCTCCGACAGCGGCTCCGGCGGCTCCACGGATTCCGGCTCCAGCCCCCCCTGCGATGGTGGAAGCCACACAACTCGCCCAGGATATGGCGCCTCAGCCGGTGTTCCTGGCCACGACCACGCCTCCGCCGCGCTCGACCGTCGATCCGCTGGTCGAGTACCGCCGGCTCATCTGGAGCCACCTTGCCGCCAACGCGCCCGCAGCCCGCCCCGGAGCAGGCGTGGCGGTGGCGATCTTCGCCCTCGACGAGTCCGGGGCGATCCTGTCCGTGCGCCTCGGCCGCTCGAGCGGCGACCCGCTTTTCGACCGCGCATGCCTAAGAGCGATCCGCGCTGCAGCGCCGCTGCCGGCGCCGCCTCCCGGAACCAGTCGTGACAAGCTGGTCTTCGAGCTCCCGATCAAGGCGCGCGCATCCTAAAGGGACAGCCTGGAGCGAAGTCCGATCCGATCGGACTTCGCTCCAGGCTCGGCGGTTCAGCCGCCGCTACCTGACTTGAGGAACATGGGCCCGCCGGCGGGTAAGAAGCCGCCATCTCGCAATCCCCCTAGCCTCATTCCAGGTCGGGCGGGACCGGCCAATCCCTGAAAAGAATTTATTTTCAAAATCCTACAGCAAGACAGCCGCTTCAACCGGCCACTCGAACCGTCATGCTCCATAGGCCGCGGCGGCACGATCACCGGTCCCGACAACCGGCCATACCCCAGACCAAAACGGCCGACGCCCCCAGGAGGGAGGCGGAGAAGAAGGATAGGGGAAGGTCGTGATGAAGGTGCGCCAACCTCTGGCGACGTCACACCGCTTGGATGGTTTGCATCACGATGAATTTCAAAAGAATCGTGGCGGGGCTGCTTGATCCGCCCCGCCACGATAGGGGGTGACTACTCGGCCGCGACGGGCGAACCGGCAGCCTGGGAGGTAGGTTGGCGATTGGAGCCGCTGAGAACCAGCTTTGCTGCAAAGGCGGCAAGGGTGAGCGCTCCGGCTCCGAACACGATATCACCCGGCACCCTGAGCCACACGAGGAGCTCGACCAGCGGCGAGTGGATCACGGCGGGAGACCGGGCGAACCAGGTCCCGTGTTCGATGCTGGCCAGAGCCTGGACCACGCCCATCGGCAGCAGCGACATGAAGACCATCATCGCCAAGCCGATGTTGAGCAGCCAGAACGTCCAACCCAACAGATGATCGTTCCAGGCCTCACGCCGGGCAAGGCCGCGGAAGCAGAACAGCAACAACCCGATGCCCAGCATGCCATAGACTCCGAAGAGCGCGGAGTGGGCATGGGTCGCCGTCGTATTGAGCCCCTGGATGTAATAGAGGCTGATCGGCGGGTTGATCATGAAGCCGAAGACCCCGGCGCCCAGCAGGTTCCAGAAGGCCACCGCCACGAAGAACATGATCGGCCAACGGTAGGCGGAGACCCAAGGGGCGGCCTTACCATGGCGATAGGTCTCGAAAGCCTCGGCGCCGATCAGAGCCAGGGGCGCGACCTCCAGGGCCGAGAACATGGCCCCGATGGCGATCACCGAAACCGGCGTGCCGGCGAAGTACCAGTGGTGCGCCGTCCCCAGCACGCCGCCGAACATGAACACGATGGTGCCAAACACCACCGCCCCGTTGGCGGTGCGGGCGCGGACCAGGCCGAGCTTCACCATCAGCAGGCTGATGACCGCCGTGGCGAACACTTCGAAGAAGCCTTCGACCCACAGGTGGACGATCCACCAGCGCCAGTATTCCATGACGCTGATGTGGCTGTGCTTACCCCACATGAAGCCGGCGGCGTAGAAGAGCGCGATGGCCACGGTCGAGAGGAAGAGGATGGCCAGGACCGGCTTGCTCTCGGACGGCTTGCGCAGCGCCGGCCACAGAGCGCGGGTCACCAGCACGAGCCAGAGCAGAAGACCCACGAACAGCAAGGTCTGCCAGAACCGGCCAAGGTCGATATATTCCCAGCCCTGATGGCCGAACCACCAGTTGGTGTCGAGGTCGAATATCTGCTGCACGCCGAGCCATTCGCCAGCCATCGAGCCGAGGACGACGAACACCAGCGCAGCCCAGAGCAGGTTCACGCCAAGGCGCTGGAACTTCGGCTCGTGGCCGGAAACCATCGGGGCCACATAGAGCCCGGTCGCCAACCAGGCCGTCGCGATCCAGAACACCGCAAGCTGGGTGTGCCAGGTACGGGTGATCGCATAGGGGATGATCTTGGAGATTTCGATCCCATAGAAGTCATGACCTTCCACCGCATAGTGGGCGGTGACCGCGCCAAGCCCCACCTGCAACAGGAAGAGACCGATCACCGTGAGGAGGTACTTGAAGACCGCGCGTTGCGACGGGGTGGGGGTCAGGCTGAAAAGCGGGTCGGCCTCCGGCGCCTTCGCATGATCCTCGGTCTTGGTCTTGGCGTGCCACCAGACCAGGCCGCCGACGGCGAAGATCAGGAGGATCACGCTGGCGACGGACCAGACCAGGTTGGCCGACGTCGGCACGTTGTCGATCAGAGGCTCGTGCGGCCAGTTGGAGGTATAGGTGACGGTATCTCCGGGACGGTTAGTTCCGGCCGCCCAACTGATCCACCAATAGAAGTCCGCCACAGCGTTGCGACGGCCGGCGTCGGGCATGGCCCCGTCGGCGATGGCATAGTCCTCACGCAGGCTCTTGAGCGCCGGATCATCGCCCAGCAGCGCTACATAGTGAGCCTTGACCTGGGCCATAGCCGCCGCGCGGTCGGCCGACACCTTGATGACGCCGGCTCCCGGGTCGTAGGTGTTCGTACGCATTTCGGCCTTCAGCCGCGCTTTCAGCGAAGCCTGACGTTCGGCCGACAGGATGTCGTAGGCGCGGCCGAAGTCCCGCTGTGCCCAGATTTCGAGCAGGGCCATGCTCTCGCGATGCAATTGGTCGGCCGACCAATCGGGCGCCACATAGCCGCCGTGGCCCCAGATGGAACCGACCTGCTGGCCGCCCATGGACTGGTAGGCCAACTGGCCCTTTTGAATGTCGTCGCGGCTCATCAGGACCGTGCCCGAAGCGTCCACCACCTGCGTCGGTATCGGTGGCGCCTGTCGGTAGATTTCCCGTCCCATGAGGCCAAGGACGGTGAAAGAGGCCGCCATGACCAGGGCGAGAATCAACCAAAGTCTCTTGGTGTTCATCTCATTGTCCCTAAAAGCCGCAACGGGACTCCCCGTTCGGTCGCACACGCCTTCAGTGGGACAGTTCCCCTCGATCAACGTTGCGCTGGAACAAGGTCGCCTCAGGCTTGCGCGCAGTCCGACCCGATACAGGAGCTTCCCTCCTCCTAAGGGGTCACCCTCCTAGGGGAATCTCTTAGGCGACAAATCCGTCATCCTTGATGATCTTGACGCGCCCATGGACCCAGGAGGGCCATAGCCATGCTAACCGTCGCCGATCCCAACCTGCTTATCGGCGCCGATCTGTTTGGCGACCTCGATGAGGAAGGCAGGCGCGCCGTCATGAACGCAGGCAGCCTGCGCCGACTGCCTGCCGGACGGGTCGTCTTCTCGCAAGGCGATCCCGGCGTCACCTGCCACACCCTGCTTGAAGGACGAGTGAAGATTCTGCAGAGCCGTCCCGACGGCGGCCAGTCGGTCATCCGCTTCATCGGCCCCGGCGAGATGTTCGGCACCGTGGCGGCGTTAATGGACCGTCCGTTTCCGGCCGACGCCGTGGCTGTGGTCGACAGCCTGGAGATCTTCTGGACCGTAGGCGTCATGCGGCAGTTGATGACCCGATTTCCTGAGATCGCCCTGCGATCCACCGCCTCCGCCGGCAACCGCATGCTCGAATTGCAGAGCCGTGTGGGCGAGCTCACCGGCGAGCGGGTGGAGCAGCGGATCGCCCGGGCCATCGTGCGACTGATCCAGCAAGCTGGCTGCCGCACCGACGCCGGTATCGAAATTAACTTCCCAATCACCCGCCAGGAACTGGCTGAAATGACCGGCTCGACACTCCACACCGTCAGCAGGACCCTCGCAGCTTGGGACGACACGGGGATCACCGCAAGCTCGCGTCGCCACATTGTCGTGACGAAGCCTCGCACGCTGCTGGCGATAGCCGAGGATTCAGCGGACTGACACGGCCTTGGGACGCCCGACGACAGACGCCTCTCCGCTTAAGCGGATACCGGTTCGGCGGGAAAACTCCTCCAGGTCAGGATATACTGAGCGGCGCCCTATTCCATCGAACCGGATGCCGCTCAGAGGAGCTACGCCTATTTCAGGGCCGCGAAGGCGGCGGCCAGGCGCTTCTTGGTCATGGGCGGCGTCTTCGCCGCCGCAGCCTGGGCGGCGGCGAGGTTGGGGCTTCCGTCACCGACCTTGGCCACGAACACCATGCCGAAACCCCAGTGCGGCAGGCACTTGAAACCGTAGACGCCCGGCTTGGTGAATTTCACCACCACCTCCTGGTTCATGGCCCCTTTGACAGGCGTAGCCCCCGGCGGAAGCATGGTGGAAATGGTTTCAACATTATGGCCGGGATTGGTCGGCAGGAAGCGGACCGTATCGCCGACCTTGAAGTTCGCGCTCGACGGCTCGAAGACCATTACACCCTGGGCGCCCCGATCGAGCATCTTGACCTGGATTTCCGCAGCAGTCGCCTGGCCAGCCAGCGCCAAAGCCACGGCCGTCGCCCCGGCGGCCAGAGTCATCCTGAACATTGTTCTCGTCCTTGGATTGAACGGGCGCCGTCTCAACGCCCTGACGACTGAAGGATAGAGAATGGCGAAGGAGCCGACCTTGCGTCAGCGCAACTCCCGCAATCTTTGGGCGAAGCGGGGAAACAGCACCTCCTCCTCCAGCCGGATATGCTCGCGCAGTTCGGCGTCGAGCTTCCCGCAAAGGCCATAGAGTTCGAGCCAGGTCGAGCAGGCGTCCGCCGGGGCCTGGTAGCCGCCAGCGGTCTGCTTGAGCGCTTCCAGGCGACCTCGGACATCATCGTGCTCGCCTCCAATGTCCGAGATCCAGGGGAGGAAGTCGATCATCCCGCTCAGCATGGCCGGAAACAGGATTGCCTCTTCCCGAGCTTGGTGAGCGGCCAGATGGTCGAAGGTTTCGGTCAGCAGGCCGGCAAGCCCGTCCGGCGCCGAAGGATGGCCAGAGTGACGAGCCTCGACCTTATGGCTGAGGTCGATGGCCGCGCGCAGATCGTGCAGGTGCGGCCCATGATAGTTCTCGACGATCCGGCGGATAAGGTGAGCGTCAGGCTCAAGGGCCGCAGGTAAATCGTCGAACGGCCCCACAAAGGGCGGAGGGCTATGGGAAGGCATGGCGAGGAAACTCCGTGCGCCTCACCATAGGCTGAGACAACCGTCCCATCCTTGTCCGCCAGCAAGCTCGACCTCACGCCTTAGTATTTGTATTCCATCGAAACCCAGGCGCGGATCGCGTCCGGATACATCGCATCGCTGGTGTCGAAACGCGCGACGCCCACCTCCAGGTTCACCGGCTTGGCCAGGGCCATGGAAGCGGCGAGGTCGATCTCACGCCCATAGGTCCGAGCGTTCTTGACGCTTCGGAAGTCGTGCGCCTCGCCCGAGATCTTCATCGGACGCGACAGGGGGACGAAGACATGCCCACGAAGATAGATGTCCCGGACGCCGTCGGCGGGCGTCGCGCCGATCACATCCGACCATCCCTGGAAACCATGCAACGTGGCGAGCGGAGTTTGAAACCCACGACGACCGTCGCCGTCGAGCCGCTCGAACACCAGGCCAAGGCTCGAAGCCGCAGTCTTCACGCCGCCGGCGACGAGAATGTAATCGAGGTCGAATTCCGCCTGCACGCGCCAGTCCTGCTGGCGGGCGTATTCTAGTTCCCAAGTCAGGGCCGCCGAGGGCTGGAGCGGCCTTTCCCCCGTGAGCCGCAGACCCCAGGTGGCGGAGGATTGGGCTGGGACGGTGCTGAAATCCATCAGGTACCCGTAACCGACCAGTTTTCCCGCCGGAGTCTTGAAGTCCACCTGCATCAGATGGACATCGCCGCGCCAGATGCCTTGGGGATTGTCGCGCCCGATGGTGCGGTTGACCCGGCCGACGAAGGCATAGGTGAGCGTGGCCGCCGGCGAGGGCTTTGCGACGAGCTTGACCGCATCGAAAGTCTGCTCGTTCTGCCGCCAGCCGACATTGCCGACAAAGCGGGCGTTGTTGAGGACGATACGCTGGCGGCCCAGGGTCGCCTCGAAGGCCGGCCCCGGCGCCCAGGTGATCTGCGCGCGGTTGAGCTCCACGGAATCGGGATCGGGGATCACAGGCCTGCCCGGACGGGGGGTGATGCCATCGGCGTAGTCGTCCACCAGAACTGCGACCGCTTCGCCTTCCACCAGGCCGGTGAAACCCGCCACCTTGGGCGTCTCCCATCCCAGGCGCAGCCGCGCGGTGAGCGCCTGGCCGTCCAGGCCTCCGAGGTCTAGGGACTCGTAACGACTCCTCGCATCGACGAGGAGCTTGCCGCTGGAAAGGTCGCCAGCCAGCGCCGCGGCTGGCGCCAATGCGGCCGCAGCGGCCAGAAACGCGCGTGCGAGCAGGAGCGACATGAGATTTCCTCGGGCGAAACTCGGGATATTGGGCCGAAAGAGACAGGCTAGCGCCTAAACGCCCAGTCTCGGCTGACTTGGATCAAGCCAGCCGAGATGAACAGGGTCGGTTCTTTGAGTTCAGAGCCAGAAGGCCCTTAGTGCTCCATATGCGTGGTGACGCCGGGAGCCGTCTTGAAGATCGCATGATCTTCCGGCCCCGTGACCTCGATGATGCCGGCCCCGCCGCGGTCGACCCGGCTCAACGCGTGGTCGACCATGATGTAGCTGCCGGGCACCTCGAACTTGAGGTCGACAACCGTCGCCCCGCCAGGCGCCACCGTGACGGTTTGAACGTCCTTGATTGGCGGGCTGGTCAGGGAAGCGAGATTATAGACATCATCAAAGATCTCGCCGATCACGTGGAAGCTCGACGTCTTGTTGGGGCCGCCTACGCCGAAGTAGATTCGGGCGGTCTCACCCACTTTAACCTTGAGGCTCTTATCGCCGGTGAGCGCCTTGAAGGCGCCGTTCATCACATAATATTCCGGCTGCTCGTCGAGGAGTTTCTGGATGTCCTCGTTCGCTTCACCGGCCTCCGAAAGGCCAAGGTCGGTGTAGATTTCACCCTGGATCACATAGAATTCGTGGTCGACCTTGGGCAAGCCTTCCTCGGGCTCGACCAGGATCGCCCCGTACATACCGTTGGCGATGTGCTGGGCCACCATGGGTGTGGCGCAATGGTAGATGTAGAGGCCCGGCTTCAACGCCTTGAAGCTGAAGCTCTTAGTCTCCCCTGGCTTGGCCAAGGTTGCGGCCCCGCCGCCGCCGGGGCCGGTCACCGCATGGAAGTCCACATTGTGCATCATCGCACTGTCGGCGGGGTTGTGCAGGGTGACCTCCACGGTGTCGCCCACCCGGACCCGGACCATCGGCCCCGGCACCTTGCCGTTGAAGGTCCAGTACTTGAAAGTGGTTTCCCCGGTAAGTTTCCCAAGGACCTCGCTGGTCTCGAAGTTGACCTTGACGACCGCCGGCGCACGCCGAGCGATCGGAGGCGGCAGGTCGGTGGCCAAGCGGACGATGTCGACCGCAGGAGTTGCGGCTGACGACGGCGCGTCGGCCGCATGGACAGAGGTCGTGGCCCCTAACGCGAGAAGCGCGGCGCCGGCGAAGAGCGCGATGACGTTCATGTTCATTATCCCCAGGACACCACGCTGGCGTCCAACAGGGTCGAAGCTACGCCCTCAACCAGGTCGATCTTTGCTCCGAAACAATGTTGACCGAATAACATGCCCTCGGGTCTGCCTGGGCATGCGCCAGACATTCGCTCCCTGTTACCAGCCAAGACATGCGGCCCCTTACCTCCCGTTCCAACAACCTCCGAAGTCTTAACGAGCAAAGAACTTACGCTTCCGACTCAGCGCTTCGGATACGGGACAGGACGCACAACGTCTCGACGAACACCATGATCCAGGCCGCAAAGGCGACATAGAGAAAGGCTCTCGGTACCCGGACGGGAAACTGAACTTCATGGCGCAGTTCATCCACCAGGTAGGGGGCGCGTACATGCCAAGCGGAAAGACTGCACCCCAGTAGAGCGGATCGTAGTACAGGGGAAACGCGTAGTGGCGGCGTTGGAGCGGGTCGGCATGGCCCTTCGCGCCCGCCAATCGACCCAAGCAATTGTCCGGCGGCAAGCAGCAGCCGGTCGCCACGGCACGCGCACTTGTCTCTGAACCGGGCGTGATCCTTGCCAACGAACCGACTGGCAATCTTGGCATCGTCAGCGGCGAGGCGATGATGGCTATGGTTACGGAGGCGGTAGCCTCTGGCGTCACCGTGCTCATGGTCACCCACTCGGCGATGCACGTGGCGCAACCCAGCCCGACGGCCTGCACTACGACGCCGCCTCGACGATCCAGCTCGGGCGGAACTTCTATGACCGCTGGCTCCAACCATCGGAACCTGATCGATAGGCTCCTGAACGCCCCCGTGGCGCACCCCAACGACAATCAGGCGTCTTGAAACCGGTACGGCGCAGCGCCGCTATCCGCCTCGTCGACAACGATAGCGCGCGCCAGCGGAGGGAAGGCCCGCTGACGACATCCGGGGCGATCGCAGATCTTGCAGCCGGGACCAATGGGCGCGAACGCACTGGCCAGGGCGGAGTCCAGGCCATCTGCATAGATCAGGCGGGGCGCGTGACGCAGGTCGCAACCCAAGGCCACGGCAAACTGCGGTTCGGTCCTGCGGAAGGCGGAGGCTTCCCCGCCGACCGTGCGCGCCACCCAAAGATAACGGCGGCCATCGGGCATCTCGGCGAGCTGGCGCGACAGGTGGCCAGGCCGCGAGAAGGCCTCGTACAGGTTCCACAATGGGCAGGAGCCGCCGAGGCGCGAGAAGTGAAAGTCGGTCGCCGACTGCCGCTTGGAGATGTTTCCGGCGCGATCGGCCCGCACGAAGATGAACGGAACACCCGCGGCGCCGGGCCGTTGCAAGGTGCTGAGCCGGTGGCAGATGGTTTCGAAACCGACGCCGAACTGCATGGCCAGCGCCTCGATGTCGTATCGGCTGCGCTCGGCCGCCTGCAGGATTGAGGCGTACGGCAGGATCACCGCCCCGGCGAAATAGTTGGCGAGGCCCAGGCGCCCCAAAGCATGGGCCTCGGGACTGAGGCGAGCCCCCTCCAGTTCTCTCGAGAGCAGATCGTCGTATTCGAGGAACGCCAATTGCGTCGCCAATTGGAAGGCGCGCTGGCCCTCGTTGAGCCTGGTTGAAAGGGTCAGACGATGGTTGACGGGATCGAAGCGGCGGCCGTCGTGCTCATCCGTCAGCTCCAAGGCGACGCCATGCCGCGCCGTGAGCCGACGAGCTAGCGCCGCGGCGGCTGCACCGGGGCGAACTCCTTCCTCGAACGCCAGGGTCTCGGCGGCCCCATCGAGGCCGACGATGTGATTGCGCCGGCTATAGAAGAAGTCGCGCACTTCCTCGTAGGGAGCGGGAGAGCCGGTTCCCTCTGTGCGATCATCTCCCAGCCTGGCCGCGGCGGTGTGAGCCTGTTCGAGCGCCTGGCGATAGCGCTGATGCAGGCTGGCGATCAGCCGTGCGGCGGCTGGCATGTTCATGGCCAGGGACTTCAGTTCGGCCAGCGTCAAGTCTTCCGCCGGACCTGCGTCGAGAGAGGCTTCGCGGAGCTGCGCCAGCAGACGCGCCTCGTCCTCGTCCGAGAACACCTGCACGTCCAGTCCGAAGGCGGCGTTGAGCTTCAGCAGCACGGCGACGGTCAGCGGCCGCTGGTTGTTCTCGAGTTGGTTCAGATAGCTCGGCGACAGGCCCAGCGCCGAGGCCAGCGCCGCCTGGGTCAGGCCGCGATCTTCGCGCAGCCGCCGCAAGCGGGCGCCCATGAACATCTTTCGAGCCGGATCGCGCATTCGCAACCTTTGCAAATTTGCAGCGTCACCTTCGCAAAGGGACGCAAATTCAAGCCTATTGCCGATTTTAGCGGTGCGTAACTTGCGAATATCCGCAAGCAAGGCAAGTCCGCATGAACGCACCGCTGATCAGCCAGAGACCGCGCGCCGGATGTTTCTCCACTCCGATCTTCCCAGCACAGGCCAACCACTACGGGACACTGTTCGCCGGTGAGGCGCTGAGCTTGATGAGTCGCGCGGCGGTGCTGGCCGCCGCCGAACACGCGGCTGGCGATGTGGTGATGGCGGCCTGCAGCGGCATCACCTTCAAGGCGCCCGTCCGGGTCGGGGACGTCCTGCACCTGTCGGCGCGCGTGGTGCGCTCGGGCCGGGCGTCTCTCACGGTCCACGTCGAGGGCTGCGCCGGCGCGCTCGGCCGTCAGGAGACCTCGCCGGTTCTCGACGGCCTTTTCCAGATGGTCGCAGTCGACGCCGACGGCCGCCCCCGCCCCATTTCGCTCAAAGGAAGCTCCCACCGTGAAGTTGCATAGCGTCCGAACCTACAAGTCCGCCGAGAACCTGCCTCGCGCCGACCAGCTCGCCTGGAAGATCGCCGAGGTCGCCGCCGACCCGGTGGTCGTCGAGGACGCCGTGGTGGAGATGATCGGCAACCGCATCATCGACAATGCGGCGGTGGCGGCGGCTTCGATCGCACGACGGCCGGTGGCCAGCGCACGCGCCCAGGCGCGCTCGCAAGGTCGGGCGAAGGGCGCCAACGTCTTCGGCCTGGCCGCCGACGAACTTGTCTCGCCGGAATGGGCCGCCTGGGCCAACGGCGTGGCGGTGCGCGAGCTCGACTTCCACGACACCTTCCTGGCGGCGGACTACTCGCACCCCGGCGACAACATCCCGCCGATCCTGGCGGTGGCCCAGCATGCGGGTCTCTCCGGCGCGGAGCTGGTCCGGGGCATCGCCACGGGCTACGAAATCCAGGTCGACCTGGTGAAGGGGATCTGCCTGCACGAGCACAAGATCGACCACATCGCCCACCTGGGCCCTTCGGCCGCGGCCGGCGTCGGCACGCTTCTGGGCCTGCCCGTCGAGACGATCTGGCAGGCGGTGCAACAGGCCCTGCACGTCACCACCACCACGCGCCAGTCCCGCAAGGGCGAGATTTCGAGCTGGAAGGCCTATGCGCCCGCCTTCGCCGGCAAGATGGCCATCGAGGCGGTCGACCGGGTGATGCGCGGCGAAGGCGCCCCCTCCCCTGCTTATGAAGGCGAGGACGGCTTCATCGCCTGGCTGTTGGGAGGTCCCAGCACCGTTTATCAGATTCCTCTACCGGAAAAGGGCGAGGCCAAGCGCGCGATCCTCGACACCTACACCAAGGAGCATTCGGCCGAGTATCAGAGTCAGGCGCTGATCGACCTCGCGCGCCGGGTCGGCCCCAAGATCGGCGACTTCGCGCGGGTAAAAGACATCGTCATCGAGACGAGCCATCACACCCATTACGTCATCGGCACGGGCGCCGAGGATCCGCAGAAGATGGATCCGAAGGCCAGCCGCGAAACGCTCGACCACTCGATCATGTACATCTTCGCCGTCGCCCTGCAGGACGGCGGCTGGCACCACGAGCGCTCCTACGCGCCCGAGCGCGCCCAGCGACCGGACACCGTGGCTCTATGGCGGAAGATCCGCACGGTCGAAGACCCTGCCTGGACCGCCCGCTACCACTCGCGCGATCCGAACGAGCTGGCCTTCGGCGGCCGGGTCGTCGTCACCCTCGAGGACGGCTCGGTCATCGAGGACGAACTGGCGGTGGCCGACGCCCACCCGCTCGGCGCACGCCCCTTCGCCCGGCCCCAGTACGTCGAGAAATTCCGCACACTGGCGCAGGACGTCATCGGGCCGGCCGAGCAGGACCGGTTCCTCGGCCTGGTCGCGCGGCTGCCCGAGCTGACGCCGGCCGAGGTGCGCGCCCTCACCTTCACCGTCGATCGCGCCCGGCTCGGCCCGCCCCCCGCGCGCGGCATCTTCGACCGTCAGTGACCGGAGCCCCCGTCATGAGCGAACCCCAAGCCAAACCTGCGCCGAAGAAGTCGGTGGCGCTCTCGGGCGTCACCGCGGGCAACACCGCGCTCTGCACCGTCGGGCGCACCGGCAACGACCTGCATTACCGCGGCTACGACATCCTCGACGTCGCCGAGCGCTGCGAGTTCGAGGAAATCGCCCATCTGCTGGTGCATGGCGCTCTGCCGACCGCGGCCGAGCTGGCCGCCTACAAGGCCAAGCTCAAGTCGCTGCGCGGCCTGCCGACGGCGGTGCGCACGGCGCTCGAAGCCATTCCGGCCGGCGCCCATCCGATGGACGTCATGCGCTCGGGCGTCTCGGCGCTCGGCTGCGTGCTGCCCGAGGCCCAGGACCATAACCATCCGGGCGCGCGCGACATCGCCGACCGACTGATGGCCAGCCTCGGCTCCATGCTGCTCTACTGGTTCCACTACGCCCACAACGGCAAGCGGATCGAGGTGGAGACCGACGACGACAGCATCGGCGGCCACTTCCTGCACCTGCTGCACGGCCATGCGCCGAAGGAGAGCTGGGTGCGGGCGATGCACACCTCGCTGACCCTCTACGCCGAGCACGAGTTCAACGCCTCGACCTTCGCCTGCCGGGTCATCGCCGGCACCGGGTCGGACATGTATTCGGCCATCGCCGGCGGCATCGGGGCCCTGCGTGGCCCCAAGCATGGCGGCGCTAACGAGGTCGCCTTCGAAATCCAGAAGCGCTACGCCGACCCGGGCGAAGCCGAGGCCGACATCCGGCGTCGCGTCGAGGCCAAGGAGGTCGTGATCGGCTTCGGTCACCCGGTCTATACGGTCGCCGATCCACGCAACGAAGTGATCAAGCGCGTGGCCCTGAAGCTGTCGGAGGAAGCCGGCTCGACCAAGATGTTCGACATCGCCGAGCGCATCGAGACGGTGATGGCCGACGCCAAGAAGATGTTCCCGAACCTCGACTGGTTCAGCGCCGTCTCCTACCACATGATGGGCGTGCCGACGGCGATGTTCACCCCGCTGTTCGTGATCTCCCGCACCTCCGGCTGGAGCGCGCACGTGATCGAGCAACGCATCGACAACAAGATCATCCGCCCGTCGGCCAACTATGTCGGCCCTGAAGACCTGCCGTTCACCCCGATCGAATCCCGGGGTCCGGCCGCGGCCGCGACGCATTAGGAGTCCTCATGCCCTATCTCGTCGCTGAGGACCTTCCCGCCCAGGCGGCCGGCCGCCGTTTCCGCGAACTGATCGAGCGCGGCGGGATCGCTCGCCTGCCTGGCGCGCACAACGGCATGGCCGCCCTGCAGGCCAAGGCCGCAGGGTTCGAAGGCCTCTACCTCTCAGGCGCGGCGATGACCGCCTCGATGGGCATCCCCGATCTCGGGTTCATCACCGTCGACGAGGTCGCCTTCTTCATCCGGCAGATCGCCCGCGCCAGCGGCCTGCCGGTGCTGGTGGACGGCGACACCGGCTATGGCGAGGCGCTGAACGTCATGCACATGGTCCGCGCCTTCGAGGAGGCGGGAGCCGGCGCCGTGCACCTGGAGGACCAACTTCTGCCCAAGAAGTGCGGACACCTGAACGACAAGAAGCTGGCCGACGCCCACGACATGGCCGCCAAGGTGGCCGCGGCGGCCAAAGCGCGGCGCGACCTCTATGTCATCGCCCGCACCGATGCAGCCGCCAGCGAGGGCCTCGACGGGGCGGTCGCCCGCGCCAGGCTCTACATGGAAGCAGGCGCTGATGCAATCTTCCCCGAGGCGCTCAACACCGCCGAGATGTTCCGCGCCTTCGCCGAGCGCATGCCGGGCGTTCCGCTGCTGGCTAACATGACCGAGTTCGGCAAGACGCCGTTCTTCACCGCCGACGAATTCGAGGCCATGGGCTATCGGATGGTGATCTGGCCGGTGAGTTCGCTGCGGGTCGCCAACAAGGCGCAGGAGAAGCTTTATGCCGCTATCGCTCGCGACGGCGGCGCGCACGCTATGGTCGACGAGATGCAGACCCGCGCCGAGCTCTATGCGACCATAGGCCTGCACGACTACGAGGCCTTGGACGCGTCGATCGTACAAACGATCATTCCCACGGACATGCCGCAACGCGGCTGACCCTGCCGATACGAACTTCGATGACCGAGACCGAACGCCCGATCCTGACGCCGCCCGGCGGCGAGACCAAGGTGCTGCTGCATTCCTGCTGCGCCCCCTGTTCGGGCGAGGTCATGGAAGCCATGCTGGCTTCGGGGATCGACTACACGATCTTCTTCTACAACCCGAACATCCACCCCGAGCGCGAATACCTGCTGCGCAAGGACGAGAACATCCGCTTCGCCGAGAAGCATGGGGTGGGGTTCGTCGACGCCGATTACGACACCGACAACTGGTTCGCGCGGGCCCAGGGGATGGAGTGGGAGCCCGAGCGGGGCGCTCGCTGCACCATGTGCTTCGACATGCGGTTCGAACGCACCGCCCTCTATGCCCACGAGCGTGGCTTCCCGGTGATGACCAGTTCGCTCGGCATCTCGCGCTGGAAGAACATGAGCCAGATCAACGACTGCGGCCAGCGCGCCGCGGGCCGTTACGAGGGGCTTTCCTACTGGGACTACAACTGGCGCAAGGGCGGCGGCGCGGCGCGGATGATCGAGATCTCCAAGCGCGAGGAGTTCTACCAGCAGGAATACTGCGGCTGCGTCTATTCCCTGCGCGACACCAACCGCCACCGGCGCGAAACCGGCCGCCCGCAGATCGAGATCGGCACGCAGTTCTATCGGAAGTGAGCGCCGAACGTCATCGAACGGCGCCTGCCTTAACTGCCCGGCCACACCACGTTCGGAGCTGACCATGGAATCGACGCCCGCGGAGGGAGGCGCACCGATGCCAAGTGTCGAGTTCCTTCACCGCCAGCCAAAAACACCGCCGAGGCGAATTGGCGACAATCATATAAAGATATGTTTATATGATTGTTGACTTGGTGATCTCTTCGGGCCTAGATGCGCTTGTCGTGGTTCCCTGGAGCGTTCGCGTTCCGGGGCTAAGATGGGAATCCGGTGCGGTCCTTGGGCCAATGCCGGAGCTGCCCCCGCAACTGTAAGCGGCGAGCCGACGTCCGATACGTGTCACTGACCCGCCGAGCTTCATCGGTGGCGGGTCGGGAAGGCCAGGACGAGAGGCGTCGACCCGTGAGCCAGGAGACCTGCCCCGACAGATAACGTCCTCCGGCGGGGTGTCCGGTCAGGCCGCAAGTCAGGCCGATCGGCGCATGCGCCGGCGCACGCCTGCTCGCGTCTGTCCGCCTTCGCCATCATTCGAATCTGGCAAGGCATCATGACCGTCACCGTCGCCACCCTCGGCTTTCCCCGCATCGGCCCCAAGCGCGAGCTGAAGACCGCCCTCGAGCGCTATTGGTCCGGCAAGAGCGATCGGCAAACCCTGGTAGATGTCGCCGCCGACCTCCGCGCCAAGACCTGGGCGCGCCAACGCGATCTCGGCGTCGATCACATCCCGTCCAACGACTTCACCTTCTACGACCACGTGCTGGACGCCAGCGCCATGGTCGGCGCGATCCCGGCGGTCTACGGTTGGACGAACGGGTCGGTCGACCTCGACACCTACTTCGCCATGGCGCGCGGAGCCCAGGGCGAGGCCGACCACGCCGACTGCGGCCACGGCCATCATCACCACGCCCTCGACGTGCCCGCCGCCGAGATGACCAAGTGGTTCGACACCAACTATCACTACCTGGTCCCCGAGGTGTCGCCGGGCCAGACCTTCACCCTGGCCTCCACCAAGGCCGTGGACGAGTTCCTCGAAGCCAAGGCGCAGGGCGTCCATACCCGTCCGGTGTTGCTCGGCCCGGTGACCTTCCTGAAGCTCGCCAAGAGCAAGGTCGAAGGCTTCGACCCGCTGACGCTGCTCGAACCGCTCGTGGACGTCTACGCCAAGGCGCTGAACAAGCTGGAGCAGGCCGGCGCCGAGTGGGTGCAGATCGACGAGCCCTGCCTGGTCCTCGACCTGGGCGAGGCCGAGCGCGCCGCCCTGCGTGAGGCTTATCGCCTGCTCACCCGCACCGCGCCGGGCGTGAAGCTGATGCTGACCACCTATTTCGGCCCTCTGGACGACAACCTGGAAACCGCCCTCGCCCTGCCCGTCGCCGGCCTGCATCTCGACCTGGTGCGGGGCGTGGACCAGCTCGACCGTGTGCTGGCCGCTGCGCCGGCCGGCCTCGTCCTCTCGCTAGGCGTCATCGACGGCCGCAACATCTGGCGGGCGGACCTGGAACGCCTGCTGGCCAAGCTCGAACCGCTGCTGACCTTGGACCACCAGTTCGTGCTGGCGCCGTCCTGCTCGCTGCTTCACACCCCGATCGACCTGGCGCTCGAGGCCGATCTCGACACGGATGTCCGCAGCTGGCTCGCCTTCGCCATCCAGAAGATCGAGGAGCTGGTGGTCCTGGCTCGCGCGCTGAACGAAGGCCGAGGCAGCGTCGCCGAAGCGCTGGCCGCCAGCACTGCCGCCGCCCAGTCCCGCCGGACCTCGCCCAAGATCCACGACCCGGCTGTCGGCCAGCGCCTGGCCGCCGTCAACGCCTCCATGGCCCAACGCGGCGCCAACTTCGGCCGACGCCGCGCCCTACAGATCGCGCGGCTCAACCTGCCGGCCTTCCCGACCACCACGATCGGCTCGTTCCCGCAGACCGAGGAGGTGCGCAAGGCCCGCGCCGCCCACGACAAGGGCAAGCTTTCCGACGCCGAGTACGAAACCTTCCTGAAGGAAGAAACCGAACGGACGATCCGCTGGCAGGAAGAGGTCGGCCTCGACGTGCTGGTTCACGGCGAGTTCGAACGCAACGACATGGTGCAGTATTTCGGCGAGCAACTCGCCGGGTTCGCCTTCACCAAGTACGCCTGGGTGCAATCCTATGGCAGCCGCTGCGTGCGGCCGCCGATCCTCTATGGCGACGTTTCCCGGCCGAGGCCAATGACCGTCGAATGGTGGCGGTACGCCCAGAGCCTCACCGATAAGCCGGTGAAGGGCATGCTGACCGGTCCGGTGACGATCCTGAACTGGTCGTTCGTGCGCGACGACATCCCGCGCGAGCGGGCCTGCCGCCAGATCGCGCTCGCCATCCGCGACGAGGTGGTCGACCTGGAGACCGCCGGCGCCAAGGTGATCCAGATCGACGAGGCCGCCCTGCGCGAAGGCCTGCCGCTCCGCCGCAAGGACTGGGACGCCTATCTCGGCTGGGCCGTGGAATGCTTCCGGTTGACCGCGTCGGGCGTGGCCGACCACACCCAGATTCACACCCACATGTGCTACTCGGAGTTCAACGACATCATCGCCGCCATCGGGGCGATGGACGCCGACGTCATCTCCATCGAGACCGCTCGCTCGAAGATGGAGCTGCTCGACGCGTTTGCGAACTACGCCTACCCGGCCGAGATCGGCCCTGGCGTCTACGACATCCACTCCCCGCGGGTGCCGAGCGTGGACGAGATGGCGCAGTTGCTGAAGGCCGCCCAGCAGCGGCTGTCGGTCGGCCAACTCTGGGTGAACCCCGACTGCGGCCTGAAGACCCGCAAGTGGCCGGAGACTAAGGCCGCGCTCGTCAACATGGTCGCCGCCGCCCGCCAGGCGCGCGGCGTCCCGGCCTGATCGGAGCGTCGGGATGGCGCAGATCGACATCGGCTCCGCGCCGTCCCAGGCTCCCGCCGCGGCGATGGCCCGGCCCTGGCCGATCATCTGGCTGGTGATGGCCGTCCTCACCCTGGCGGCGGTCGACCGCCAGGTGCTGAACGTCCTTGGCGACGTCATCGCTCGCGATCTCAAGCTTAACGACAGCCAGCTCGGCCTCATGGCCGGGCTGGCCCTGACCCTGCCCTATGCGGTCTTCGGCCTGCCCTGGGGCTGGGCTTCCGATCAACCGCGCATCGGTCGCTTCGGCGTGCTCGCAGCCTCGATGGCGCTATGGTCGGGCATGACGGCGCTTGGCGGGGCCGCGGCCGGGTTCGGTCAGCTTCTGGCGTCACGCGTGGGCGTGGCCTGCGGCCTCGCCGGCTGCCTGCCGCCCTCGAACTCGCTGATCGCCGACATCGCGCCCAAGCATAGGATCGCGACCGCCTTTGGGATCATCGGACTCTCGATCCCCATCGGCTCGTTCCTCGCCAAGAGTTTCGGCGGCGTACTTTGCGACGCCTATGGCTGGCGCGCCACCCTGGCGATCGTGGCCGCACCCGCCCTGTTGCTCATGCCCTGCTTGCTTCTGCTCCGCGACCCAAGGCGCACCGCACCAGCGGCTCTTGGGAAGTCCGGCATGGGCCAAGCCGCTCGCGAACTCCTGCGATCGCCAACACTCATCTGCCTGATGCTGGGCGGCCTCGTCATGGGCGCGCTCGTCGCAGGCAACAGCTTCTGGGGGATGATGCACTTCCAGCGAACGCTCGGTCTGTCGCCCGGCCAGGCCGGACTGCTGCTTGGCGTCCAGGGCGGCCTCACCGGCGTCGCAGGCGCGCTCGGCGGCGGCTGGCTGGCCGACCGGATGAGCCGCAAGGATCTGGCGCGCTGCCTGACCCCGGCCGTGATCGGCATGAGCCTGACCCCGCTCTTTCTCATTCCGGCCTGGTGGGTGAGCGACTGGCGCATCGCCATCGTGCTGCTGACCTTGCCGACCATGTTCGACAACCTCTGCTATGGCGGCGTGGCGGCTGTCACCCAGCGCTTGCTGAGCCCCAATGTGCGGGGCGCGGCGACCGGGATCACCGGCGCGGTCGGAGCCTTCCTTGGCCCGGGCCTGGGCGTCACCCTGATGGGCGTAGCCTCCCAAGCCCTGGACGCTTTCGATCCGGCGGTCCCGCACGGCGGGATGCGCCTGGCCCTGGTCGGCGCCGCCATAGCTTTCCTCGTTCCTGCCGGGCTCTACCGCCTGGCTCAAGCGGCGTTGCCGCGCATCTAGGCCCGTTTCCTGCTCCCCAATTTGAGGATTCCATGACCGCATTCTTCGACCGCCGACTGGCGGACGACGCCATCATCGCCCAGGCGCTGGAAGCCGAGGCCGCCCGGCAGCAGGACGGCATCGAGCTGATCGCCAGCGAGAACATCGTTTCCCCCGCCGTGCTGGCTGCCCAGGGTTCGGTGTTCACCAACAAGTACGCCGAGGGCTATCCCGGCAAGCGTTACTATGGCGGCTGCGAGCAGGCCGATATCGTCGAGGCTGAGGCCATCGCCCGCGCGGCGCGGTTGTTCGGCTGCGCCTTCGCCAATGTCCAATCGCATTCCGGCGCGCAGGCCAACGGCGCGGTCATGATGGCGCTGGTCAAGCCGGGCGACACGATCCTGGGCATGTCGCTGGACGCCGGCGGGCACCTCACCCACGGGGCCAAGCCGACCCTCTCGGGCAAGTGGTTTAACGCCGTGCAATACGGCGTGCGCCAGGCTGACGGCCTCATCGACTACGATCAGGTCGAGGCCCTCGCCCTCGAGCACAAGCCGCGCCTGATCATCGCCGGCGGGTCGGCCATCCCGCGTCAGATCGACTTCGCCCGCTTCCGCGCCATCGCCGATAAGGTGGGCGCCAAGCTGATGGTGGACATGGCGCATATCGCCGGCCTGGTCGCCGGAGGCGTACACCCCAGCCCCTTCCCTCACGCCCATGTGGTCACCAGCACCACCCACAAGACCTTGCGGGGACCGCGCGGCGGCCTGATCCTCACCAACGACGAGGCGATCGCCAAGAAGCTGAACTCGGCGGTGTTCCCCGGCCTGCAGGGCGGCCCGCTCATGCACGTGATCGCCGCCAAGGCGGTTGCGTTCGGCGAGGCGCTGCAACCCGACTTCAAGACCTACGCCGCCCAGGTGGTCGCCAACGCCCGGGCGCTCGGCGAAGCGCTGAAGGCCCGCGGTTACGATCTGGTCACCGGGGGCACCGACACACACCTCGTGCTGCTCGACCTCCGGTCGAAGGACATCACCGGCAAAGACGCCGAGGCGGCGCTGGGACGCGCGGGCCTGACCTGCAACAAGAACGGCGTCCCCTTCGATCCGCGTCCGCCGGCGCTCTCCAGCGGCGTGCGTCTCGGTTCGCCCGCCGCCACGACTCGGGGCCTGGGGGAAGCTGAGTTCCGCCAGATCGGCGGCCTGGCCGCCGACGTCCTCGACGCGCTCGGGCCAGACGGACAAGGCGACGCCGAGGTCGAAGCCAAGGCCAGGCGAGCCGTCGATGTCCTGACGCGCGCTTTCCCGATCTACGGCCGCGGCGTCTGACGCATGGGGCCTGCGCCATCGCTGCCGGATAGGATCTATGCCTGCGTCACCGTGCGCCGGCAGCCGATCGGGGTGGTGGTGCAGGTCCGCTATGACGAGGCCCCGCTCGGCGTGCGCCTACATTCCGGCGCTCGCGATGCGGCCGTCCGCCTTCTCATGTCGCGTTCGGATGGAGAAGTCCTCGAGCGCACACGCTCCTGCCGCTTCGGCTTGGCGGACCTGCCCATCGCCCAGGCGCTAGCTGAGGAATTACGGCACCGCTTGTTGCAGATTGCTCGCCGCCCGTTGAGCGGACGACAGGTCGAGCAGGTGTTACGGATCAACAGCGAAGAGCGACGGCAGTGGACACGGGAGGGCCGCTTGCCCGCTCGTGGACAAAGCCGAATGCGCCGCGGGCCAAACAAGATTACCCTGCGCACCTATGATCCCGAGCTGATAGAGGCGCTGGCCGATACGCCGTGCGAGATCGCGCGCTGGCGAGGGGCCGGGCAGCGTGCTCCATGACCGATATGGTGACGCCCACATGATCGACCTTGCAGGCCAGGAAGCCGCTTACGCGCGCGATGGCTATGCCGTTGCTTCGGTGTTCACGCCACAGGAGATGGAGGCGGCGCAGGCGGACGTCATCGAACAATTGGATCGCGTCGCAAGCGCCCTGCATCACCCCTTCGAGCACAGCCGTCCCGACCTGCCGCTCGCCCAGCGCCTCGACGCCATCGCCCGTGACGAAAAGGCCTATGCCAATCTGCTGCGCCTTGCTGTCCTGACTGACGCCCATCGCGGACCGCGCCTGACTGGATTGGCGCAGAACCCGAAGCTTCGCGCCGTCGCCGAACAGTTGACCGGACGGCGACTGCAAGCCGCCGGCAACACCATCCGTTTGCGCGCCAGCTTCGCCGCATTTCCCGAGCACTGGCACAACTGGCACTCTGACGTAGCGATCGACGATGGTTCAGACTGCGGACGCCTGAACATCACCTCCTGGATCCCGCTGATGGATGCAGGACCGGGCCAAGGCGGGCTGGAGATCGCGGCGGGGCGCCAATCGGCTCCCTTCCCCCATGTCCGCGCCTCAGACTTCCATATCGAACCGGCCGCTCTCGACCACCTTCCACGCGCCACGCCGCACTGCCGCGCGGGCGAAGTCCTGTTCCTAGATCGGTTCACTCCGCATCGGACTCTGCCAAACGCCGGCCCGGCTCGCTTTGCGCTCGTGGTTTGGATGAAGGCGGCTTAGCGGAGCACAACTCCTTGCTCGAAGCGCCCACTGCACGACCGGCTGAGCGGCGGCGATAGTCGGCAATGCGCCAGGAACCGTCTCCGACCGGAGACGAGTTGCCGTGCGGCTGCGTCCACCGCCAGGCAGTCTCCCAAAATCATCTCCGCGGCGACCGCCCCGGAGAAAGGCCCGACTTTCCGGGCCTTGGCGGCAGCATTGCGTATCCCCTGGATGCCGGGGTCAGAAACAGCGGCCCTCTTCGCCAGACAGGCGCTCGAGGTTCAGGCCGCGCCCAGCAGCCCGAACTCGCGCAGGGCCGGCAGGAAGTTGACGTTATCGTGGTTGTCGCGGGTCAGCTTCAGCAGGGCGAAGCGTTGCAGATCGGAGAGCGCCGCCCACTGGTGCGGCTGGAGCGGGGCCGCGCCGATCGAGCGCGCATAGGCGGCCACCGCCGGCGGCGCCTCCGCCGTTTCCTCCCAGATCGGTGCAGGCGGATCGGCGAGCGGGCGCGCGATCTCGTTGGCGCGCTGCGCCACCAGCCGGACCAGCTCGTCGTGGTAGGCGGCGATCTGCGCCTCCGTCCGACACGGCGCTTCCAGCAGTCGGCGGCGGTCGTCGAGGGTGAAGCGGCTCCACTGGCGCAGGGTCAGCTTCACCCCGCTGCGGTCGAGCTTCAGACGCACCGCCATGGGAATGCAGCGCAGGCTGGCGACGAAATCGGCCTCGAAGGCGAAGAGCTGGGCGTTGTTCATGAGCGGGCCTCGATCAGGGCGGGTTCGGCGTTCAGGAAGGCCGGGGCCTGGGCCGCCGCCTCGCCGACGACGACCACCACCGGCCCCTCGCAACCGGCGGCGGCCAGGGCCTGGCCGAGAGCTCCGAGCCGGCCGGGCATGGCGCGGGCGTCCGCGCGGCCGGCGTTCTCGACGGCCATGACCGGGGTGTGAGGGCTGCGGCCCTCGGCGATCAGCCGCGCGGCGAGCGCCGATAGCTGGTCGCGGCCCATATAGAGCGCCAGGGTCGCCTCGCGGTCGGCGGCCCAGCCAGTCTCGGCCAAGGCGCCGTCGCGAGTCGTGGCCGTGGCGAAAACCAGGCGGCGCGCCTGGCCGCGATAGGTCAGGGGAAAGCCGAACTGGGCGGCTGCGGCGCTGGCGGCGGTGACGCCGGGCACCACCTCCGTGGAGATCCCGTGGGCGTTCAGGAAGGCCTGCTCCTCGCCCACCCGCCCGAACACCGACGGATCGCCGCCCTTCAGCCGCACCACGCGCAGGCCGCGGCGGGCGAGGCGCAGCATCAGGCGGTTGATGGTCTCCTGCTTCATACTGGTCCGCCCGGCGCGCTTGCCGGTCTGGATCTTCAGGCAGGCGGCGGGCGCCAGGGCCACGACCTCGTCGCAGACGAGGGCGTCGTAGAGCAGCGCCTGGGCGCTCTCGATCGCGCGGGCGGCGCGCAGGGTCAGCAGGTCGGCGGCCCCGGGACCGGCCCCCACCAGCTTCACGGTTCCAGGGTCATGCGGCATCAGCGATCTCCGAGCGGAGGGCGGCGGTGATCAGGCGGGCGATCTCGGGACGGCAGGAGCCGCAGTTGGTTCCGGCGCCAGTCGTCTCGGCGACGGCGTCGACGTCGCGCGCCCCGGCGTCGATCGCCTTGCCGATGGCGGCGGCGCGGACGTTGCGACAGGCGCAGACGAGCGGCGAGGCGTCGGCCGGCCGCCCAGGCGCGCGGCCGATCAGCAGCGCCGCCCGGTCCTGGGCGCTCAGGGCCGGGGCGGCGAACAGCTCGGCCAACCAGTCGCGCGGCGGCAGGGCGCCGGAGGTGGTGGCGAATAGCACGCAGTCCAGGCGCTCGCCGTCCATGAAGGCCTCACGCAGCGAACCGGCCGAGGGGTCCTCGTAGCGGAGAGCCTCGCCCGGCGCGGCGCGCAACAGGACCCTGCGCAGGGCCTCGCGCTCGGCCGCGTCGCCGCGGCCGGCGAACTCGTGCAACTGGCAGCCGTGCTGGGGGATCCGCCGCCAGACGATATCCAGCTTGGCCGGGACGCTCCAGGCTTCCCGCGCCAGGAAGAAGCCGCGCCAGGTCTCGCGATAGGGCCGCACGCGCGCGGGCGTATGCTTGAACTCCGGCTGGCCCGAGCGCGGATCGACCCTGGCGGCGACCAGGGGGTTGGCGCGCCCCGACGGGGCATAGGCGCCGGTCCAGTGCATCGGCATGAAGACGCCGCCGCGCCGCTGGCGGTCGGTGACCCGGGCCAGGGCCACGGCCTCGCCCTGGGCCGTCTGCACGCGGGTCAGCACGCCCTCGACGACGCCGGCCGCCACGGCGTCGTCCGGGTGGACCTCGACGAAGGGCTCGGACGCATGACGCCAGAGATCGGGGGCCAGGCCCGTCCGGGTGAGGGTGTGCCACTGGTCGCGGATGCGGCCGGTGTTGAGCGCCAACGGATAGGCCGGATCTGTCGCCTGGGCCGGCCCCGCGACCACCGTCGGAACCATGCGCGCCCGGTCGTCAGGGGTCTGGAAGACGCCGTCGGCGAAGAGGCGCGGCGTGCCGCCCGCGGCGGTCACCGGCCACTGGACCGGCTCCAGCGCCTCGTAGTCGGCCGGGCTCATCGCCACCAGGCCCGAGAGGTTCAGCAGCCGGTCGTCGTTCTCATAGGCGGTGAGGCGCGCCCATTCGCGGAACACCTGGGCGTTCGAGCGCCAGGAGAAGGCCTCGCCATACCCCATCGCCGTGGCGACATCGGCGATGATCCTCCAATCTGCCCGCGCCTGGCCGGGCGCTTCGAACAGCGCGCGCTGACGCGAGATGCGGCGCTCGGAATTGGTCACCGTGCCGTCCTTCTCGCCCCAGGCCAGAGCCGGCAGCTTCACATGGGCGAAGGCGGTGGTGTCGGTCTCGTCCATGCAGTCTGAGACAACGACGAACGGGCAGGCGGCCAGGGCCTCGCACACGCGGGCGGCGTCGGGCATGGAGACGGCCGGGTTGGTCGCCATGACCCAGAGGGCCTTGATCTCGCCTTCGCCAATGGCCTCGAACATGTCGACGGCCTTGAGGCCGGGCGCCTGCGCCATCGCCGGCGCGCCCCAGAAGCGGCCGAGGCGGGCGCGCGAAACCTCGTCGAAGTCCATGTGGGCGGCGAGCGTGGTGGCCATGCCGCCGGTCTCGCGCCCGCCCATGGCGTTGGGCTGGCCGGTGATCGAGAACGGACAGGCGCCCGGCTTGCCGATCCGGCCAGTGGCCAGGTGGGCGTTGATGATCGCCAGCCCCTTGGCCACGCCCTGCGCCGACTGGTTCGAGCCCATGGAGAACAGACTCACCGTCCGCGGCGTGCGGGCGAAGAGGTCGTAGAAGCGCTGCAGGGCGGGAAGCGCCAGACCGCAGTCGGCGGCGACGGCGGCGGGAGACTGATCGTCGGCGGCCAGAGCAGCCTGGACCTCGGCGAAGCCCGAAACGTGGGCGGCGATATAGGCGCGGTCGATCGCGCCGCGGTCGATGAGGTCCGCCAGCAGGCCGTTCCACAGGCGCACGTCGGTCTGAGGCGCGATGGGCAGGTGTAGGTCGGCGACCTCGGCCGTGTCGGTGCGGCGCGGATCGATCACCACGTGGCGCTGGCCGCGGCCGCGCGCCGCCTCCATGCGGCGGAACAGGACCGGATGGGTCCAGGCGGCGTTGTGGCCGGCGAAGACCACGAGATCCGCGAGATCAAGGTCCTCATAGCAGCCGGGCACCAGGTCGGCGCCGAAGGTCAGCTTGTGGGCGACCACCGCCGAGGCCATGCAGAGGCGTGAATTGGTGTCGATGTTGCCCGAGCCGATAAAGCCCTTCATCAGCTTGTTGGCCGCGTAGTAGTCCTCGGTCAGGAGCTGGCCGGAGACATAGAAAGCCACCGAGTCCGGGCCATGCCGGTCGATGGTCTCCGAGAACCGACGTGCGACCAGGGCGGTCGCCTCCTCCCAGCTTGCGCGGCGTTCGCGGATGGTCGGATGCAGCAGCCGGCCCTCCAGCCCGACCGTGGCCGCCAGCGCGCTTCCCTTCGAGCAGAGGCGGCCGGAGTTGGCCGGATGGGCCGGGTCGCCGGCCAGGGTCAGGTCGCGGCCCGAGGCCTGGCCGGCCACCCCGCAGCCGACCCCGCAATAGGGACAGGTGCTGCGCCGCGCGGCCATGATCAGATCCGGCCCAGCAGGATGCGGCCGTCTCGAACCTCCAGCGGCACGACCGGGGTGCAGCCCTTGTCTGCGCCCATGGCCCGGCCGCTCGCCAGCTCGATGTTCCAGGCGTGCAACGGACAGGTCACCGCATGGCCGTGGACGATGCCCTGGCTGAGCGGCCCTCCCTTGTGCGGACAGGCGTCCTTCAGCGCGAAGACGCGTCCGTCGCCGGTGCGGAAGACGGCGACGTCGCCGGCCGGGGTCGGCACGCGGCGGGCGCCGCGTAGGGGGATGTCGGTCACCGCCCCGACGTCGGTCCAGGTGATCGGGTCTTTGACGAGAGCGTTCATGCCGGGGTGAACTCCATGCGGCGGCTGAGCGGGTTGAATTCGTCGCCGTGACGACCGGCCACCCGCTCGGCCCAGGGGTCGATGCGGAAGAACCGCTGCGAATAGGCGAAGCGGTCGTAGAGCTCCCGGCGGCGTTCCGGGTCGGCGACGGCGGCCTTGATCGAGTCCAGGCCGACGCGGGCGATCCACTTGTAGATCCGCTCCAGGTACCAGCCCTCCTCGCGGTAGAGCTGGGTCACGGCGCAGATGGTCCAGATCGCCTCCTCCTCGGTGGCGACCTTGGTCAGCAGTTCCGTGCCCTGGATGTGCAGGCCCGCCGCGCCGCCGACGTGGATCTCGTAACCGCTGTCGACACAGACCACGCCGATGTCCTTGCACGTCGCCTCGGCGCAGTTACGCGGGCAGCCGGAAACCGCCAGCTTGACCTTGGCCGGGGTCCACGAGCCCCACATGAACTTCTCCAGCCGCATGCCGAGGCCGGTGGAATCCTGCGTGCCGAACCGGCACCAGTCCGAGCCCACGCAGGTCTTCACCGTGCGCAGGCCCTTGGCGTAGGCGTGGCCCGAGACCATGCCGGCGGCGTTGAGGTCGGCCCACACGGCGGGCAGGTCGTCCTTCCTGACGCCCAGCAGGTCGATACGCTGGCCGCCGGTCACCTTGACCGCCGGAATCGCAAACTTGTCGACTACGTCGGCGATGGCGCGCAGTTCGCCGGCGGTGGTCATGCCGCCCCACATCCGCGGCACGACCGAATAGGTCCCGTCCTTCTGGATGTTGGCGTGGACCCGTTCGTTGATGAACCGCGACTGCTTGTCGTCCTGGTAGTCGCCGGGCCAGGCGCAGAGCAGGTAGTAGTTCAGGGCTGGGCGGCAGGTGGCGCAGCCGTCGGGGGTGGACCATTCCAGGGCCTGCATGACCGCCGGCATGGACTTCAGCCCCTCGGCGACGATGCGCCTACGGACGATCTCGTGGCCGTGACCTGTGCAGGCGCAGACCGGCTTGGGACCCGTCTGGAGCTTGAAGGCCTCACCGAGGCTCGCCATCAGCAGCTTTTCGACCAGGGGCGTACAGGAACCGCACGATGCGGAGGCCTTGGTCACCGCGCGCACCGCCTCCAGGGTCGAGAGCCCCTCGCTTTCGATGGCGCTGGTGATCGCGCCCTTGCAGACGCCGTTGCAGCCGCAGATCTCGGCGTTATCCGCCAGGGCCGCAACGGCCGCGCTAGGGTCCAGGCCTCGAAGGCCCTCCGTCGCCACCTGACCGAAGATCAGGGTTTCCCGGATGTCGGCGACCGGCGCGGCCTGCCGCATCAGGTCGAAATACCAGGCGCCGTCGGCGGCGTCGCCGAACAGCACAGCCCCGGCGACCTTGCCGTCCTCGATGACCACGCGCTTGTAGACGCCGCGGCCGGCGTCGCGGAAGACGATGTCCTCGCACCCCGCCCCGCCCGCGAACTTGCCGGCCGAAAAGACGTCGACGCCCGAAACCTTGAGGCGGGTCGAGAGCACCGAACCCTCATAAGCCTGCGAGCCGCCGGTCATGTCGGCGCCAAGGGCCTTGCACATCTCCCAGATCGGGGCGACCAGGCCATAGCACTGGCCGCGGTGCTCGACGCACTCGCCGACCGCCGAGATGGCCGGGTCGGAGGTGCGCATGGCGTCGTCGACCACCACGCCGCGACCGACCTCCAGGCCGGCGATCTTGGCGAGGGCGGTGTTGGGCCGGATGCCGACCGCCATGACCAGCAGGTCGCATGGCAGGGTGCGGCCGTCCTTCAGCTTCAGGCCGGCGACCTTGCCGCCCTGGCTGACGATCTCCTCGGAGACGGCGCCAAGCTCGGTTTCCACGCCCTTGTCGGCAAGGGCGCTGGCCAGCAGGAAGCCGGCGGAGGCGTCGAGCTGGCGCTCCATCAGCACGTCGACCAGGTGCACGACGCTGGCGGACATGCCGCGGCGGACGAGGCCATAGGCCGCCTCGATGCCGAGCAGGCCGCCGCCGATCACCACCGCCCGCGCGCCCGGCCGGGCGGCCGCGGCGATCATCGCCTCCACGTCGTCGAGGTCGCGGAAGGTGACGACGCCGGCCAGGTCCGCGCCCGGCAGCGGCAGGCGGACCGGGTCCGAGCCCGTCGCCAGGATCACCCGGTCGTAGGGAACCTCCAGCCCGCACTCGGCGCGAACCACACGGGCCTCGCGGTCGATGGCCTGGACGGCCCGGCCAGCGTGCAGGGTGATGGCGTTGTCGCGGTACCAGGCCTCGTCGTTGATGACGATGTCGGCGAAGGCCTTCTCTCCGGCCAGGACCGGCGAGAGCATGATGCGGTCGTAGTTCACCCGCGGTTCGGCGCCGAAGATGGTGATGTCGTAGCGGCCCGGATCGCGCTTGAGGATCTCCTGCACCGCCCGGCAGCCGGCCATGCCGTTGCCGACGACGACGAGCTTTTCCTTGGTCATGGGCTGTCTCCGCTCAGGAACGCGCGCCGACGGGGGCGAGCCATGTCCGCCGCCACTGGGCCTTCACCCCGGTCAGGCAGATGAAGGCGACGAACGCCAGGCCCGCGAAGGCCAGCAGGCCGGCCTGGTAGGAGCCTGTCGCCTGCTTGGCCCAGCCGAGGCTGGCGGCCAGGTAGAAGCCGCCGATCCCGCCGGTCATGCCGATCAGGCCGGTCACCACCCCGATCTCCTTGCCGAAGCGCTGGGGCGCGAGCTGGAAGACCGCGCCGTTGCCGGCGCCGAGCGCCATCATGCTGAAGAGCAGCACGCCGAAGGCCATCCAGACGCTGGAAGCGTGGAAGCTGGCCAGCGCCAGGCCCAGCCCCGCCAGGACGTAGACCACGCTCAAGGTGCGCACTCCGCCGATGCGATCGGCGATCGCCCCGCCTACCGGCCGCACGAACGAGCCGGCGAAGACGCAGGCGGCGGTGAAGAAACCGGCGACGACGGGCGAGAGGCCGTATTCGGCGTTGAAATAGATGGTCAGCGAGGAGGACAGGCCGACGAAGCCGCCGAAGGTCACGCCGTAGAGCAGCATCAGCCACCAGGCGTCGGGCGTCTTCAGTACGTCGAGATACTCGGTCAGGGCCTTGGGCGGCGGGCGGCGGGGGGCGTCCTTGGCGAAGAGGACGAAGACCACGAAGGCGACCGCCAGCGGCAGGCAGGCCAGGCCGATGACGTTGCTCCAGCCATAGGCCTGGGCCAGGCCGGGGGCGAACAGGGCCGCCAGCGCGGTCCCCGAATTGCCGGCCCCGGCGATGCCGAGCGCCAGGCCCTGGTGCTCGGGCGGATACCAGCGCGAGGCCAGCGGCAAGGCGATGGCGAAGGAGGCGCCGGCGACGCCCAGCACGATCCCGAGGGCCAGGACCTGATGGTAGCTGTCGATACCGATCAGCCAGGCGCTCGCCAGGCCTGCGAGCACGACCAGTTGGGCGAGGACGCCGGTCTTCTTCGGGCCGATATGGTCGACCAGCACCCCGGCGGCCAGGCGCAGCAGCGCGCCCGCCAGCACGGGCACGGCGACCATCAGCCCCTTCTGCGCGGGATCGAGATGGAAGTCCTTGGCGATCGCCACGCCCAGCGGGCCGAGGAGCACCCAGACCATGAAGCTCAGGTCGAAATAGAGGAAGGACGACAGGAGGGTGGGCGTGTGGCCCGCCTTCAGGAACGAGCGGCTCAGCATGGATTTGGCCCCGTGCGGATGGAACGGAAGCGGCGGCGTCGCCGAGGGTTTCGGTGAAGGCTCTGCGTCGAGCCGTTCCGAGGAGCCGCGAACGCCGTTGTCCTGGGCCTGACCGGAAGGGGATCATCCGACGGGAGATGCGTCACGCCCGATGCAGGCGCGCCCGGCCGGATTCATGTTGCAGCGCAAAAGGAAGGCGCCGAGGCCGGCGCCTGACCGGTTTTCAGGCGTCCGCCAGGGCCGCGTCGTAGAGATCGGCCCGATAGACCTGGGTCTGCGGGACGGCGTCAGCAGGGATCTGGCCCCAGCGACGCATCTGCTCGAGCAGCCACCGGGCCTGGGCCGGATCGGGGCGGCCGTCGCCGAAGGCGACGTGGCGCAGGCCGGCGGCGACGGTGTCGGGCGGCACGGCCAGATACTGCGGCTCGGCCAGCAGGAAGGCGAGGCTGCGATGGTTCTCGGGCGCGCCCGCCCAGGCCAGGGCGCGGACCAAGGCCCGGATCAGCGCGGCCAGAGTCTGCGGATTGGCCTGCGCCCAATGGGCGGCCAAGCCCAGCACCTTGTCGGGCGAGCCGGGGGCGATATCGGCTGCGCGGGCGGCGATGGTCCCGGCGCCTGCGGCGACGGCGACGCTGTTCCATGGTTCGCCGGCGCAGAAGCCCTCGATCACGCCGCCAGCCAGCAGGTCGGCCATGCGCGGCGGCGGGGCGATGGTCAGGTTCACGTCACGGTCGGGATCGACCCCCGCCTGCGCCAGCCAGAGCCGCAGAAGGTAGTTATGGACCGAGTAGGGATAGACGACGCTGAAGGTCAGCGGGCTGGCGCCCATCTCGCGGCGCCGCGCCACCAGGTCGGCCAGGCTCCCCGCCCCCGCGCTGAGGTCGAGCCGGGCCGACACCGTGATCGCACTGGCGTCCGCCGCCAGGGTGAGCGGAGCGATCATGGCGCTCGGATCGCCGCCGGCGCCGAGCGTGCGGGCCAGCACCATGGGCGCCAGCATGTGGGCGCCATCGAGGGCGCCGAACGCCACCTTGTCGCGGATCGTGGCCCAGGACGCCTCGCGCGACAGCTCCACCTCCAGCCCCTCGGCGGCGAAGAATCCTTTGGCCTGCGCCACGATCAGGCCGGCCGCGTCGACCAGCGGCACGAACCCCAGCATCAAGCGCGTGCTCACGATGCATCTCCCTTCAGCACGCCGGCGAAGGCCAGCAGGTCGGCGGCGACCGCGCCCAGCGGCCGGCCGGTGTCCATCGAGAGCTTACGCAGCAGCCGGTAGGCCGCCTCCTCTTCGAGGCCGCGCTCCTTCATCAGCAGCGCCTTGGCCCGCTCGACCGTCTTGCGCGAGGCCAGGTCCGCCCGCGCCTTCTCCAGATCCCTGCGCAACTGATGCATGAGCTGAAAGCGGCTCATCGCCACATCGAGCACGTCACGCACGCGCGCCGGCGCCAGCCCGTCGACCACATAGGCCGCCACGCCCGCGCGCACCGCCTCCTCGGCCAAACCGGGTTCGGAGCGATCGACGAACATCACCACCGGGTGGGGATTGGAAAGGCTCGCCTCGCGCAGGCTTTCGATGGTGTCGCGGTCCGGGCTCTCGGCGGCGACCACCACTACGTCGGGCGCGAAGGCGGCCGCCTCGCCCGCGTCATAGACGGCTGCGTGGCGAACCTCCAACGGCTCGACGCCGGCAAGCCCCTCGGCCACGAGCGCCGCCCGCGCAAAATCCGGATCGATCACCAAGACGCGCATGACAGGCGACTAGGACACAAGACCGACGAGCGTCAGAGCCTCCGGCGTCGCCCCCTGGTCGAGCCGCCCGGTCGCCTCGATTTCGACCACCGGACGCCGAGCAATTAGGCGCCTTCCCAAGCGGGACTGCGAAGACCGAAACCCAGGTTTTCGGCGGCGCGCGCCTGCGCAGCCGAGCCCGAGCCGTTCTTCCGTCAGAACGCCGCGAGGGCGTTGATGAAGAAGCCGCGGTGGCGGTACGACAGGTCCGTCAGGTCGTCCGAGAAGTCGGTGAAGTTGTAGCCGACCCCCAGCTTTCCATGCTCGCCGATGTGGCGGTAGGCGCCCAGCAGGAAGCCGGTGCGGCTGTCGTCCGCCTCCTGCACCGACAGTCTTCGCCACTCGGCCACGGCGTCCCACTCCTTCACCAGATGCAGGTCGGTCCGCAGCACGACCAACTGCGCGCGACTGCCCAGCCAGTCGCCGCCGGTCCGGCTCTTCAGCTCCCCGACGCGCACGCCGTACTTGGCGCCCACCGACAGCCAGGGCCGCAGGTCGTAGATGGTGTCGAAGTTGAGGACGTGGCTGCGCTGGCTGTAGTCGAACAGGCTGTTGGTGAAGTTGTCCACCTGGCCGGTCGAAGGCAGGTTGTAGAAATAGGTGTACTTGAACAGCGTGTTCCAGCGGTCGTTGTCGACCGGCCGGTACGCGGCGCCCACCACCGCCTCGGTATAGTCGCCATCGTAGAAGGCGCCGTCGCTCGAGGTCGAGCGCGACAGGTTGAAGACCACCAGCAGCCGCCAATCCAAGTCGAGCTGATAACTCGCCGAATTCTTGAAGAGGATGGTTTCACGCGTGCTGTCGCCGGCCGCGATGTTCGTCGTGCCGGCCGGAACGCAAAGGCCGCCGGCGTCCGGGGTGTCGGGACAGGTTCCCTGGACGAGACCAAGCGTCGAGGTCTTGTCACGGCGATATTCGATCGCCGACAGCAGCTTCAGCCGATCGCTCTTGTAGCCGGCGTTGAGGCTGACGGCGTTGCGCTTCATGTCGCCGGAGATCGGATCGCTCAATCGCCCGGTCTCGAAACGGACCCCGGTGGTCCAACGCTCGGCGGGGGTGAAGTCCACCCCGAAGCCGTTGGTGAGGCTGTGCGGTCCCTCGCTGGACGCGGCACGGGTTTCGGCGAAGACTCCGAGCTGATCGGTCAGGCGCATGCGCCCGCCGAAGGTCAGCACGCCCTGGCGGCCGGCGTAGGTCTGGTCCGGAACCTCGGTTTCCTGGGCGTAGGTCAGGTAGAGGTTCGAGCGCTCGTCGAGCCGGTATTCGCCCGAAAGCCGGCCGCCCACGCCGCCTGAACCGCCAGACGCCTCAGCGCCGATGCGGATGCGGTCGGTCACCTGCCAGTCGCCGCCGACGCCTGCGCGATTGTTGTTGGGGCGAGCGCCGCTACGGCTCAGGGTCTGCTGCACGAAGCCGTAGGCGCTCCAGTCGCGGTATTCGAGCCCAGCCACCCGCGCGGCCGCCACCCCGGCGGCGAGCGTGGGGTCGGTGCTGGTCTGCACCACCCCGCCCGACCCGTCGATGGCCGAGGGCAGAAGGCTGCCGGCCGGCCCGTTGGCGTCAGCCGTGACCAGGCCATTGCCGCCGGGGGCCCCATAGGTCGAGCTTGCATCGGCCACGCCGGTCGCGATCGGACCGTCGGCGTCCTGTCCCGGCGCCAAGGGCCGGAAGTCCACCCGCAGGATGGCGTCGGTGCGCTCGCCATAGCGGCTCAGCGTTGGGCTGGCGTTGTAGAGGCCGCCGCCTAGCGGGGCGCTGCGATCGTCGCGGCGCAGGCCGGCCGAGACGCCCCATTCGGCGTTCAGCTTCACGCGCACCGCCGCTTCCTGGGCCTCGGCGCTCTGGCTCAAGGCTTTCCGGTCGTCGACCTTGATGGCGATCTCGGCCCGGTCGGCCACCGGCAACACCGCAGCGAAGCCCTGTTGCCGGACGGCCTCGCCGTTCGGCGTCACCAGGCCAGGCCCGGAGAAGCCGCGCCCGCGGTCCTGGACATAGGCCGTGATGCGGCCGGCCAGGCCCTCATTCAGGTCGGCGAGGTTCACCGCCATGTCGAAGCGGTAAGCCTCGGCCGTCGCGCTGGAGGTCAGGTTCTGGGTGAAGTCGAACCCGCCGTTCAGCGAGGTCAGGTCGCCGTCGCCCATGCCTTTGGAACGGGCATATTCGCCCTTCAGCCAGGTGCCCGCCCGATAGCGCAGGGTGAAGTCCCCGCCGGTCAGCGTCTGGTCCGAAAGGCCGTCGCCCTCGCGATAATAGGTTCCCCCCACGCGCAGATAGTCGTTGAGCCAATGGCTGGCGCGCGCGCCGACCGTCGAGCCCTCGACCTTGCTGAGGCCCGGAGCATATTCGTAGGTCGCCACGAGATAGACCGGGTTGCCGTTCAGGGTCGAGGTCTGGACGAGGCCCAGTCCGTCGGCCACGGACGGCAGCGGACTGCGCAGGGTCAGCCGGCCTTGCAGATAGTTGATCTCATAGTCCTGCGAGGGCGCGAGCAGGGTCCGTTCCAGCACCATGCCGGAATCCTTGTCGCGGATCTCCACCCAGACGCGTTCGGAGCCCTGGGTGATGTCGTGCCGGCGCAGGTAGAACAGCGAGCCGCTGGAGCCGCGGAACTCTTCGCGCGATTGCAAGGTGCCCGGTTCGGCGGCGAAGGCCTCCAGGGTCGTACGCCGCTCGCCGAAGCTGGTCTGAGCCTCGGACTTCCAGATCAGGTCGCCGCCATAGAGACCGCGGCTGTATTGCGTCAGCTCCGTGCCGGTCCAGCTCGTCTGGAAGTTGCCCCACATCACCGAACTGGCGTCGCGCTCCAGCCGGACGAAGAACTTCCCCTGGGTCGGCGCGTCGTCGACGATGGTCGAGTCGTCGCCATAGACCGGGTAGTAGCGGTTGGGATCGATCCGCCGCAGCAGATAGGTCGGGTCCTTGCTGTCGAAGTTGCTGAACAGGTCCTTCAGCGGCCGCTCCTGCGTATCGGCGCTGGCGGTCAGCAGATATTTCCCGAGGATCTTGCCCTTCAGATAGAAGGCGAGCCGACCGTCGATGGTCGTCTCCTTGACGTAGCGGTCGTCAGGCGCGGCGGCGACCAACTGAGCCGGCCCCGTGGTCCGGCCCTTGGATGCGGTCAGGTCGGCCATCGCCACATAAAACCAGTCGTCCGCCGCGATGGAGAGGTTGCGCTCGAAGGTCAGCGCCTCGCCGTCCGCCCCCTTGACCGAGACCACCACCTTTTGCGCGCCCGCAGGCAGGATCTGGCGCACCACGAACTTGCCGTTCGGGTCGACGGGCGCGGCCATGCCGAGCGCGGTCACCGTCTGGCCGGGCGCGATCTTCTCGCCGCTGATGGTGACGGCCCCGCCGCGGGCCGGGATGTTGTGCAGCTTCAGGCTGGACTGGCCGTAGCCGGACATGTCGTCGCGCGCCGCCCGCTCGGCCTCGGCCGTCAGGGCGATACGATCCTCGACGAGCAGAGACTTGGGCGCGGTCTCATCGAACCGGCCCTTGTCGTCATAGACGCGCAGCACATAGGCCAGGGTGTGGGAGGCGTTCGCCGGCGGCGTCCACCGCGCTTCGCCGCCGATCTCCACCGGAACCGTGGCCAGCGGCGTCTCGCCGACGCTCTGGCCCTGGGCGAAGATGCGGATCTCGGCCGTCTTCAGCCACCAGGCATAGTTGGTGTAGGTCCGCAGCAGGACCTCCCGTCCACGCCCGGCCTCGCCCGGAACCGCCCAGACGTTCAGCGCCGGAGCGAGGTTGAAGGGATCGTACTTCACCTGGATGTCCGCGCGCTCCAGCGCCACGTCGACGCAGCGCTGGCGGTCGGCTTCCACCTGGCTGGTGTCGCCCTCGACCGGCGCGCCGTCGAAGCTGATCGAGACCGGCTGCCGGGCGGAGACGCCGGGCGCGCAATAGTCCTGCTTCACTAGGCTCACGACCGGCGCGGGCGCAGGCTGCGGAGCTTCCGACACCTGCCGGTAGCTGACGCGGATTTCCGTCCGGCGGTTCTGCGCCATGCCTTGCGGCGTGTCGTTGGTCGCCACCGGCTGGGTCTCGCCGCGCCCAACGACGGCGAAGGCGTCCATCGGCAATCCGAGCTGGCCGGCGAGATAGGCCGCCACTGCGCGGGCGCGGGCTTCCGACAGCGCCTGGTTGTCGGGGAAGACCGCCTTCAGCCGCTGGGAGATACGCTGGTTGTCGGTATGGCCGGCGATCTCGAAACGCAGGTCGCTTTGGCCGCGCAGCCTGGCGGCCAGCGCGTCCAGCGTCTGGCGCGCCTTCGGCAGCAGCACGTCGCGGCCGGACTCGAAGTTGGTTCCGTCGAGCAGCTCGCGCAGTTCCACGATGGGCGCCGTCGCAGGCTGTGCAACCACAGCCTGCTCGTCACGCGTCAGGGCCGATGGGCCGAGGCTGTCGAACTCCACGCCTTCGCGCTCGACGTTCGGCGCCACCGGATGGCGGAGCGTCCGGCTGCGGTCGACCCGCTTGCCCGGCGTGAACTCCGTCTCGGTCCTGGGGCCGGGAACGGCTGGCGCCTGGGCCTGGGCGGGGATCGCCGCGATGAGGCCGAGCGTGCTGGCGGCGGCGAGCAGCAGGGCCCGCTGCGAAATCTTCGAAGACTGGCTCATCACTGCTCCCCCTCGATCTCGATGACGAGGGCGTACTGACGCTTCTGGGTCTTCCAGCCGCGTTCGATCAGATTGCGGACGGCATGGGTTCGGTCGCGGACCAGGTCCGGTGGATCGTCCCCTGGCCCGTAGGCGATGCGCACGATGGACGGACGCTCGCGCAGCGGTTCCTGAATGGCCTCGACCTTGGCCCGCCACTCCGGCTTCAGCTCCGACTTGCCCGACTCGAAGGCCTCGCCCGTCAGTTCGACGCGGACCACGCGATGAACCGTCGCCCCGAAGTTGAGCTTGGTCATCTTGCCCCGCGTGAGCCGCACGTCCCGCGGGTTTTCGGTCGTGACGCGGTAGCCCGACGGCAGGGAGCGTTCGTCGAGCTTCAGGACGAAGTTCGATCCCCGGTCCATGTTCGGCGTCATCGGGCAGGGCACGTGGAACCGGCCCTCGGCGTCGCTGGTGATCAGCAGGCCGTTGACGGTGGCCATGCGCACGCCGGGAATGCCGGGCTCACCCTCGTCCTGGTAGCCGTTGGCGTTACGGTCGTCGAAGACCTGGCCGATGACGTCCGGGCAGTCGAGGGTCGGGTCGGGCGCGATCCGCACCTGCGCCATGGCGAGGTTGGAAAGCTGCGTCCCGGCCGGCGCAAGACCCGCCCAGGCGCGGTTGACATAGTCGCCGTCTCCCACGCCGGACCCCACGGTCAGCATCAGGGAGTAGGTCTTCTTCTCCTTCGGTGCGAAGGTCTCGGCCGGCCAGGCGACGAAGCCTGCATCCACCGTCGGCGTGACCGGCCGCCCGTCGCGGGTGGCGCTGCCTTCCCGATACTTGAAGCCGGGCGGGAGTTGGTCGCGGATGCTGATATTGGCCAGCGGGACCGCGCCCGGATTGGTGGCGGTGATGGTGTAGGGGACCAGCTCGCCGCGGCTCACCCACAGCTTCGGCGTGGTCTTCGTCACCAGGATCGCGCCGGCGACCATGCGGTCGAGCGGGATGTGGTTGTTGACGATCGGCGCCGAGCCGCCGCGAGTGATGTTCAGCGACAGATAGTATTGGGTCGTCGCCGAGCCGCCCAGGACCTGGCCCTGGCACGCCGCCGGATCGTGGACCGGCACGCCCTGGCCTGGCGCGCCGTCGCTGGCCTGGACCAGCGCCGGATCGGGATAGGCCGCGACGTTCAGCGTATTGACGCAAGGCGGCAACTGGCCGGACGGCGCCGACAGATAGCCGGCCGGCGAGGTCACCGTCAGGACGTAGACGCCGCTCGGGAAGTCGTTCTGCAGCAGGAAGCCATAGTATCCGTCCGCGCCGGTGACCTGGGTCTGGGCGGCGGTGGAACCGACCAGGTTCCGTTCCGGATCGAAGCCGGGCGGGCCGGAGATGACCACTGTCGCGCCCGAAACCGGCTGGCGGGTGGCGCTGTCATAGACCACGCCGGCGGGGTCGAGCGGCAGGTTCTGCTCCACAACCCGGTCGGAGGGATTCAGCGTGATGGCGATGATGCGCCCGCCCGTCGACGGCGTCTGGCCGCGGTTCCCGCCCGAGGTAGGCAGGGCCGGCAGGCTGCCGCCATCCTTGGTGAAGGTGATCGAGAAGCCGGGGCCGGTCGGCAGTCCGCTCTGCTCGTAGCCAGGGCAATGCAGGTTGTCGAACTGGTAGAAGCCGTCGGCGTCCGTCTTCACCGTGCAGATCACGGCGTCGTTCTGGCGCAGCACGACCGTCCAGTCCGGGCGCCCCTCCATCGAGCCGTCGCGCGGACGGCTGCGGCTGTGGTCGCGGTCGAGATAGACATAGCCGTTGACGATCGGCGGCTTGAGCTGCGGGATCGCGATCTCGCCGAACCGATAGTCCGAGAGATTGGTCGATCCGTTGAAGGTCACGCCGGTGATCTGGTCCTGGTCGCCGACGCCCACCGGCTTGCCGGTGGCGGCCGCGCCTGGATTGCCCGGCGGAACCTTCGTCTTGCCGTCGGTGAAGCCGGCGGGCTGCTCCTGGGTGATCGTGTAGCCTGCGCCGTTGCTGGGCGGCGGGTTGATGAAGGCGAAGGCGCCGTCGGCGTCCGTGACCTGGGTCAGCGAGACCGGCTGGCCGTTCGCGTCCACGCCCGTGAGGCGCACGGTGACGCCGGGAATGCCGGCCTCGCCGGGGTCGCGGTCGCCGTCGTTGTCGGCGTCGACGAAGACGTGGCCCGAGATGCGCCCTTCCGTGGCCGGCGGCGTCGGGACCAGAATCTCCGCGAAGTTGTTCTCGGCCGAGATGGTCGCGCCGCCGGTGAGGTCGATGCCGGTGATCGCCGAGGGGGTGACGGTCACCGCGGTGGCCACGCCGCCGGTATCGCCCGGAATGGTGAGGCCGTTGGTCGTGCCGCCGGGCTGGACAGGCTCGGTCACCGTATAGGTTCCCGCCGCCAGGCCGGTGAAGCTGTAGCGGCCCTGGCTGTCGGTCGTGGTGGTGATCGGACCGACCGGCAGGCCGTTGAAGTCCGTACCGGTCAGCACGACCTGCACGCCGGCCAGGCCGGTGTCGGCGCCGCTGTTGAACACGCCGTCGTTGTTGCCGTCGGCGAACACCCGGCCGCTGATCTGCCGGCCGGCGGGGACTTCGGCGAAGTCGTTGCCGACCGAGGTCGCGCCCGGCGGCAGGACGACGCCGCCGATCGCGCTGGGCGCGACGGTCTGGGCGGTGGCCACGCCCGGCGAGCCGCCGGCGTCGACCGTGCCGGCGATGGTCTTGCCGTTCGCGGTGCCCGGAGGCTGGGTCGGCTGGCGGACCGTGTAGGTTCCCGGCCGCAGGTTGGAGAACTTGTAGCCGCCGTCGGCGCCGGTCGTCGTGGTGGCCACCACGGCGTTCGTGGCGTCCAGGAGTTCGATGACGACACCTTGCAGCGAAGTGTCGGCGGCGTTGCGCACGCCGTTGTCGTTCTGATCGAGGAAGACCGAGCCGGCGATGCTCGAAAGCTCGACCTCGGCGAAATCGTTGCCCGGCGAGGTCCCGACCTGACCCAGGCCGTTCTTCAGGAGCGTGATCACCCCTACGGTGCTGGAGGTGGCGGTCGGATTGGACGCCGCGCCCGCCGTGCCGACGCCGTGCACCGGACCGGCGGTGGCCAGGCCGTTGACCGTGCCCGCGGGCTGGTTCGGCTGGGTGACCGTATAGGCGCCTGGGTTGAGGCCGGTGAAAGCGTAGTTGCCGAGCGCGTCGGTGAACACGGTGCGGTTGACGGGGCTGTCGTCGCCGCCGCCGGCCACGCCATCAGCTCCGAAGTCCGTGCCCGTCAGGACGATGGCGACGCCGGCGATCGGCGTGTCGGTCCCGTCGAAGACGCCGTTCGGCGTGACGTTGGCGTCCTTGAACACCTTGCCGGAGATGTAGCCCAGCGGGCTGATCACCAGGTCGGCGTTGGTCGGCTGGACGTTGGAGCCGAAATTGGTCTGCAGCGCGTTGGCCGGGATGGTGTTGGTGTAGCTCCCTTCGACCGCGCCCGTGACGTTCACGGTGATGGTGCAGCCGCCAGACGGGATGACCGCACCGCTCGGCAGGGTGACTACGCCCGAGCCCGCGACGGCCGTGGCGGCCACGCCGGTGCAGGTGCTGGTCAGGCCGTTCGGGGTCGCCACCACGATGGGCGCGGGCGAGATCGGCAGGGTGTCGACCATCGGCGCGCTCAGGGTCGCGGCGCCGGGGTTGGTGTTGCCGAGCACGATGGTCAGCGTCGATGCGACGCCGGCCGGGACCGAGGCGGGGCTGAACTGCTTGTTGACGGTCGGGCGGTCGGTGACCCTGACCGTGTCGGTGGCGGGCAGTTCGTTGGTGACGCCCTCGAAGGTGCTGATGTTCCCGGCCGGGATGGTGTTCACATAGACGCCCGAGACGTTGCTCACCGCGTCGAAGGTGACGGTGCAGGCGCCGTTCGCCGGAATGGTCGCGCCGGTCAGGGTGACGAAGGTCGCCGAGACCGCCGCGTTCACCACGCCGCCGACGCAGGTGGTGGCGGCGTTCGGGGTCAGGGCCACGGTGAGGCCTGCCGGCAGGTCGTCGCGCAGGCTGGCGCCGGTCAGCGGGATCGAGTTGGCGTTGGTGATGGTGAGCGTCGCCGTGGTCGGGGCCCCCAGGTCCACGACCGTCGGGTTGAACGCCTTGGCCAGCGTCAGGGGCGTGCGCACCTGCAAGGTGGCGTCCGCCGGAACCGGGTTGCTGACCGGCGCGCCGCCGACCAGGCCGGTCAGGCCGCCGCTGGGGATGTTGTTGTGATAGGTCCCGGTCGCCGTGGCGATGACGTCCACCTCGGCGTAGCAGGTCGACGAGACCCCGGCGCTCGCCGCGGCGAGCCTGCCGCCGCTGACGCCCACGCTTGCGCCGCCCGGCGTGACGGCCACGGTCGCATCGACGCAGTTTGTGAACGGGTTGGGTGCGGCCGCGATCACCACGCCCACGGGCAGGGTGTCGGTGACCTGCAGGTTCGTGACCTGGTTGGCCGCGGGATTGATGAGCTGGATGCGAAGCCGCGAGGTTTCGTTCGGACGGACGACTGCGGGCGTGAAGACCTTGGTGATCCCCAGGTTGGAGCCGACCGAGAGGCTGGTCTGGGTCGGGAGCGTGTTGCTCACTCCCTGGTCGCTGGTGATCGCGCCGGTCGGGATGGTGTTCTGCACCGTACCCACCGAGGTCAGCATGACGTTGACGCTGAAGGTGCAGGAGGAAGCGGCCGGAACGCTGGCGCCGGTAAGGCTCAGGCTCGTTCCGCCCGCGGTCGCCGAAACCAGACCGCTGGTGCAGGTGGTCTGGGCGTTGGGGCTGGAGGCCACCACCATGCCCGTCTGGGCGCCGCCCGGCAGCCCGTTGGTGGTGAAGTAGTCTGTCAGGTCGACACTGGTCAGGCCGATCGCGCCATTGTTGGTGATGGTGACCGTCAGCACCGAAATCTGACCGGGCGAGGTCAGGCTGGGCACGCTCATGGCGTTGGTGACCGTCACCCCGCCGGTGGTGCTGTTGGCCAGGATGGCGCTGACGTCGGTGGTGTTCCGCACCCCGCCGGCGGCGGTGATGTTCCCGGCCGGAATGGTGTTGGTCCAGCCGGAGGCGCCGGTGGCGGTCACATCGAACTTCACCGTGCAACTGATGCCCGAGGGGATCAGCGCACCCGACATGCTCACGCTGGAAGCGCCTGCCGTCGCCGTCATCGAGCCGCCGGCGCAGGTGGTCTGGGCCTTGGGGTCCGAAGCTAGGATCATGCCGGCCGGCAGGGGATCGACCATGCTGACGCCGTTCAGCGTGCCGTCGGTCGAATTGTTGCTCAGGGTCACCGTCACGGTGGACGTGCCGCCCGAGGAGATGGTGTTGGGGGCGAACGACTTCGTCGCGGCCAGGACCGAGGAATAGGTCAGGCTGGCGTTCACCGGCCCGGGGCTGGACACCGTCCGGGTGGTCGTGTCGGCCAGCGTCTCGGTCCCGGTCAGGGCCCCCGCCGGCAGCGAATTCACATAATGACCGGCGCCGCCGACCACCGAGACGGTGAGCGAACAGGACCCTGCCGCCCCCGCGCCGTTGTTGGCCCGCGCGGGCAGCCTGGCGCCGGTCATGGTGATGGTGCTGGACCCGGGCGCGGCGGCGATCACGCCATCGACGCAGGTCGTGGACGCCTTGGCGGGCGTGGCGACGATCAATTGGCCGCCGGTGGAGCCCACCGGAAGGTTGTCGGTGAAGCTGACGCCGGTGATGGGCTGGGCCGACAGGTTGGTGAACTGGATCGTCAGTTCGGAGACGACGCCTTCGGCGGCCGAAGCGGGGCTGAATCCTTTGTTCACCGTGGCGACGTCGGCGATCGTGAAGTCGGCGTCGGTGGAGACGGAGGGACCGCTGTTGCTGATCGGACCGCCCGGACCGGTGGCCGTGACGCCGCCGGCGGGGATCACATTGGCGAGCACCGCGCCCGTGGCCGCGCCAGGCGGAGTCTGGGCGTAGAAGGTGATCGCGCAGGTGGCCGGCGCGGCCCCCGAGCCGGCGGCCATGTTCGGGATGGTGAAGACCACCCTTCCCGCCGTACTGCCATCCACTCCTAGCGCGCCGGTGCAGGGCGCGCCGCTGCGGCTGGGCGCCGCAGGGGACGTGGGCAGGAAGACCATGCCGGCGGGCAGGATGTCGGTGACGGTGACGTTGGTCAGCGGCCCGGCTGCGAAGTTATTGACCGTCACCGTGAAGCGGACCGGGTTGCCCGGCGCCACATTGGCGTTGTTGGGGAAGATCGACTTGGAGACCGTCAGTTGGTCCACCACCACGACGGTGGCCTGGGCCGACTGGCTGACCACGCTGTTGTCGGTGAGGTCGACCGCACCTTCGGGAATGCTGTTGATGAAGGTCTGGGGCGTGCCCGGATTCTGCAGGGTGGCGATGAACGGCACGGTGATGGTGCAGCTCGTACCGGCCGCGAAGGTCGTTCCCGCGGCCAGTTGCACGCCCGCGCCCCCGGCGGCCGTGCTGACGGCGCCTGCGCAGGTGGTGGTCGGCCCGGCCGGCGCGACCTTGAGGCCATAGGCGCCGTTCCCGTACTGGTCGAGGGGACTGTCCTGGAAGGCCGTCTCGAGCACCAGGTTCTGGCTGGTGCTGGCGTTGGTGATCGTGATGGTCAGCGACGACTGCTGGCCGTGCGCGACGGCGCCCAGCGAGAACGCCTTGCTGACCCGCAGCATCGCCGTCGAGGTGATGCTGCGCGAGGCGTTGTTCGCCGTCAGGCCGCGGTTGTTGTGGAAACCGGTCGTTCCATTGATCGTGTTGTTGAGGCTGGTGCTGTAGCCGGACCCGCTCGACGTCGTGACGAGGTCCACCTGGAAATTGCAGGAGCCCGCGGCCGGAACGACGCCGCCGACCAGGCGCACGCGGGTTGCATTCGAGACATCGACGGTTCCGCCGACGCAGGTGGTGCTGGGGTTCGGCGACGGGGCGAGCGCCATGCCCGCGGGCAGCAGGTCCTCGATCCCGTAGGCTGGCGAATCGCCGGCCCCATTCATCTGAAGACTGCGGCTGGCGTTCGGATTGGAGACCGTCACGGTCATGCGGAAGGGGTTGCCGACCGCTGCCGTCGTGGCGCTGAACTGCTTGGTGAGAGTCGCGGGCGAGAGCGACAGCACCGTGATGGTCTGCACGGCGGCGGAGGGGTTGGAGACGGGCGTCCCGTTATCGACGCCATCCAGATTACCGACCTCGATACGCGCGGTCCCCACCGAGTTTGCGGCGGTGGAGGTCACCTCCACGTCCACGACGCACTGGCCGTTCGCTCCGCCGGCGGCGGCGGCGGGGATCGCCCCGCCCGCGAGCGTGACCTGGGTCGCGCCGGCCGTGGCCGTCACCGTTCCCGCCGCCGGCGCGGAGCCGCCAGCCCCGGCGGTGCAGATGTAGGAGCCGGGCACGACGCGCACGGCCCGCAGCCCGGCGCCGAGATTGGCCGTGAAGCTGACGGCGCCCACGGCGTTCGCGGGGTTGTCGTTGGTCAGGCTGATGCGGATCGCCGTGACGTCGCCCGGCGTGATCGGGTTGGCGTAGCCGCCGGGCGCCAGCGTCATCGAGGTGTTGATCGCAGCCGCTGCGGACCCGGCGCCGGCGAACGTCAGAACGCCACAGATGGCCGCAATAATCCGCCGCGCGCCGAACAGCCGCGCGCGCGTCGCAAAGATGCGCATAAGCTAACCCCACCCCTACCCAAAGATCCGCGATCACGGACTCTGTGCTGCTATGGCACAGCTTTTGGCGAAGTCTCGGGGTCGGCGTGTCGATTTTGCAATTGTTCACATTGGGGCCAGACTAGGGCCATCTGCACCTGGCCTTGACGCTCAGCTTCGCCCCATCAGGTCCCAAGACTGGTGGAACTCAGCAGTTCGCCCTTCCACTTCGTCAGCGCCCGGACCAGCTTTTCCGATCGTTCCTTGAACTCGCCTTCGAGGCGCTGACCTGCTTGATCCTTCCGGCCCGCGAGCGCGTCCTCCAGCACGGTCGCCGCGCTCTGGTGGAACTCCGCGTGCAAGCGCCGAATGACCTGATAGGGCTTCCCTGCCCTGGTCCGCGCGTCGAGCGAAGATCCATAGAGCCAACGCCCCAAGGCGCATCGGTCGTCACAGCGCACGGTCGCCGGCTCCGCATCGCTACGCCCCATCAGGATCGCCGTGCGCAGCTTGAGCTTCCAGGCTCCGTGCGCCCCGATGGCGTCGTTGATTTCCTTGATCATGTCCGCGGACATAGGCGATCTCCTTTATGTGGCTGCGCCACCGTTTCTTGCAGGCGAGGGGGATTGCGCAGGCCGAAATCTCGGCCCGCATCCGCCCGGCATCGGTCGGCTCTCAGTTTCCGAGTAGAGCGAGCAGTCGATAGGCCGCGACAATGCGATCGCTTTGAGCCCTGGCCTCGTTCGCGGCCGCGGCGGTCGCTTCACGCTCGGCGTCGAGCAGGTCGAGTTGCGGTTTCATGCCGACGCGAACCTCGTGGCGAACGCTGTCTCTCGCCTGGGCGGCGGCGCGGGCCTGGCGTGTGGCGGCGATTTCGACCAGGGCGGCCGAGCGAACGCCTTGAAAGGCGCTGATCGTCTGTTCGTCGACCGCCGAGCGCGCCGCGCGCACGCGCGCATCGGCGGCCCTCACCAGGCTATCGGACTGCGCGATGTTTGCGGAAACGCCGCCGCCTGCGAACAACTGCCAGCGCCCGCGCACGCCGACGGTCACGCCGTCCGTGCGATAGTCGGGGAAAAACTGGTCGCGCGCCGTGGAGCCTTCGGCGAAGGCTCCGACCATCGGCAGGCGCTCGGCGCGGGCGCCTTGAGCCGCCGCGCGCGCGGCGGCCAGCGCCGCTTCGGCCTGGGCCAAGCCTGGGTTCTTCGCCCGCGCGATATCCAACGCCTCTTCGACGGTTCCCGGCGCCGGTGGGCTTGCCGGCAGGGGTTGCAGGTCCTGTGGCCCAAGGCCGGTGAGATTCATGAACCTCGCATCGGCTGAAACGGCGTTTCCGTGGGCGTGTTCGAGACCGGCCTGGGCTTCAGCCAGGCGCGCCTCGGCCTGGGCGATATCGGTATTGGGGCTTTCTCCGGCCTTGAAGCGGAGCTGCGCCTGACGCTGGATCTCCTCCATCTGAGCGACCATCCGCTCATAGAGCGACACCATGCGGTGCGCGGTCAGCACATCGCCGTAGGCTTGAACCGTCGCCACGACGATCTGGCTACGGGTCAAGTCCTCGCCAGCGCGAGCCGCCTTGCTTCCAGCCTTGGCCTGGGCGATTCCGGCGCTGATCCTGCCGCCCGTGAAGAGGGGTTGCTCGACCGTAAGCTGGGCGGCTCGGGGCGAGACGTTCGCCGCCTGAAGCCCGAAATAGCCCAGCGGATCGAGCCGCCCAGCGCCGATCGTTCCGCTCAGCGTCGCGCTGGGGAGGCCCTGCCCCCTCGCCGCTCCGATACGGGCGTCGGCAGCATCGGCATCGGCTTGCGCCGCCTGGATCTCGGGGGCGTGCCGTATGGCGGCTGCGATCGCATCTTTCAGGGTGGTCGCCTGGGCGGGCGCCGCGACGCCCACGAGGAAGCAGACGATCAGCGACCACTTGAGCCTCATTTGAAAGCGGTCCCCGGGCGGACGCCCAGCGACTTGAACACCATCGCGGCCGGGCAGAAGCCGGTGAAGCTGGCCTGGATCATGTTCAGGCCGGCAAAGACGGTGAGCGCGATCCACCACGGATGCACGGTGAGCGACAGGACCACGCCCACCAGCACGACACAGCCGGCGAACACCATGACCGCACGATCGAGAGTCATCTTTTCATTCCTTCATTCAAGGATTTGAAGATCAGAAGCGCAGCTTGCGGATGCCCATGACGTGGAGCGCCAACTTCTCGTAGAAGGGCTCGCTCTCGCCTTTGCGGATCTTGCGCAGGAAGTATTTTTCGAAGCCGACCTTCGCCAGATGGACCCACTTGCCGCTGGACGCCCAATTGACGTTGCGCGGCGGAATCTGGGGCTGGGCTACGAAGGCCACGCCCCCGTCTCCGAAGTCGGCCAGGCAGACCGCGTTCCAAGTCGCTTCAGCGGTCGGCTCCCTCCCTTCGAGGAGGGCGGTGAGATTGGTGGCGATCGCCGTCGACATGGATTCGATCATGAACCCCGTCTTCGGCACGCCTACCGGCACCGGCGTAGGTCCGGTCGGCGGGATGGCGACACAGACGCCGAGCGCGAAAATCTCCGGGAAGGCCGGATTGCGCTGATGCTTGTCGACGATGATGAAGCCGCGGGGATTGGTCAGCCCCTCGATGCTCCGGACGGCAGGCACGCCCCGGAAGGCCGGAAGCATCATCGAATAGCCGAACGGCAGATCGTGCGCCTTCTTCACGGCGCCGTCCTCGCCCACCTCCTCGACGTGCATCAGGCCGGCGTCGACCTTGGTGACGCGCGCGTTGGTGATCCATTTGATGTGACGGTCGCGCAGCTCGCTTTCGAGCAGGCCTTTGGTGTCTCCGACCCCATCCAGGCCCAGATGGCCGATATAGGGTTCGGCGGTGACGAAGGTCATCGGCACGCGGTCGCGGATCTTGCGCTTGCGCAGCTCGGTGTCGAGGATCAGGGCGAACTCATAGGCCGGGCCGTAGCAGGACGCGCCCTGCACCGCGCCGACCACAATCGGGCCGGGCCGCTCCACGAAGGCGTCGAAGGCGTCGGCCGCGGCGGCTGCGTGAGATGTCTGACAGACTGAGACGGTGTGCCCTCGCGGCCCGAGCCCCTCGATCTCGTCGAAGGCGAGGTCCGGACCTGTATCAATTACAAGATAATCGTAATTGATGAACGTGCCATCATTGAGTTCGAGCCGCTTCTCGGCGGCATGTAGCCGCTTTGCACCCACCGGCGTGAAGCCGATCTTCTTCTTCGCAAACACCGGGGGCAGGTGAACCTGGATGGCTTCCGGCTCGCGCCAGCGAACCGCAACCCACGGGTTGGATGGCACAAAACTATAGGTGTCCGAATCGGACACGACGATCACGTCGGCACGGTCTTTGACGGCGGCCTTGATCTCATAGGACGCGATCGTGCCGCCCAGGCCGGCTCCCAGCACGACGATCAACGGCTTGCCCATGTGCGGTTCCTTCCACCCTATGGTCGGATTGACTATATATAATGATTACATATTATAAGCAATCTACAAACTTAAGAGGCTCTTATGTTCGGATCGAAGAAGACCGACGGTCACCGCGAGATCGGCCCGCGCGAACTGCATTCCATGCTGGAGGGAGGCGCGGCGCTTCTGATCGACGTGCGAGAGACCGATGAGTTCGCGACCGGCCACATTCCCGGGGCCGTGAACATGCCGCTGTCGCGCTTTTCACCGGGCGACCTCCCCGATCCGCAGGGGAAAACCGTCGTTCTGCAATGCGCGGGTGGAAAGCGGTCGGGACAAGCGCTCGACCAATGCGCCCGAGCGCAGAGCGCGATCGACACCCACCTCGCCGGCGGTATCGGCGCATGGAAGAACGCCGGGCTCCCGGTGGTCAGCGGTTAAGCGGCGCAGGCAGGCGGGACGGTGAACGGCATGGCCAAGTGGTTCTGGTTGGCGGGCGCCCTGCTCGCGCTATCGGCCTGTGGGCGCGAACCGGAGCGCGAACCTGCGGCGGCGTCCTTGCCTGCCGGCGATATCTTGCGGCTGGCGCCGAAGGAGATGGCCGAGCTGAAGGCGGTCGGCGCGGAGATCGCCACGCGCGACCAGGCCGAGGCGCTCGCCCGCATTCCCGGCGTATTGACGTCGCTCTCGGTGCGCGCGGGCGATGTGGTGCAGGAGGGCCAAAGGATCGGCCTGATCGTCGACTCCCGACTCGGCTACGAGACGCGCGCCTATGGCGCCCAGGTCGCCGCCGCCCAGGCCGAGGCCGCACGCGCCAATGCCGACCTCGCACGCATCCGGGACCTTTACGACAATGGCGTTTACGCCAAGGCGCGGCTCGACCAGGCGCTGGCCGCCGCGCACGCAGCCGACGCGCAAGTCGCCGCCGCGCGCGCTCAGCAAGGCGCCAGCGCCAGCGTCGCCGAGCAAGGCGCTGTCCTGGCCCCCGCGACTGGCCGCGTGCTTCGCGCGGACATTCCTGCAGGCTCGGTCGTCGCGCCTGGCATGTCGATCGCGACGATCACCGCAGGCCCGCCGATCTTGCGCCTGATGCTGCCTGAATCCGTCGCCGGACAAGTCCGGCCTGGTGCGCGCGTGATCGTCAACGACGGGAACCTGCCTTCGAACTCGTCTCAGGGCAGCGTGACGCAGGTCTATCCTGGAATCACCAACGGTCAGGTGCGCGTCGATGCGACTCTGCCCGGCCTCACCACCCAGTTCGTCGGGCGCCGCGTGAGCGCTTCTGTCGAGATCGGGACACGCAAGGCGCTCGTGGCGCCCAAGATCTTCGTCACCACACGGTACGGCATAGATCAGGTTCAGGTGGTGGTCGACGGCAAGCGTCTGAGCATGGTTCCGGTGCAGATCGCGCCCACCGGCGATCCCGATACGGTCGAGATCCTGAGCGGGGTGTACTCCGGCGACGCCTTGTGGGCGCCCACAAGGCCAGCGAGGGCGGCCGGCCAATGAACCTGGGCATCTCCGGTCGCCTCACCAAGGCCACCATCGCTTCCCCCCTGACGCCGCTGTTCCTGCTCGCCGCGATAGCGGTCGGCTTGCTGGCGCTGGTTTCCATCCCCCGGGAAGAAGAACCGCAGATCAGCGTGCCGATGGTGGACATCCAGGTGATGGCCCCAGGCCTCTCCGCCGCCGACGCGACAGAGCTGGTCGGGATTCCCCTCGAGACCATCGTCAAGAGCGTCGATGGGGTGGAGCACGTCTACACCCAGGCGCAGGACGACGGCGTGATGGTCACGGCCCGCTTCCTCGTCGGGTCGAATCCCGAAGACGCCGCCATCCGGATCGAGGAGAAGCTGCGCGCCAACTGGGACAAGAAACCCGTCGGCGTTCCCGATCCCAAGGTGACGGTGCGGGGCATCAACGACGTGCCCGCCGTCGTCCTGACCCTCGCCCCCAAGCCGGGAGCGGCGGGACAATGGAACGACGCCAGTCTCTACGAGTTGGCCTCCAAACTGCGCACCGAGATCGCCAAGGTCGACGACGTCGGACTCACCTTCCTGGTCGGCGGCCGTCCCGAGGAGATCCGCATCGCCCCCGATCCCGCCAAGCTCCGCCAGTATGGCGTACCGCTGGGCAGCGTGATCGAAGCCGCCAGCCAAGCCAACCGCAGCTTCCCGCTCGGCCACATCCGCGAGGACGGCAAGGCGGTCGCCGTGACCGCCGGCCGCACCCTGTCGTCGGCGCGGGAGGTGGGGCTATTGACCGTCCGTTCCGGCTCGGGCGCGCCCGTCTATCTGCGCGATGTCGCGACCGTCACTCAGAGACCGCGCGAGGACCAGGCGCGAGCCTGGCGCTGGGCCAAGGCGGACAACGGCAGGTGGGACTCCGCGCCGGCCGTCAGCATAGCGCTCGCCAAGCGCGCCGGGGCTAACGCCGTCGTGGTGTCGGACGCCATTCTCGAGCGCGTCGAAACCCTCGAGGGCAAGCTGATCCCCGAGGATGTCACGGTCGCCGTCACCCGCAACTATGGCGAGACAGCGAACGAGAAGGCCAACGAACTGCTGTTCCACCTGGGGCTGGCGACCGTTTCCATTGTCGTGCTGATCGGCTTCGCCATCGGCTGGCGGGAGGCCGGGGTGACCGCCGTCGTCATCCCGACGACGATCCTGCTCACCATGTTCGCCTCGAACCTGATGGGTTACACGATCAACCGCGTCAGCCTGTTTGCGCTCATCTTCTCCATCGGCATCCTTGTGGACGATGCGATCGTCATGATCGAGAACATCGCCCGCCACTGGGCGATGAACGACGGGCGCAGCCGCAGCCAGGCGGCGGTCGAAGCCGTCGCCGAGGTCGGCAACCCGACCGTCGTGGCGACCCTGACCGTGGTCGCCGCCCTGCTGCCCATGCTGTTCGTCTCGGGCCTGATGGGCCCCTACATGGCGCCGATCCCGGTCAACGCCTCGGCGGCGATGATCTTCTCCTTCTTCGTCGCCGTGGTCATCGCGCCCTGGCTGATGATCCGCTTCGCGCGGAAGACCCTCGCCCATGGCCACGAAGAAGGCGGCGGCAGGCTGGGGCGGCTCTATGCTCGCGTCGCCCATCGCGTGATCGACACCCGCAGGTCGGCCCGCAACTTCCTGATCGGAGTCGGCGTGGCGACGCTCGTCGCCTGTTCAATGTTCTACTTCAAGGCCGTGACGGTGAAGCTGCTGCCGTTCGACAACAAGTCGGAGGTCCAGGTGGTGGTGGACATGCCCGAAGGCGCCGCCCTCGAACATACGAGCCGTGTGCTGGAGGATGTCGCCGGCGTCGCGCGCGATCTGCCCGAAGCGACATCGATGGAGGCGTATGTCGGGACCTCGGCGCCGTTCAACTTCAACGGCCTCGTTCGCCACTACTTCCTGCGCTCGCAGCCCGAACAGGGCGACCTGATGGTGACGCTTCTCCCCAAGGGCGACCGCAACCGCTCCAGCCACGAGATCGCACTCGATCTGCGCCAGCGATTGAAGGCTCTGAAGCTGCCGGATGGAGCCTCGGTCAAGGTCGTCGAGACGCCGCCGGGGCCGCCGGTGCTCGCGACGCTCCTGGCCGAAGTCTATGGTCCCGATGAAGCCACCCGCCGGAAGACGGCCGTCGAGCTGGAAAAAATCTTCAAATCCGTTCCCTTCATCGTCGACGTGGACAACAGCTTCGGCGCGCCACGGCCCAAACTGCGCCTCGACCTGCAGCGTGACCGCATCGACTATTACGGCCTGTCCGAACGCGAGGTCGCCGACAGCCTCGCCATGCTGATGGGCAGCCAGACCGTGGGCTACGCCCCGCGCGGAAACGGGCGCTCGCCGCTCCCGATCACCATCGCGCTCGAACAGAAGGACCGGAGCTGGACACAGGCCCTTTCGAGCACGCCGGTCGCGCGGACGCCGAACGGCCAGCTCATCGACCTGGGCGCCGTGGTCGAGGCCAAGACCGAGACGGGCGGCCTCACCATCTTCCGACGCGACGGCCGTTACGCCGACATGGTGACGGCCGAACTCGCCGGGGCCTATGAAGCGCCGATCTACGGCATGCTAGCGGTCGATCGCGCCGTGAACGCCCATGACTGGGCCGCCAAAGGCCTCCAGAAGCCCGTCATCCGCCTCAACGGGCAACCGACGGACGAAAGCGTATCGTCCATGCTTTGGGACGGCGAATGGGAAATCACCTGGGTCACGTTCCGCGACATGGGCGCGGCCTTCATGGTCGCCCTGCTGGGAATCTATGTCCTGGTCGTCGCGCAGTTCCGCAGCTTCCGCCTGCCGCTGGTCATCCTGACCCCGGTGCCGCTGACCCTGGTCGGCATCGTCATCGGCCACATGCTGTTCCGGGCGCCGTTCACGGCGACATCGATGATCGGCTTCATCGCCTTGGCGGGAATTATCGTGCGCAACTCGATCCTGCTGGTGGACTTCATCCGGCACACCGCCACGGCCGACAAGCCGTTGCGGGACGTTCTCATCGAGGCCGGTACGATCCGATTCAAGCCGATCCTCCTGACGGCGCTCGCCGCCATGATCGGCGCGGCCGTGATCCTCACCGATCCCATATTCCAAGGGCTTGCGATCTCGCTCCTGTTCGGGCTTGCGTCCTCGACCTTGCTCACTGTTCTGGTCATCCCGGCGATCTATGTGGTGCTTCGGGATGATGGGAGGCCTGCGACCCGATGATGCCCCTCGACACCCCGCTGGCGCAGTTGGCGGAACACGCGGTCGAAGCCGCGAACGTCCTCAAGCTGCTCGCCAACGAGCAGCGGCTGCTGCTGCTTTGCCGTCTCACCCAGGGAGAGATGTCGGTCGGCAAGCTGGTGGACCTTTGCGAGCAGTCGCAGTCCAGTGTCTCGCAGCACCTGGGCAAGCTGCGGGCGGGCGGCCTGGTGCGCACGCGCCGAGAGGGAACGACCATCTACTACCGCCTGGCCGACGACGGCGTCCGTCAGTTGATCGATATGCTGTGCGATCAGTTCGGCCGGCCGAGGTCGCCGATCGAGGAGGACTGACACGTCACGGCGGTCCAGCCTCCGCCTTCGCTATTGGGCGGCGGCGTTGCGAGCCAGCGGCCTGGCCGGCGCGAACGTCGATCAGACGGCGTGGACTACAGGATCTTGGCGAAGGTGGCCGCCGAGCCCCTCGCACGCGACTGAGTCGATTTCGTCGTCATCGGCTCGTCCTTCGGGGAAAAGCCCCCCAATGCGCAAAGCAGCCTCGCCGTGTCCCGCAGCGCATCGGAGGAAAGGCTGTAGAATACCAGCTTCGCCTCGCGCCTCGTCTGCACCAGCTCCGCCTTGCGAAGAATGGCGAGCTGCTGCGATAGCCCCGGCTGGCCGACGCCGGTCAGGGTTTCCAGTTCTCCGACCGACTTCTCCCCGTTCTCGAGCAGCGTCCGCATGAGCTTCAGCCGGACGTCGTGGGCCAGCGCCTTCAGGACGTCGGTGACCGCGTCGAGCTCCTTGTCCGTGAAGGTCGTCACTTGCCTGCCTTTGCTTGCCTGTCGGGCCGGGTTCGATGGAACCAGCATGCGTCGCCGGTCGCATCCAGCGCCGACGCCTGATCCTGGTAGGGCGGGAGGAGCACGTCGTCGCCCGGCCGCCAGCCCTCGGGCGTCACCACATTGTCGCTGTCGACCCGTTGCAGCGCGGCGACCACGCGCAGCAGCTCCTCCACCGACCGGCCGATGGTTGCGGGATAACAGAGCTTGGCGCGCACGACGCCGTCCGGGTCGATGAAGAAAGTCGCGCGCAGCGTCGCGGCGTCCGGGGCGTCTTCGGCGAGCATTCCATAGGCTCGGCCGATCACCATCGACGGATCCTCGACGATCGGGAAACCGACGGTCACGCCGAAATGCTCATGGATCGCGCGTATCCACCCCAGGTGGGCGTAGAGGCTATCGACCGAGATCGCGAGCAGCTCGCAATTGAGCGCCTTGAACCGCTCGCTCGCCCGCGACAGGGCGACGAACTCGCTGGTGCAGACCGGCGTGAAATCCGCAGGATGCGAGAACAGCAGCACCCAGCGGCCGCGATAGTCGGACAGGCTCACCTCGCCCATCGTCGTGCGCGCCTGAAAATTGGGTGCGACGTCGCCGATCTGCACCGCCCTGGGCAGGGATCGCGTATACTCGTCTGCACTGGGGCTCAAAATCCGACTCCTGTAACGGATTGAATCCATCTTTTACACGGTTACATCATACGGGTAAACGATCAGGCAAATGCGCCTTGGAGGACCTCCGCATGTCCGAACCGGTGTTGGTGACGTGCCCAGCCTGCGCGAGCATCAACCGCATTCCCAAGGCCAAGCTCGGCGCCGGGCCCAAATGCGGCCGGTGCAAGGCACCCCTGTTTCAGGGCCAGCCCGTCGAAGTCGACGAGACCGCGTTCAATCGCCATGTCAGCCGCGACAGCCTGCCCGTCGTCGCAGATTTCTGGGCGAACTGGTGTGGGCCGTGCCATGCCATGGCCCCAGCATTCAAGAGCGCCGCCGCCGAACTGGAGCCGCACGTCCGCCTCCTGAAGGTCGACACCGAAGCAGAACCCCGCCTGGCAGGGCGCTTCGCCATACGCTCCATCCCCACCCTCATCGCATTCAGGAACGGGAACGAGATCGCCCGCGTCGCCGGCGCCATGGATCGAACCCGCCTGCTGGAATGGGTGAGACGCGTGCTGGCCGATTGAGCAGCAGACTCATCGCTTAGTTTCAGAAACTGACACGGCGGCTTGTCCGCAGGCGCCCGCGCTCACCGCCGCCCAGACGCTTCACGCAAGGATTTACAGGCCCATTGAAAAATCCAATCTTCAGCATCAATTAAATTATGTTCACATGATTAAATAAAATATGTACCCATTAGCCATCACCCCTTAGCCGCAGGAGATAGCAATGACGGACCAACCCGACAGCCGCCCCTCGATGCCGCGCATCAATGAGCCCGCTCCCGCCTTCAAGGCGAGGACCACCCATGGCGAACGCTCGCTCGAAGACTACAAGGGCAAGTGGCTGGTCCTCTTCTCCCACCCGGCGGACTTCACTCCGGTCTGCACGACCGAGTTCATGGGGTTTGCGAGAGCGGCCGACCGTTTCAAGGCGCTCAACTGCGAACTTCTGGGCCTCTCCATCGACTCCGTGCACTCGCACATCGCCTGGATGCGCAGCATCGAGGAGAAGTTCGGCGTCGAGATCCCGTTCCCCATCATCGACGACCTGTCGATGAACGTCGCCAAGGCGTTCGGCATGATCCACCCCGGCGCCTCCGACACCTCGGCGGTGCGGGCGACCTTCCTGATCGACCCGGAAGGGGTCGTCCGGGCGATGGTCTACTACCCGATGTCGAACGGCCGTTCGGTCGAGGAATTCATCCGCCTGCTCACCGCGCTTCAGACGTCCGACGCCAACAAGGTGGCGACGCCTGAGAACTGGCAGCCCGGCGAGCCGGTGATCGTGCCGCCGCCCGCCACCGCCGAGGCCGCCAAGGCGCGCGCCAACGAGGGCTACGACTACACCGACTGGTACTTCAGCAAGAGGACGCTCTGAGCCGCTCGCGCCGGCTTCTCCCCCTACGCGAAGCCGGCGCCTGCCTATCAGGAAAGGACAAGACCATGACCGACCCGCACATCGGTGAAGCCGCCAGGATCATCGCGGCCGCGAGCAACGCGCGGCCCGCGGTCATCCGCAGCTTCTTCGACGAGGACACGTTCACCGTCACCCACGTCATCTCCGATCCGGCGACCGGCAAGGCCGCCATCATCGACAGCGTGCTCGATTTCGATCCGGCGTCGGGGCGCACCTCCTATGCGTCCCCCGACAAGGTGATCGCCTATGTCGAGAATGCGGGGCTGGAGGTCGAATGGCTGCTGGAGACGCACGCCCATGCCGACCACCTGTCTGCGGCGCCCTACCTGCAGGAGAAGCTGGGCGGCAAGCTCGCCATCGGCCGTCATATCCTCACCGTCCAGCAGGTCTTTGGAAAGATCTTCAACGAAGGCACGCGTTTCGCCCGCGACGGTTCGCAGTTCGACCATCTGTTCGATGACGGCGATCGCTTCAGGGTCGGCTCGATCGAGGCGATCGCGCTGCATGTCCCCGGCCACACCCCGGCCGACATGACCTATGTGATCGGCGACGCCGCGTTCATCGGCGACACGCTGTTCATGCCCGACTACGGGACCGCCCGCGCCGACTTCCCCGGCGGCGATGCGCGCACGCTCTACCGCTCCATCCGGCGCCTGCTGTCGCTGCCGGACCAGACCGGCCTTCACCTTTGCCACGACTACAAGGCCCCGGGCCGCGACACCTACGCCTGGGCGACGACGGTCGGCGAGGAGCGCGAGCACAATGTCCATATCCGCACCGGGGTGAGCGAGGACCAGTTCGTCGCCATGCGCGAGGCGCGCGATGCGACCCTCGGGATGCCGCGGCTGATCCTGCCGTCCATTCAGATCAACATGCGCGGCGGCCGCCTGCCGGAGCCGGAAGACAACGGCACGAGCTACCTGAAGCTGCCGGTCGACAGGCTCTGAAGCCATGACGCTCGAGCCCATCCAATATCTGCTCGGCGCGGGATCGGGTTCGCTCGTCGGCTTTACGCTCGGCCTGGTGGGCGGCGGCGGGTCGATCCTCGCCGTCCCCCTCATGGTGTATCTCGTCGGCGTCGCATCGCCGCACGTCGCGATCGGCACCAGTGCGCTCGCGGTCGCCGCCAACGCCGGAGCCAATCTCATACCGCACGCCCGCCAGGGCGCCATCAAATGGCGCTGCGCAGGCATGTTCGCCGCCGCCGGCGTTGCGGGCGCCTATGCCGGATCGACGCTCGGCAAGGCGTTCGACGGCCAGAAGCTGTTGTTCCTCTTCGCGCTACTGATGATCGCGGTGGGCGCGCTGATGTTGAAAACCCGCGGCGATCCCGGCGATCCGGACGCCCAGTGCCGCCGGGAGAACGCGCCGAAGGTGCTCGGCTATGGCGGGGTCACCGGGCTGTTCTCAGGCTTCTTCGGCATCGGCGGCGGCTTCCTGATCGTGCCCGGTCTCATGGCTTCGACCGGGATGCCGATGCGCAACGCCGTCGGCTCGTCACTGGTCGCCGTCGCCGCCTTCGGGCTCACAGCCGCGCTGAACTATGCGTTGTCAGGCCTGGTCGATTGGCCGCTCGCGGCCGTGTTCATCGGCGGCGGCGTAGCCGGGGGCTTGGTCGGCGCGGCGCTTTCGAAGCGGCTGTCGGCTCACAAGGGCGCACTCAACACCCTCTTCGCCATCCTGATCTTCGCGGTCGCCGCCTACATGCTGTGGCGCAGCGCAGCGGCGATCTGGAGCTGACCCCTCCTCATCACCCTTGTCATCGCGCAAGCTTGCAATAGGACGGACCCCGGAACGGAGATAACTGATGTGGGATCAAAGATATTCGGGGTCAGACTATGTGTTCGGCGTCGACCCCAACCGCTTCCTGACATCCTGCGCTCATCTTCTCGAACCAGGCCAAAGCGCTCTTGCCGTCGCCGACGGAGAGGGACGAAACAGCGTGTGGCTGGCCTCGGAAGGGCTGAACGTAACGGCCTTCGACGCATCGGAAATCGGTTTGAGCAAGGCCGGTCGACTTGCCGCCCAGAAGGGCGCGACTGTCGACTACCGACTATCGCGGATTGAAGATTGGGAATGGCCGGCCGAACGGTTCGACGTGGTCGTGGCCATCTTTATCCAGTTCGCCGCTCCCGAACTCCGATCCGTGATTTTCGAGGGCATGAAGCACACGCTGAAGCGAGGCGGCCTCATCCTCATGGAAGGTTACAGGCCCGAACAGCTCGCCTACGCCACCGGGGGACCGAGCCAGCGCGAACACCTCTACACGCGGGAACTGCTGGAAGAGGCCTTCAGCGATTTCGACATCCTCCAACTCACCGAGTACGACGGCGAACTGCACGAAGGCCAAGGCCATCTGGGCATGTCGGCGCTGATCGACCTGGTCGCGAGAAAGCCGTCCCATCGGAGCTAGGTCCAATCGACATTCAGCGCATCCAGATCATGGACGCGGCGAGGTGTATGAAGGCCAGGTAGTGGGCGGCGAGGCGGTCGTAGCGGGTTGCGAAGCGGCGGAAGTGTTTAAGCTTGTTGAAGC